>JAZSMV010000103.1:0-42778 GCA_045536065.1 Eubacteriales bacterium | reverse complement strand
GGAACGAACGTGGTCGGTGATAACACGGATAGAAACGTCATCGGACCACTGGACGCCATAGGTCTTGCCGGAGATCTCACAAACTCTGTCAAGGAGGGCACGAACGGTGTCAACCTCAAAGAGGTTGCCAACACCCTGCATTACGCAAGCAAGTCTTTCAAGACCCATACCGGTATCGATATTCTTCTGTGCAAGCTCGGTGTAGTTACCCTTGCCGTCGTTGTTGAACTGAGAGAATACGTTGTTCCAGATCTCCATAAATCTGTCACAGTCACAGCCGGGCTTACAGTCGGGAGAACCACAGCCGAATTTGAGTCCACGGTCGAAGTAAATTTCAGAACAGGGACCGCAGGGACCTGAGCCGTGCTCCCAGAAGTTATCAGCCTTGCCGAGCTTTACAATATGCTCCTCGGGAACGCCGATCTTGTCACGCCAGATAGCATAAGCCTCGTCGTCCTGCTCATAAACAGAGGGCCAGAGAAGATCTGCGGGGATCTCGAGAGTTTCGGTAAGGAACTCCCACGCCCACGGAATAGCCTCCTCCTTGAAGTAATCTCCAAAGGAGAAGTTACCAAGCATCTCAAAGTATGTGCCGTGACGTGCAGTGTGTCCAACTCTCTCAAGGTCGGGAGTACGGATACACTTCTGGCAGGTACAAACTCTGTTCTTGGGGGGCTGCTCCTCGCCGGTAAAGAACTTCTTCATAGGTGCCATACCGGAGTTGATAAGAAGTAGGGATTTGTCATTATTAGGTACAAGCGAGAAGGAAGGGAGTCTTACGTGTCCCTTGCTCTCGAAAAATGCGAGATATTTTTCTCGAAGGTCATTAAGTGATGTCCATTTCATTGGAATTTTCTCCTAAAATCTTTGCAAATAATTTATAAAACACTTAATTATATCATAGCTTAAGAGGTAAAGTCAATAGTTTAAAATTAAATCAACCCTCAATTTTTACCTCAAGAGGTATTCTGATCTCTCCGAGATCGGATGTGCTGACGGTAACGGTCGCTCTGCCGACCTTACCCGTGGACTTGATATAAACGCCTGCCATACCGCCACGAAGGGGTACGGTGTGGGGACCGATAAGCTCTATGGGACCCTCGGTGGTGACGGTCAGAGGCTCGCCCGAGAAATAAAGCGTGTTTCCGTTCTCGTCAATGGCGGAGATTCTAAGGGCGGTAACGTCATAGCTCTCCCTCTCGGTGAGCAGATTTTTATAGACCTTTACCGTAAGTCCGCCGTAATTCATAGGCGCCTTGGTAACAGATTTCACCACCTCGCCATCCTTGATGGCGTCAAAGCGGTATACGGTGGAAGCTCCACCCCAATCGCCTGCATACTTGGTGTAAAGATCCACGATGTCGCTGATCTTCATTCCGTAAAGCACAATGCACTGTGCTGCGATCCAGAGAATTTTAGGCGGCAGATTGCCGTAACCGTGACGGGCAATATAGTTAAGCGCTCTTGTTACAAGCCTTGCCTGACGAGGCTTCATATTCTCGTGTAGAGCAATGCTCTCGCCGATAAAATCGTCGATAAGTATAGGGCTGTTCTTCAAATAACGGAAGCTCTTGCTGTCCTTTGAGAAATACTCCTTGATGAACTTATCGTTCTTATACATTTTTATACTGTCGGCATTGGTGAACGCCCAGATGTCACCCTTAATGCAGGCGGGATGCTCGCCGATATCCATACTTGAGCTTATCTCAAGCACAGGCGCACTTCCCTGAGAGGCGTAAACGGCGGCGGCAAGCTTTGGGTTACGGAACATATCGGTAACACCGTGATAGCAGATACGGTCGCCAGAACCAAAGTCCTTATGCGTGTTATAATCCGCCATACACCAGCCACAGCTACCTGCTATATCGTCATAGGATGCAACAGAATTCAACACTCTTGCGTGGCGGAGAGCGTGCTCTACCCTGTGATCCTCACAGTCGAAGGACTTGGTGGGATACATGTGGCCGTTATACTCGGTTATCATATAGGGCTTTTCCATATCCGAGGTAACGAGGGATTTGGGATCACAGCCCGGCTTTTTGCCGTCGTGAAGGAATTCATTATAGGTGTAAACGTCCTCGAGAAGCTGACTCTTCTTGAAATTGCGCACACCGCAGGTGGCTCTTGTGGGATCAAGCTTGTGTGCAAGAGCATTTGTACGTGTATAAAGCGCCTCGTTGTCACGGGATTCGTTGATTCTGACACCCCATAGAATTATAGACGGATGATTTCTGTACTGAAGTATCATCTCCTCCACGTTCTTTACCGCCTGCTCCTGCCAGGCCTCGTCGCCTATGTGCTGCCAGCCGGGGATCTCGGTGATAACAAGCAGACCTATCTCGTCACAGCGGTCAAGGAAGTAATGGGACTGAGGATAGTGAGAGGTGCGGACGGTGTTAAGTCCAAGCTCGTTCTTTAATACGTCGGCATCCATCTCCTGCATAGAGCGAGGCATGGCATAACCTACGTAAGGATAGGACTGATGACGGTTGAGACCACGAATCTTAAGCTTTTTACCGTTAAGATAGAAGCCGTCCTTAAGGAACTCGGCATCACGGAAGCCGACCCTGACATCCTTTTCATCAAGAAGATTTTTTCCCTGCCAGAGCTGAGTCTTGAGGGTATAAAGGTTAGGGCTGTCCACATGCCAGGGCTTAACGTTATCTACGTAAGAGGAAATGGTCAGCTCTGCATCTGCCGCCCTTTCGCCAAGCAGATATTCCACTCCGTCAACGAGTATACTCTGCCTTACGGTCATTTTTCTTGAAAGCTCGCCAAAGATCTGTATATCGGTGTCTATCTCGCCGTTGGCTCTTGCTCTCGGGAAAACGTCGGAGATGTAGGTGGTGTGCTTTATATCAATATACACGTCACGGTAGATGCCGCCGTAGGTCATATAATCGATAACGTTGCCGAAGGGCGGGATATTAAGGCTCTCACGGGAGTCCACCTTGACAAACAGCTCGTTCTCCTCGCCGTATATCAGCTTGTCCGATACGTCTATGGTAAATGCGGTATATCCGCTGTAATGCTCGCCTATCTTCTCGCCGTTAAGGAACACCTCGGCATAATGAGCCACACCGTCGAAGGTAAGGAGAATATGATTGCCCTGCCATTCCTCCTCGGCAAAAATACTTCTTTTATAGCCCGAAACGGTCTGATATTCCTCCTCGGAGAAATAGTGGAAGGGGGTCTCCTTCACGGTGTGAGGAATTCTCACGGGAATATATTCATCAGCATCGAAGCTGAACTGCCAGTCGTTATTAAGATAGAGTCTTTTCATAGTGCTTTTCCCTTCAAAATAATTTGTAATTATTTTATATCATAAATGCCAGAGAAAATCAACAGAAAAAAAGAAAAACCGCAGGAGTTTTTCCTGCGGCTTGAAAATTAAATTAAAATCCGAAATAACCTCTGATGCTATTGAACACCTCAATACCGCCGTCACCGCCGAAATCAAAGTTAAAGTCCTCAAGGTTGACAATGCCGAGAAGGGCAACAACAACCAGAAATACAATGCTGATAAGCGAAAGAATGAGTAATGCACGTGCAAAGCTCTTTACTGCGTGGTCCTTTACGAAGAAGGCGCAGATGATAAGAGCGAGATTTCCTACGTAAGGCAGGGAGAAGAGAATAAAGAGTCCAACGTAGCCCCAAGCGGAAAGATTATTGGTGGAAATAGGCTTCATATTATTACCTCCTAGTTTACTTCTATGGTTATTTTACCACAAATATCCTTCTATGTCAATATTTTTTCTGCTTGACGGAGTGGAATATTGATGATATAATATAGCCGAAATAAGATTTTTGGAGAAAATTTATGAAGCTAGAGCTTGTTGCAACCTGTCTTTTCGGTCTTGAGCATCTTCTCGGCGAGGAGATAGATGCCTTGGGATATGAGAGAATATCCACCATTGACGGCAGAGTTACCTTTGCAGGTGACGAGCAGGCGGTTGCACTGTCAAATATATTCCTTCGCTATGCAGAGAGGGTGTTTATCAAGCTGGGCTCCTTCAGAGCCGAGAGCTTTGAAGAGCTTTTTGAGGGCGTTAGAGGGCTTAATTGGTCGGATTTTATAGGCAAAAACGATGTCTTCCCCGTAAAGGGTCACGCAATCAAATCAAAGCTCCACTCTATACCCGACTGCCAGGCTATTGTCAAAAAGGCGGTAGTTCGCTCGCTTGAGAGTGTGTACGGCATAAGTCAGTTTCCCGAGACGGGAACAAAATACCAGATAGAGTTCTTTATTCTTAACGACCTGGCAACGCTGATGATAGATACCTCGGGTATTGCTCTCCATAAGAGAGGCTACCGCAAGGACGCTCTCGGCGCACCTATAAGAGAGACCCTTGCCGCCGCAATAGCCGCAACCACCCGTCCACGTGAGAACGTGCTGCTCTGGGATCCTATGTGCGGCAGCGGAACCATAGCAATCGAGGCGGCTATGTTGATGAAGGGTATCGCTCCCGGTCGAAGCCGTCGCTTTGCGGCAGAGGAATTTGCTTTTATTGATAAGAAAATATGGACAGATGCCAGAGAAGAGGCATTTGACTCAGAGCACCCCACCGAATTCTGCGCCTTTGCCTCGGATATTGACCCCGATGCAGTTGCTCTTGCGGAAAAGAACGTCCGTCTTGCAGGCGTTAGCGACGTTGTTCGGGTGTTCCGCCAGGATGCTAGAAAGATCTCCGCTGACGGCAGACGTGGAACTATCGTTTGTAACCCACCATACGGCGAAAGGCTTGGCACTCTACGTGAGGTAGAGCAGCTTTATAAGGAGATAGGAGTTCACTTCCGCTCGCTTTCTCCCTGGCAGGTATACGTTATCACCTCTCACCCCTCCTTCGAGCGCTTTTACGGTAGGAAGGCAGATAAGGTGAGAAAGCTCTATAACGGTATGCTTCCCTGTTATCTGTATCAGTTTTTCAAGAATAAATAAATAGAACGAATGTTACTCATTTGCACGAAAAAAGGTTGCAAAATCGGTGATTTTGCAACCTTTTATTTACATTTCTAGGTCTGTATGCCCATTTTATCAAGATCAGGGAACAGAGGCTTGCTGATAAGTCGTGCGGCAGTTCTCGCAATATCCGGAACGCTCTCCGCAAAGCCCGAGCGATACCAATCCACCGTCAGAGTCATAAGTCCGCAGATGGTGAACTGGAATACGTGAATTTTCTCCCTCTCCTCGCCACCGGGTAAGAACTTACGAATGTTGACAAACTCGCTCATAGCATAGCTGTTTGAATATTCCACAAGCAGACCTATAAGCTGGCTTTTGTCAAAGGCCTCGAGAAAATCACGCTTTTCCTTCCAGAAGTGGAAGAAATCCTCAAACTCTCCGTCCAGCGTACGCCTGTCCTTTTTACCTAAAATGGTCGAAAAGCTGTGGAAATCGGTTATATTATGGATAAGGAGCGACTGCATTGCGCCGTCCTTACCGTCAAAGTATCTGTAAAATGATTTTCTCGGAACTCCCGCTCTCTCGCAGATCTCGCTGACCGAAATATCATCGTAGCGCTTCTCTCTCATCAAACCGAGCAAGACGTTTTCGATCTCTCGCTGTCTTTTGCTAGATTCCTCGGTCTTACAAAGCTTATACATAATCCCTCCGTAACGGCAAAACCGTATTTTGTAATGATTTAAAAAGCCTTAAGATTATTATACTTATTTTACTATGTTTAGTCAATAGATTTTGGATTTTTTGCTAAAATCGACCAAAAATCTCTCGTTTTCTATCCATTATAACTAAATTTAAGATATATTTTTTGTAAAGGGGTGTCACAAAAGTAACACTTTTGGGTCTTGTCTATATATTAATAATTTGCTATAATAGCATTGCGCAAAAATAAAAAATTATTTTGGAGGAAACACAAAATGGCAAAAAAACCCGTTCAGCTCGATGCTAACGGCCATCGCAAGTTTGGTATGCGTGACTGTCTCGCATATGCTGCAGGCGACTTTGGCTGTAACATGAGCTTCGCACTCAAGGGCACAATGGCTATCTTCTGGACTCAGTTTATGAGAATGGATACCGCACTTTATGCTATCCTTCTTCTTGTAGTTCAGGTATGGGATGCTATCAACGACCCCCTTATCGGTTCTATCATCGATAACGATAAGAAGAGAAAATATAAGAGAGGTAAGTTCCTTGCATACATCTGGCTCGGCTCTATCGGTCTTCTTGTAGCAGGCGCACTTTGCTTCATTCCCTTCGTTAAGGACGCACAGCCCGTTGTTAAGGGCATCGTATTCGTAGCAGGCTACATCCTTTGGGATGCATTCTACACTATTGCGAACGTTCCTTACGGTTCTCTTCTCGGTCTTATTTCCAGTGAGCCCGCTGACAGAGCTTCTCTCTCTGCATGGCGTTCGGTTGGTTCTATGGTAGGTAACATGGTTCCCATGATTCTCCTTCCTATGCTCATTTACGATGCAAACAACAACATCATGGGCGAGCGTGTATTCATTATCGCTCTTATCATGGGCGTTGCAGGCTTCGTAGCATTCCAGTTTATGATCCGTAACACCGAGATCCGTGTTGACGAGAACGTACAGGTTAGCGAGGAGCAGGAAAAGTTCAACGTGCTTAAGGCTATGGGCAACTTCATCAAGAACCGCCCCGCAGTAGGCGCAACCGTTGCAGCTATGGGTATGTTTATCGGTATGCAGGCGGCTTCTACCGCTGTTACCGTTATGTTCCAGTCCTACTTCAAGAACGTAAGCATTTCCGGTATTATTTCCATGTTCGCAATGATTCCTATCGTTGCCTTCACTCCCCTTGCAAGAAAGCTTGTTGTTAAGTACGGTAAGAAGGAGCTCTCGGTTATCGGTTCCATCTGCTCCGTTGTTGCTTGCGCAATCATGCTTATCGCTCCCATCACTCCCGATGGCACAGGTCTTGTAATTTACATAGTTTGTCAGCTCCTCAACTCCCTTGGTATGGGTATCTACTCTACCGTTTCCTGGTCTATGATGGGCGACGCTATCGACTACAACGAGTGGAAGTTCGGCACTCGTGAGGAGGGTACAGTTTACTCGCTGCACTCCTTCTTCAGAAAGCTGGCTCAGGGCCTTGGCCCCTCCGCTGCTCTCCTTATCATGGTAGCTCTTGGCTACTCCGAGATCAACGCAGGTAACCAGCTCTTCTCCGTTGCACTTAACATGCGTTACCTTGTTGCATGTCTCTATCTCTTCGCTGCAATTATGCAGTTCGTTGGTCTTGCACTTATCTACAACCTTGATAAGAAGACCCTTGAGACTATGACAAGCGAGCTTAACGCAAAGCACGCACAGGCAGAGGCTGTTGATGCCGCTGCAAACGAAAACTAAGGAGGTAACGATAATGAAAAGAATTGTATCTTTAATACTTGTAGCTCTCCTTACTCTCTCTGTATTCTGCTTCACCGGTTGCGGTGCGGTAAATGATTCTGAGGTTTCTATCCTCTGGAGCGGTAACGGCAAGGTTGAGGTTCCCAACAGCCTTATCAACTCCATAGAAAGAGCAATGTATATCAAGCACGTAGAGTATAAGCACTACGGCGCAAACGGTAGCCTTGCTACCCAGCTCGAGCAGGCAAAGTCCGCTCTTAATGCAGGCTGTCAGGTTCTCGTAGTAGAGCTTGTATCCGACAACCCCCTTGAAATTCTCGGCTCTCAGATCGTTGCGCAGCAGATCGTTGACGCTGCTAAAGAAAAGAGTGTTCCCGTAATCTTCTTCAACTGCGCAGTTAACGAAAGCGTAGTTAACAGCTACGATAAGTGCGTTAGCATCACATCTGACGTAAGCACCATCGCTGACGTACAGGGCGAGCTTATCGCTGACTACGTTAAGGCAAACTTCAAGGATATCGATAAGAACGAGGACAACAAGATCTCCGCTACCTTCCAGGGTATCAACACCTTCGCTGATGATGCTGTAAAGAAGGCAAACGAGCTTCTCGCTACCGATGATTACAAGGTAAGCAGAAGCTTCTTCGGCGAAAAGCTTAACCTTTCCGTAGAGCTTTCCATTCCCGAGATTATCAATCCCGATCTCACCAAGTATGAGCTTATTCTCACTCCCGACGACGTTACTGCGCTTGTAGTTCTCCGTGAGCTTCAGAAGAGCGACTACAACACCGATAAGCTTACCACTCAGTTCGTTCCCATCGTTACCGTTGGTGAGAGCGTTGACTACAAGGAGATCGTTCTTGCAGGCAGACCCGAGAATAAGGATGAGTATGCTGAATACTACGAAAACAACAAGTTCCTCGTTGATCTTACTGCAGTAGAGGAAGAGGACCTTGATGCAATGATCTACACCACCATCAACGTTATCGATGCAGGCAGAATCGCAGGCACCGCTACCGAGGACAGAGATGCTATCGCTATCGCAGTTGCATCCGTTGTCAGAAATCTCGTTAAGGGCGACGACACCTTCAAGGGTGTTGCTTCCGAGGTAAAGGAAGGCGAGGCTCCCTCCGTTGTTGTTGACGGCAGATACGTAAAGGTTCGCTACATCGCATACAACTAATAACTCAGACGAGTAAATTTTGCGGCGTCCGACAAAAAGCGTCGGGCGTCGCATTATTGAATTTATTTACATGTTTTTAATCTATAAATATTGATTTTACCGACAAAAATTTGCTATAATAAAGAGTGGTTATATTAGGTAAAATTCTATAAAGGAGCATTTTATGAGAAAAATACTCAAGATAAATGAGGGTTGGCAGTTTGTTAAGGACTGTCAGGATCCCTCTGTAACCGAGGGCGCAGTTCCGGTTACACTTCCTCACACCTGGAATAATGAGGACGGCTATGACGGCGGTACATACTTCCGTGGCAGCTGCGTTTATTCCAAGAGCATCAACAAGGACGAGCTTGGCGAGGGTCTCCACTACCTTGAGATCCGTGGCGCAAACTCCTCCGCTGACGTTTACCTTAACGGTGAGAAGCTTGCTCACCACGACGGCGGTTACTCCACCTGGAGAGTAAATCTTACCTCCGCACTTAAGGATGGCGATAACGCTCTTGCTATCGTTGTGGACAACGCTCCCAACGACAGAGTTTATCCCCAGATGGCAGACTTTACCTTCTATGGCGGTCTGTACCGTGACGTTTACATTGTAACCGTTGCTGAAAATCACTTTGACCTTGATTACTACGGAGCTCCCGGTATCAAGATCACTCCCGAGATCATTGGCAAGGATGCCAAGGTTGAGGTTGAGGTTTACGTAAAGAATCTTGCAGAGGGTCAGAAGATCGCTTACACCCTCTATGACAAGGAAGAAAACGAGCTTCAGAAGATAGTTTCCACCGATACAAAGGTTGTATTCGAGATCAAGGACGTTCACCTCTGGCACGGACGCCGTGACCCCTACCTCTACTGCTGTGAGGCAGAGATCGTTGAGGGTGACGAGGTTATTGATAACGTTTGCTCCAGATTCGGTTGCCGTACCTTTAAGATCGATCCCGTAAACGGCTTTATCCTTAACGGCGAGGAATATCCCCTTCGTGGCGTATCCCGTCATCAGGACAGACTGGGCTTCGGTAACGCTCTTCTCCCCGAGCATCACAAGGAGGATATGGAGTTTATCCACGAGGTAGGCTGCACCACTATCCGTCTTGCTCACTATCAGCACGACCAGTACTTCTATGATCTTTGCGACGAGTACGGTATGGTTATCTGGGCGGAGATCCCCTATATCTCCAAGCACATGCCCACCGGCCGTGAGAATACCATCAGCCAGATGACCGAGCTTGTAGCACAGAACTACAACCACCCCTCTATCGTAGTATGGGGTCTCTCCAACGAGATCTCTATCGGCGGCTCTGACGATGACCTTCTTGAGAACCACAGAATCCTTAACGATCTCTGTCACAGGATGGACAAGACCCGTCTTACCACCATTGCTGCGGTTTCTATGTGTAAGATGGACGATCCCTATCTCCAGATTCCCGACGTGGTTTCCTACAACCACTACTTCGGCTGGTACGGTGGCGATACCTCTATGAACGGCCCCTGGTTCGATAAGTTCCACGCTATGCATCCCTCTATTCCGATCGGCTGCTCCGAGTACGGCTGTGAGGCGCTTAACTGGCACACCTCCGATCCCCGTCAGGGCGACTACACCGAGGAATATCAGGCATACTATCACGAGGAGCTTATCAAGCAGCTTTACTCCAGAAAGTATATGTGGGCTACCCACGTATGGAATATGTTTGACTTCGGCGCTGATGCAAGAGCTGAGGGCGGCGAGAACGGACAGAACCACAAGGGTCTTATGACCATGGACCGTAAGTACAAGAAGGACTCCTTCTACGCTTACAAGGCATGGCTCCGTGATCCTGCAGAGGCTCCTGTGCTTCATATCGCATCCAAGAGATATATCGACAGAGTTGAGGACGTAACCAAGATCACCGTATACTCCAACCTTCCCGAGGTTGAGCTCTTCGTTAACGGCGAATCTGTTGGTAAGCAGACCTCCGACAACCACTTCTTCTACTTCAACGTTAACAACGTTGGCGAGAGCAAGATCCTTGCCAAGGCAGGCGATATTACCGACGAGAGCATTATCAGAAAGGTTGACACCTTCAACGAGGAATACCGCCTTGTAGAAAAGGGTGTAATCCTTAACTGGTTCGATATTAAGGAGATCCCCGGCCGTCTTTCTCTCAACTCCAAGATGGGTCAGGTTATCGGCACCTTCCGTGGTAAGCTGATCTTCATGAAGCTTATGGGCAAGATGATGGGCGGTAACAAAAAGAAGGGTGAGAAGAAGGAAAAGCCTAAGGCAATGGGCTTTGAGATAACTCCCGAGCTTATGGCTATGATGAACGGCTTCACCGTACTTCGTCTGCTTACCATGGCAGGCGGTATGATGAACGCAGAGTTCACCAAGGAAGACCTTCTTGCGCTCAACAAAAAGCTTAACCGCATCAAGGAGCCTAAAGAAAAGAAAACAAATTAATCTCTAAAAAGGAGAAAAAATATGAAAATGACATTCCGTTGGTACGGCGAAGGTAACGACCGTATCAAGCTGTCTGACATTAAGCAGATTCCCGGTGTAGATGGTATCGTTTGGGCGCTTCACGGCAAGATGCCCGGCGAGATCTGGACCGAGGAGGAGATCGGCGCCGTTATGGATCAGCTCCACGCATACGGCTTCAACGGTGACGTTGTTGAGTCTGTAAACGTTCACGACGACATAAAGATCGGCCTTCCCACAAGAGATCAGTACATCGAGAACTACAAGCAGTGCATCCGCAACCTCTCCAAGTTCGGCGTAAAGGTTATCTGCTATAACTTCATGCCTATCTTCGACTGGACCAGAAGTAACCTGTTCCACGAGGTTGGTGACGGCTCTACCGCTCTCTTCTATGAGAAGGGTATGATCCAGGATGACTACAACGCAATGGCAAAGTACATTCTCGACTTTACCGAGAAGTACAATATGTCCTTCCCCGGCTGGGAGCCCGAGAGAATGGCAAAGCTTGACCAGCTCTTCAAGGATTACGCAGACGTTGACCACGAGAAGCTCTGGGCTAACCTTAAGTACTTCCTCGAGGCAATTATGCCTACCTGCCGTGAGTGCGATATTAAGATGGCTATTCACATGGACGATCCGCCCTGGGATATCTTCGGTCTGCCCCGTCTTCTTGTTGACGGTCCCAGCATCGACAGATTCCTCTCTATGGTTGACGATCCCTACAACTGTCTGACTCTCTGCTCCGGTAGCCTTAACGCTAATCCCGACAACAACGTTGCCGAGATCGTTAGAAAGCACTGCGACAGAATTGCATTTGCTCACATCAGAAACGTTAAGCATTTCGAAAACGGTGACTTCTCCGAGGCAAGCCACAGAGATTGTGACGGCGACACAGGTATCCTTGAGATCCTTAAGGCTTATCACGACTGCGGCTTCGACGGTTATATCCGTCCCGACCACGGCAGACACCTTTGGGATGAAAAGCCCGGCAACGTACGTCCCGGCTACGGCCTCTACGACCGTGCGCTCGGCATTATGTATATGCTCGGTGTTTGGGATATGCTTGACAAGCTTGATGAGAAATAGTATTTGGAGGTAAATTACAATGATTAATCTTCCCCTTAACGTAGATTTTTCCGGTAAGGTAGTAGTTGTAACCGGCGCAGGCGGCGTTCTCTGTGGCGATATGGCAAGAGCTTACGCTCAGGCAGGCGCAAAGGTTGCTGCTCTCGACCTTAACGAGGATGCAGTAAAGAAGCTGGCTGAGGAGCTTACCGCAGAAGGCTTTACCTGTATCGGATATAAGGCAAACGTGCTTGATCCCGTAGCTCTTGAAGAGGTACATCAGGCAGTCCTCAAGGATCTCGGTCCCTGCGATATTCTTATCAACGGTGCAGGCGGTAACAACCCCAGAGCTACCACCGATAACGAGTATCAGCACGAGGCAAAGGAAGGCGGTAAGTCCTTCTTCGATCTTGATCCCAATGGCGTTGACTTCGTATTCAAGCTCAACTTCCAGGGTACTCTCCTTCCCACTCAGACCTTTGCTAAGGATATGGTAGAGAGAAAGTGCGGTAACATTCTTAACATCTCCTCTATGAATGCTTACATTCCCCTTACCAAGATCCCCGCATACTCTGCTGCGAAGGCAGGTATCTCCAACTTCACCCAGTGGCTTGCAACTCACTTCGCAGGCACAGGCATCCGTTGCAATGCAATCGCTCCCGGCTTCCTGGTTTCCAACCAGAACCGTGCGCTTCTCTTCAACGAGGATGGCACTCCCACCGCTCGTTCCGCTAAGATCCTTAACGGAACTCCTATGGGTCGCTTCGTTGACTCCGAGGAGCTTCTCGGCGGTCTGTTCTTCCTCACCGATGACAGAGCAGCATCTGCTATCACCGGCGTTGTACTTCCCATCGACTGCGGCTTCGCAGCATACTCGGGTGTATAATTACGCTTGATATAAAAAAGGAACGGCTTGTCCGTTCCTTTTTTTGTTGACAGATGGCTGATAATATGCTAAAATTTATTTATCACCACCTTTGAGGATACAATTATGATCAGGATCACAGACCTTAACAAGAAGTACAAATCAAAAAGGCGCAAGGAATGTCATGCGCTGAATAACGTTAATCTTACCCTGCCGGATACAGGACTTGTTTTCGTGCTTGGTAAAAGCGGTAGCGGTAAATCCACCCTGCTTAACTTAATAGGCGGTCTTGACAGTATCACAAGCGGTACTATTGAGGTTGACGGAAATGATATTTCCGGCTTCAAGGAGAGAGAGTTCTGTAACTACCAAAACACTCATATCGGCTTTGTTTTCCAGGACTACCACCTGATCGACGAGCTGACGGTGTATGAGAATATAGCTCTTGCTCTCAATCTCCGCCATGCAGACGATACGGATAAGGTAAAGGCTGCGCTTGAAAAGGTAGAGCTCGCAGGCTATGAGGAAAGATATCCCACCGAGCTTTCGGGTGGTGAAAGACAGAGGGTTGCAATAGCGAGAGCTATCGTGAAGGATCCTCGCATTATCCTTGCCGACGAGCCTACGGGAAATCTCGATGCCCGAACCGCAACATCCATCGTTGAGCTGCTTAAGAATCTATCAAAGGATTGTCTTATCCTTATCGTTTCCCACAACGTCAACGATGCAAGCTCCTACGCAGACAGAATTATTGAGCTGAGCGGGGGAGAGGTGATCTCCGACAAGATCAGAAACCCAAAATTCAGCGACGAAATGACCGTTGAGGGCGACGAGCTTGTTTACCCGCAGGGCCTTGCGCTTTCTGATGATGATATAAAATTCATTAATAACAACCTGAGCAAGCCCTTTGTTAAGAAAAATGACAAGTTTTTGCCAACCAAACTTGACAAATCGGAGGCAAAACGGGTAAAAATCGATAGTAAGTCCCTGTCTCTCGGAAAGGGATTGGGCTTCTCGGTTAAATTCTTAAAGAACAAGGCTATCGCCATTTCCCTCTCTTCCTTCATTATTGCTGTAATAATGATCATTATGTCCTTAGCGCAGACCATAATCGTCTTTGACTCCGGCGAGGTAATCTCAGGGGAGATGAATAAAAACGATCAAAGCTCCATAGTGCTTAACAAGGTAGCCGATAAGAGTGTCGCTTCCCTGCTTGACAAGACCTACCCCGAGAAGATCGGCGAGGATGATATGCAGGTCTTCTACGACGCAGGCTACAAGGGTGAGATTTATCCCGTCTACAATCACTCTCTTATCATTGACGGCTACGGCACAAATCTGGGATGTAACACAAACACCTTCTCAAACACGATATATATGAACGAGAGCTTCGGAACTATTATCGTAGATGAGGAATTCCTTACCGAGAAGTTTGGCGAGCTTGAGCTTGTCGCCTCTGCCGAGCATCAGGCACCCTACGGCATATATATAACCGATTATATGGCAGACTGCGCTCTTACGCTGAACAAGAAATACAGCAAGGGCTATGATTATGAGGATCTGGTGGGTGAGTATTATGCCATCGGCTTTACCTCTCCCGTAGCCTACGTAAACGGCATTATCAAGACCGATTACAAGGAGAGATTTGACGAGTTTATCGAGGAGATAAAAGCAGGTAACAAGTCTCCCTCCGACGTATATAACGATCCCACCTGCCAGAAGCTGCTCAGCGACGTTTACGACCGTTTGGGCTACTGTTATTCCACAAACCCCGACTTTGTAGAGGCTCTTGAAAGATCTCCCCTTTCCTTCTCTGCGCCCCACTACAAGCTGAATGTTAACGGCGTTATCAATTACACAAGATCCACGACGCCCTACGTTTCGGAGATCTTTTACACCACCGATCTTTCTAGTGTTGCGAATTATCTGACTAACGGCTGGTATTACAGCACAGATATTCCAGATATTCCCGAGGGAGCAAAATATATACGTGTCGCCTTCAACGATAACCTGGATACCCTTTACAATTTAAAGCATCCGATCGCAAAAATGGAACACGCCCTGCTTGCATTTGACTACGGGGAGCCTATCTCAAAGGAAATAATGAATTACAACGCCTCGAAGGGCGGATATTCAGTTCACCTGAACGCCTATAACGGTCAGATTGAATACAAAGTCACCGGCGTCGGATGCACCTACGTATCCGATTATATCGAAATACCCGAGGGAGCGGAAATCACCAGCTTCGTTTCCATAGCGCTGTTAAATAACGATTACGCAAATTCCTATTGCGTTTTCTATGATGAAAACAAGGAATTCGTAAGCTCTGAGGTTTTATGGCAGGGAGTTGAGCTTAGCGAAAAGACCGTATATATGAATTACCAGGTATATAACGAAATATTCGGTACAAGCTACGATCCCAGCAATATCAACACCTTCTCTCCCCGAAAGATTACCCTTTCTCAGTATGAATATTCAGATATAGGCAATCAGAATCAGCTCTTTGAGGTCGAGGTAACCGTCAGAGGACTTCACAGCTCGTCGATGTCTATGTTCGTATCCGAAGACGTGATGGAGCTGTTTAAAAAGGATGCCATTCGCTCCTACTCGCTCTACTTTAACGGAACGGACGGAATAGGTGCGGTGTTAGACAACGCAGAGCCCAATAATTACGAGCTGCAGAGCTATGCCGTTGAGGGAATACATATAATGACCGAGGTCGTTGACGTGTTTATTCCCATATTCGAGCTTATCTCCATATTCCTTTACGTCGGCATTGTCGTTATTCTTATTATCTTCTCAACCAAGCTGATCAACGACAAAATGCACGAGATCGGAATTTTAAAGGCGATAGGTGCGAAAAACTATTCTATCGGAATTATTTTCGGCATCCAGGTCATTCTGATCGCTCTGCTTACCTGCATTATATCTGCGCTTGGATATTTATTCTTTATCGACCTTGCAAACGACGTTCTTATCGCTTCAATAAGGACAATGGCGCCCGGTTGGGTAATGCCGGATCTGCAGTTCCTTATCTTCGAGCCGAGTATAGTGCTTACGAACTGTATTCTTACCTTTATTCTTGCGGTGGTATCACTCATTATCCCGATGATAAAGATAAGGGCGATAAAGCCTGTAAAAATTATCAAAGTAAAGGAATAACCAAAAAAGGAACGGCTTGTCCGTTCCTTTTTTATTTAAGATACATATTTTATTTTAATAAAATCATTTTAGACAGAGAACCTTTATGTTCTCTGTTTTTTATTGGCTATTTGTATATATTGAATACTTTTAGCCAATTCAACTCAAAACAATAAAATAGTATAATTACAGTGCATATTATTGGCTTATAGCCTAGGAGGAAACAAGTGGACAAGCTAACGATCGGCGACAGAATAAAGGTTGCAAGAAAAAAATTAAATCTAACACAAGAGGCTTTGGCTGAAAAAGTAGATATAACCCTATATTATATGGGCGAAATTGAACGTGGAGAAAAAACTCCAAGTCTTGATTTATTTATCAGATTAGTAGAGGTTCTTGATGTTTCGGCTGATTACCTGCTTCGTGACACGGTTTCCACAGGAAACGTATACGGTGACAAGCGAATGGCAAGAAAGCTTGAAAATCTTACACCACGACAGCGTGCTGCTGTTGAAGCATTAATAGATACTTATATAGAGTATTTAAACTAATTAATATTATATAAGGATGAGAAAAATGAAAAACAAGCTATTAACCGCTCTTCTGGGCTTCTTTACCGCTATACTTATTATCACCTTTTCCATAGGTCTGCCCATATATTTCAGACCCTTCTACTATGCGCAGGTTGATCTCTATATTAAGGATGAATATAACAGCCAGGCGGAAGAGTGGCAATCGTGGGCGGAGAAATACTATAAAGAAGATGAATACGTCAAATTTGAAAATCTAAGCTCTGATGAAATAAAGGATGCCTATGATGAGGTATTGGACTATCTCACCATTCCCGGCAATGAATTTGGCACAGGAAAGCTTCCCTACCGAGAGTGGACCGAGTCACACTTTGCCGACTGCAAGGCGCTCTTTGACTTAAATGCAGGCGCTTTCATTATTTCAGCTTTTGGAGTTGCGGTTCTGCTTATTCTGAACAGACGCAAGGTGTTCGAGCTTTGGAAGCCCTTTAAAATGAGCATCACCTTCTGCTCGGGCGCATACACGCTCGCCGGCTTTGCTATAATAGGTGGACTTGCGGCTCTCGATTTTGATAAGGCATTTACGATTTTTCACGCCATATTCTTCCCCGGTAAAGAAAACTGGATATTCAATCCCTTGTATGACAGAGTTATTCTGATAATGCCCCAGGACTTCTTTATGAACTGCGCAATTCTTATCCTGGTTTCAATTATCCTGCTCTGCCTTGGCTGTATTGCATACGGACTTATTCCCCGCTTGAGAGAGAAGCTGGCGAGAGAGGAATAATTACAAATAAACTGTTAATTTTTACTCAAAACAGTGTAAACAAACCCTCCTCGCCGTTGACACTCCGTCCTTGTCGGTGTATAATTATATAAAAAAGGGAGAGGAGTAATGTATGGGAAATCAAAACCGTCCCGGCTCTTTCAGAGAGCGGATAGCCAGATTTATGGCAGGCAGATATGGCGTTGATAGACTGTATTACTTTCTGCTCGCAATATGTCTTATACTGATAGTAATTAACTTTTTTGCTAAGCTATATATCATTTATCTCGTAGAGGGTGCGCTGTTTGCCTTTGCATTTTTCCGTGTTATGTCAAGAAACATTTACAAAAGGCAGCAGGAAAACGAGAAATTTATCAGATTGACAGAAAAGCCGAAGAAGTTATTCAATCTTCAGAAGTGCAAGCTGCGTGACAGAAAGACCCACGTATACAGAAAATGTCCGTCCTGCAAAAACAATCTTCGTCTACCGAAGCAAAAGGGCAAGCACACAGTCGTATGCCCCTGCTGCAAGTACCGATTTGACGTTAAAATATAAAAAAGCGAGTTTTAAAACTCGCTTTTTTTATTTAGTTTGTTTGGGCTAAACTGGAATACAAAACAAACACAAGAACAAAATAACAATCCTTTCTTGGTATTTTATAACTCATTATTTTGACATGATTGATTCAACATCTTCTATTTTAAAGAGAGCATAGTTGTTCTTTCTTGTTTCACTCTCTTCAAAATATTTATCGGTAATCATAATACTCATCAAGGAATCGTAATATTCACCAAAAGACATTTTTAGATCAGTTTCGTAATATCTACCGTCATCATATAGAGTACTTATGAGTTCTTTTGCATAATATTGGCCATCAAGTTCTATGCAACTGATACTGAAAGGTTCGTGAATCGGAGTTGAAGATGAATAACTTATATATTTTGCATTACTTTCTGTAACATAAATAAATAAATGATCAAATGTTATTTGTGGTGAGATTGCAATATTGTCTGAAAACTCTGGGCGATAAAACATAAAATGCTCAATTGTGACATCGGCAGAATTGGTTTTTAAGTTTTTGCAAAACTCCTGAATATTGATTTGAAAAGCTGCGACGGCTTCTTTTCCATCCATATTTTTCTTTACATCTTCCGCTTTTTCAAATCCAATCCATGTGTATTCATCTATGCAACAAAAAGTATGGTTTTCATAATTTGGATTTTCATGAATGGGTACATAATATGCAACCACAAAGTAACATTCATCACTGAATTTTACGAAAAGAGGATTGAAATTATTGTTGCAAAGCAAGAGCTTTTCACCGATAGTGTATCCGGGAATATCGTATTCGGTCATATATCCGCTTAAATAATTAACAAGAGTTTGAATAAGTTCCTCTTTAAGCTTTATAGAACCATCATCATTTTTTTCTATATTTCCCCTGTTATCTGTGTATTCGTTATCCTCTCCCGCATTAAATAAGGCGCTTAAAAAATCGCAGGATGACAGCATCAAGGTTGAACATAAAACAACCAAACACAAAAGTATAGAAATAATTTTTTTCATTAATTTCTCCTTAAATATTTTTTATCACATCAGCCCTGCATATTATTTTTCATTTTTTCAAACATATCGGCTTCTATCGAGTTTAAAATTTCAGAAATCACGCTAAAGTCAAGCTTTTCATTGATAAATTTTGAGTGTTTTATACTAAGGATAACCTGTTCATCATCTTTAAATCTATATTCATAAATCACTTGTCTTCCTTCGAAAACTTCTGTGCACTCAAGCAAATCCTCGGTTAATTCCTCGTAATAAAAATCATTCTTAACCGCAGAATCTACGTCAACTATAATCTGATAAGCTTTATAATCCCATACATTCGAATAAATCAATTCCTCAATTTCTACATTATCAAAGAAAGCAAAACACATTACTATAACGCCTTCTACTTTCCTATCAAAACGGTCAACGAAAATTCCAACCTCCTTGTCTGCTCTAAGCCTATTTGTCAACACACAGTATTTCATATCAAAAAGGTCGCTATCGTCCGATATTAATGCAGTGTTATTAAAGCTACTGCCGTGTGACATCAAACGTTCTATTCCGTCAACGCACTCGTCATAAGACTCTAACCACCAATATTCATTAAATTGGTTAGGATCATTAAAACCGCCCGTTTGACGCTTGCATGAGGATAAAGCTATAACTAAAACAGAAAAAATCAATATTGATGATACTATTTTTTTCATTTTGCAACCTCCTGTATGTAGTATTTAAATTATATACTATTCTTTTTTTATTTGTCAATCCTTTTTTACAAAAAAGTGCTTATGAAATCGCAGAATGACAGCATAGAGGTTAAAAAATGTATTTTCATTTTATTCCTCCTGTCCAACTAACTGTTGAAGCCTAAAAAGCATAACGAATTCAAAACCGCTATTATGCACTCATTAGCCTTGTTTGGATCATCATTATATCCAAAAGAGGAGATCATCAATATTTTTTCATTTTGTATGAGATCTCTTACATAATATTCATCTTTTCCGGACGAATTTTTACCCCATTCACATTTGATGTGTTCATCGTCAATGACGGGCTTATGCGAATAATTATTTAGATAAGAATTGACTTCATATACTTCGTAGTTTTCTAAATCACCGTGGTTTATTTCATCTATTGTTACCTCATCAAAAAAGGCAATGCTGGCAACCTCAACATCCATTGCACGTCTGTCAAAAGGATTATCGCCAAACGAGATCTCCTCGGTGTGCTTATTGTTATGAGATATTTTAAATAAATATTTTGTATCAAAAAGGTCTCCGTCATAGGTAAAAATTGCAGTTTTTGCAAAGCTGCTTCCATTTTCTTCTAATAGCTCAATAGCAGCAATGCACTCCTCGTATGTTTCAACCCACCAAAATTCCAAACGAGAGCCGTTTGATTGGTTAACAAGATAAGGAAATCCCGCAGTGTATCCTTCTGGGTAAAAATCCCAGCGTGTATGATTGCCGTTAATATCAGAATTGTCCGGATCAATATTGCACCCAAAAAGACTACAAACTAAAAAAATAAACAAAATAATCGCTACAAATCTTTTCATAATACTTCACCTACATTTTTAAATATATATTGTAACTCATCATTCTTTTACTTCGGTAGTTACTATACTGTCAAAAAAACGTATCATCAAGAGTTATACTTTGTTTCACTGTACCCATTGGCGCATACCTCCGCTAAAAAAATTAATAATATAATATTAATACCATTTTTTACTTCACCTTATAAGACAAGAAAAATACAAAAAGGTTACATAAAATTCCGAAATAATATGGAATTTTTATAAAATAATAAATGTTAGCATCGCTCACACCAAGCTTTGCTATATATTATTGGTATTTATGCCATATCGAACAGGTAATTGAAAGTAAATATTAAAAGAAAAATGCCATCCGAGAGGATGGCATTTTTTTATATTAATTATATGATCTGAAGAAAGTCGAGAAGGAAGTAAATTCCCACGCCGACTACTGCGATAAGGGCGCCGATAAGTCCTGCGCGCACCTTTCTCCAGGCGGCATAGAAGCCCGCCTTTCGCTCGTATCTGGATACGGGGTCGGATCTGTGGGCAACGGCTCTGTTAAACTTCTGTATCCATTTAACATCCGCCTTAGTAATATCAACCGAATCACGAATGGCGTTGATCTCGTGGGCGATGTTGTTCCTGCTGTTTCTGTATTTGATAAGCTTGGGAAGAGCCTCGCTTCTGCCGGGGGCAAAACGAAGATCAACAAGTCTGTTGATATAGGAGGATACGCCGTTGTGCTTAACGCCCATACGCTCTGCACAGGTCTTGTCAAGCTCTATATAAGCATTGAAAAAAGATAAATTTACCTTGTTACTCAAGAGACGTCCTCCTTTGTTGATTTGGTCTATAAGAAAACATACCTATACACCTTAATTCATTTTACACTATTTTAACTCCAATTTCAAGAGGATTTATTAAAATTTATTAATTTTTGTAGAATTTATTCAAATTTTTCCCGAAAAAGAGGCATTTTATACCGTTATTATGCAAAAAAAGACAACAATGCCGCAGATTTTTTTATCTGCGGCACTGTGTTTTTATTAAAGACAGGGTTATCAAGGTAAGTAATTCTCAAAAATTATACCGTCGAAACCGTTTTTACGGGCTATCGCTTCATCCTCGGCAGAGCGTACCGTCCATGCAAGAGTGGGTACACCGAAAACTACACGAACAAAGCGGAGCGCAAAGGATTTTGCGTGTCTGTGATCGTAAGCGATAAAGGCGGGACGACAGGTGAAATTGAGAAGAAGCGCCTGGAGCAGAAAATACAGAGGCTTTCTGTACGGCTCATAGGCATAATAGCGGTGAGAGAGGATGCCACGAGGAATTTTTGGCATATTTTTCTTCACGGTTCTGAGCGAGAGGGGGTTAAAGGACTCGATAATATAGTTACCCTTATAGCTCTTCAGCATCTCGCAGGCTGCGAGAGAAACACTGCTGTCACCGGGATTTTCCTTGATCTCAACCAGAAGCGGAACCTTGCCGTCGATAACCGAGAGAACGTCGGAGAACAGCGGAACGCCCTCTCCCGTACCGTTAAGGCTAAATGTGGCAAGCTCCTCGGCGGTAAAATCAATAACCTTTCCCTCTCTGCCGCAAACACGGTCGAGAGTGTCATCGTGGAATACCACCAGCTTTCCGTCCTTCGAAAGACGGATGTCAAGCTCAATACCGTATCCGCTGTCCACGGCTGCCTTGAAGGCAGACATAGAGTTCTCTGCCCTCTCGCCGTTATGCAGACCACGGTGAGCATACATTTTGGTCTTATAATCCTTCATTTCCTTTTTGTTCCTCGGAGCTACGAGGAAGAGGTAAAGAAGGAAAAGAACAACTATCGTAATAGGTATAGCAATCATTGTTTTTCCTCAGATCAATCGTCTGCGCCGCCGAGAGCCTCGAGAGCGTTCTGCTTTTCAGCCTTAGCGTCACCGTGCTTAACGAAGAACATGGTTACGAAGGATGCCACAACGAAGATCGTACCGAATGCGAAGAAGGCATATCTCATACCCTCAATATCGTCGCCGCCAACCATATAGCCGATAAGCTTATAAATGGCACCCGAAAGAATGGGAGCAACGATCTGCGCCGCCATAGATGCGGTGTAGTAATAACCGGTATACTTACCAACCTCGCCACCCTTTGCAAGCTCAACAACCATGGGGAAGGAGTTTACGTTAATGGTAGCCCAACCGATACCTGCGAGAATAAATACAGGATACATTGCAAGCTCGGGAGTGCTGAAAGTGATGAAGTTAGCAATAAAGAATGCGGATGCAAGCATTATAATACCTGCAAGAATAGTCTTTCTTCTACCAATCTTGGATGCAACGATACCAACGGGAATGTAGGCAATAACCGCCGCAGCCTGAGCGATAATAAGAGTGAAGTTGAAGTCGAAGAAGAGAATGTTGGTAGCGTAAACAGAATACTTACTTGTGATAGAGTTGTAACCTACGTACCAGAGCGCAACCGATGCAAGAATGAGAAGAAGCGACTTCATCTCTGCCTTGCTGAGCGATCTCTTGCCCTCATTTGTCTGTACGGGATCCTCCTCAAGACCAAGCGCCTTTGTCTGCTCCTCCATTTCAACCGCCCACTTCTTTTCTCTTACGGTAGCAAGGAAAATAGCAAGACCTGCTATCATAATACCGCAAACAGCAACAACGTATCCTGTGTACTGCATATACTTATTGCCCGAGGTGTTGAATACCATACCGAGAACAAGCACGATAATACCGCCTGCAGTTCCCATAAGGTTGATGATAGCGTTACCCTTAGAACGAAGGGGCTTAACTGTTACGTCAGGCATAAGAGCAACTGCAGGAGAACGGAAGGTTGCCATAGAAACAAGAGTAACAAGAAGAACACCGATAAAGCCTACGATAGGCCAAAGGTTGCCGAGGGTGATCTGAGCTGTTTCTTCTCTGATTCCTGCAATAACGACCTTGTTAATATAATCGATATTTTCCTTCGCTGCGGCAATAGCGGCAGCATCATTTGCCTTACCCGCCTCTTTAAGAGCCTGGTTAGCCTCTTTAAGAAGATCGGCAGCAGACTGATATTCCTCTGCAAGACCTGCATCAAGAACAGCGGAAAGCTGATATGCGTCAATAAGAGTCAGCGAAATAAATGCTACAACAGCGGCAATAGTACCCAATACAATAAAGGGAGTACGCTTACCGAATCTGGTCATTACCTTATCCGACAGCGCACCGAAAATAGGCAGCATAAATACTGCAAGCACGTTGTCTATGGACATAACGATACCCGAAAGCAACTGATCAAGACCAAAGTGGTTTGTCAGAATAAGCGGAACTATTGCATCATAAGCCTGCCAGAATGCACTGATCAGGAAGAAAGCAAAGCCCACAAGGATTGTTCTCTTGTAATTCAGTTTCATTTGTTTTTTCATTCTCCGCCTTATTCTGTCCGCATTTGCGGCAAGCGCAGCGGCGGAATGCGCCATTCTTATTTTACCATACTAACTATTATTTGTCAATTAAAAATAATAAAAGCTCTTGTTTTATGCACGCTTTGGCATCATACAAGAGCTTTTTATAAGTACTTCTTTATGCGATTTACAAGATTTCCCGCAATAAGACCGATAACCACACCGGCGATTGTGCCAGAAATGGTAAGTGGAATAAGGTAGAGAGATATTGCGGTGGTCTCCATTACAAGACAAGCCGCCGTGATCTGTCCCACGTTATGAAACAGTCCGCCAACAACGCTAACACCTACCGAGGAAAATTTATCAAGCTTCTTCAGAAGGATCATTGACGCAAGAGCAAGCGTTGCACCTGCAAGGCTGTAAATAAGGCTGGTGACGTTGCCGAACAGCAATGCCGAAAGTAATACACGGATAATCGAAACGATAATAGCATAAGGCCAGCCAAGTGCATAGAGAGTGAAAACGGTGGCAATGTTTGAAAGTCCCATCTTCACACCGGGAACCGCAACAAATGCGGGGATCAGCGACTCGATGTAGGAAAGGATCATTGCAACGGCAATGAGAGCCGAGAGTGTAACGAGTTTTTTTGTATCTAGCTTTTTCACTGTATGAGCTCATCCCCCTCTCCGACTATCTCAACTACAAGCTTGTTAGGCTTGCAAACGATAGTCTCGCCGACAAAGGAGATCTTACCTCTCTCAACGCAGTCCTGATAACCGGGACAGGTCGCCTCTCTCATATAGGCCTTGCCATCCTCGATAACCAGAACGTTGGTGCCGTCGTTTAGGTAATAAACACCGTCGATCGCCAGAGGATATTCGGCGATCTTATCGCCGTCAACCGATACAACAGCCATTGAGCCCTCGGTACGATTCAGATAGAAAACAAGTAAAACGGAAAGGCCGATAACGAGCACGACCGCAACAAGAATAATATCCGAAACCAGCTTTTTATTTTCAAAAATCTTCTTGATCTTTTCGCCCATAAAGCCTCTCCTTTTTCTTATTTTGGTTTAGATAACGCAAAGCATTTTACCGCTTTGCGTTATCTATTTTGTATTGTTTTAGTTTACATTTTGAGATGCAATTCACAAAATTATCAGAAGTGAGTACCGCAAGTGAAGCTTTCAATATGAATACACTTCTTGGGACATACCTCTGCGCAAGCGCCACAACCTGTACACTTATCATAATCAATTACGGCGAGATTATTCTCAACCTTGATTGCGCCGTGAGGACAGGTCTTCTGACACTTCATACATCCGATACAACCGTTAGAGCAAGCCTTGTTAGTTACAGCGCCCTTATCGTGGCTGGAGCACTTAACAGCAACTCTGGTATTTTCAGAAAGAATGTGAATAACACTGTTGGGACAGGTCTTTTCGCAAAGACCGCATCCGATACACTTAGTAGGATCAACCTCAGCAACACCGTTTTCGATATTGATGTGGATAGCATCCTTAGGACAAACTGCGATACAGTCGCCGTAGCCAAGACAAGCATAGGTACAAACGGTGTCGCCCGAGTAAGTAAGCTTTGCAGCCTTACAGGACTTAATACCGTCGTAAACGTATTTTCTGTCCTCGGGCTTGCAGTGACCGTTACAAGCAACGTAAGCAACCTTGGCATCAACGTCGCCTGCAGCAAGACCCACAATCTCACCGATCTGAGCAGCTACGTCTGCGCCGCCGGGGATACAAAGGCTGGGGTTATCGCACTGACCCTCGCCGAGAGCCTTTGCGTATCCATCACAGCCGGAGTAACCGCACGCACCACAGTTAGCGCCGGGGAGGCAGTCACGAACTGCAACTACCTTTTCATTTTCCTTAACTGCAAAGAAGGTTGCAGAAACGGTAAGGATAATCGCACAAATAATTGCAATTACCGCAAGAACAGCTAAAGCTATAAGTATTTCCATTTTTCTACCTCCTTATGCCATTCCGAGCATGTTATCGAGAACGCCTGCAAATCCGTAGAATGCAAGAGAAACGATAGCCGCTGCAATAAGAGTAACAGGAAGACCCTGAACAGCCTTAGGAGCAGGAGAGTTCTCAATTCTGGAACGAACGCCTGCAAAGATAACCATTGCGAAGAGGAAGCCGAGACCTACACCGAGAGAGGAGAGGAGAGCGGTTCCGAAGTTGGTAACGTACTCGTAGCTGAGGTTATCGATTGCGATACCGAGAACTGCGCAGTTGGTTGTGATAAGAGGAAGATATACACCCAGCGACTTATAAAGCGGAGGAATAAACTTCTTAAGAATGATCTCAACGAACTGAACGAGAGCTGCAATTACGAGAATGAATACGATAGTCTGAAGATACTCAAGAGTATCGCCCTTATCGTTAATGGGAACCTCGAGAATGTATTTCTGAATAGGATAGGTAACTGCTGTAGCAACGAGCATTACGAAGGTAACCGCAACACCCATACCGACAGCCTGGTCGATCTTCTTGGAAACGCCGAGGAAGGGACAGATACCTGTGGTCTGCTGAAGAACGTAGTTGTTTGCAAATACGCCTACAAGCACGATATAAAGCAACATTTTAATATCCATTTACGCTTCCTCCTTTTCTGCCTTGTTTTCTACAAGAGTGTTGTTTTCACTTGCAGAAATGAGCTCTGCATTCTCAGAACAGGAAACCTTGCCGCAAATACCTGCGGAGGGACAGTTCTCACAGGAGAAGTTCTTTCTCTTCTCAGAGCCTGCCTTGGGACCGATCTTGTTAACGATAGCAATAAGAATACCGTAAACAAGGAAGCCGCCGGGAGCAGATGCAAGAATGGGAATGTTGTAATCGCAAAGAACGGGGATCTTAATAGCCTCAAGACCAAGGTCCTTAAGCTCGATTGCGCCTGTACCAAAGATCTCTCTGATAGCAGCCATAGCAACGAGAGCAACAAGGAATCCGATACCCATGCCAAGACCGTCAAGAGCCGAATCTACGGGACCGTTCTTTCTTGCGAACATCTCTGCTCTACCAAGAATAACACAGTTAACAACGATAAGCGCCAGCCACTTACCGAGAAGAGTATAGATGTCGGGCAGGAATGCCTGAAGAAGCATCTGAACTATGGTAACGAAGCCTGCGATAACTACGATGTAACAGGGGATACGAACTGTATCGGGAATGATCTTTCTCAGAAGAGAAATAACTACGTTTGAGCAGATAAGAACCAGAGTTGCTGCAATACCCATAGATAATGCAGAAACGATGCTGGTAGAAACTGCGAGTGCAGGACAGGTACCAAGAACAAGAACGAGAACGGGGTTCTCTACAATAATGCCCTTAAGCACAGTCCAAAGCTTGCTATTCTTATTCATTAATTGGCACCTCCTTCAATAATAGTGATTGCGGTGAAGCAACGAAGAATACCTTCCTTGTAACCGCCGGTTGTATTGGTAGTACCTGCAACGGTATCAACGCCGTCTGCCTCGGTCTCGGTCTTGCCGATGAAGTTGGAGTTATATGCTCCATCCTCAAGCTGAGGACCACCCCAAGTGGGAGTCTCGCTGTGGCTTACGGTCTGGGAATCAATGATCACACCGTCAGCAGAGATACAAACCTTAATAGTATAACGCTCACCGGATGCGTGCTCGTGGCTGGGATCACCCTTCTTGCCGTGGCCGTCGCACTGGATCTCGATGATGTAGTTGCCGGTAGCAGTCTTCTGAACGTAGTTGACAAGTCTGAAGATTCTCTTGATTTCTCTGTCAGCGCTGTTCTTGAACTCTTCGATGTCAATATTGGTAAGTTCGGTAGCCATTACCTTTGCGATAACACCCTCTGCAAGAGCCTTATGCTCTGCACTAACCTCGCCAACTGCACCACCGTCTGCACCAACACCGATGAAGGTGCCGGTAGAGTCGTTGCCGATCACGCAAACGTAGCCTGCACCACCGTCTGCAACATAGATATAATCGAAGCCTTCGATAGCCTCAACCTTGAAGTACTTGGTGAATACCTCACTGCCGGGAAGGGCTGCCTCAAGAGCATCCTGGAACTTCTCTTCCTCAGTTCTGGTGTCAACCTCTTCGCCCTTAACGATAGAAACAACGTTAAATGCGTTGATAATTGCATTCTTGTATGCCTCGGTGGTAAAGGTTACGCCGGAAATGATATCAACCTCGCCTACCTCGGTCTGATTCTTGCCGATGAAGTTGGAGTTGTACTTACCGTCCTCAAGATGAATACCACCTACGCTGGGTGTTTCTGCGTGGCTTACGGTCTGTGCATCAACGATCTTACCGTCTGCATCAATAACCACAAGCATTACGATAGGAGTTTCTGCAGTATAGTTACCGGAGGTCTTGATCTCAACCATATAGGTACCGGTACCGGTCTTCTTAACGTAATTTACGTAATTAGCAATCAGGCTATTGTCCTGATAAGGAGTAAGATCAACATCGGTAGTCACGTTAGCCTTAACGCTTGCAATAGCAGCCTCTGCAAGAGCCTTGTGCTCTGCGCTTACATCACCAACTGCAACACCGTCTGCGCCAACACCGATGAAGGTGCCGGTAGAGTCAGTACCTATCACGCAAACGTAGCCTGCACCGTTAGCTGCCTCATATACAGAGTCGATTCCCTCAAGTGCGGAGAGAAGAACGAGCTTGGTGAATTCCTCACTGCCGGGAAGGGCTGCCTCAAGAGCATCCTGGAACTTCTCCTCCTCAGTACGGATATCAACCGATCCGCCGCCGAGAATGGTAGCAGTGTTAATAGCATCAATAACTGCAGCACGGTAGCCGTTAACAGTAAAGCTTGTTGCTCCTGCCTCAACGTCAACCGCTGTGTTAACGTCCTTGCCTTCAAACTTATCACCGAGTGTGCCCTCAAGACCCCAGGTCTCGTTAGAAGCAATACAGGTAGCACCGGTTACGATTCCGTCAGCGGAAACACCTACGATAAGAGTCATACCGTCTGCATAGCCCTTGGTAACAAGCTTAATAGCATAACCCATACCGTTGTTTTCTCTCTTTGCTTCTACAACGGTCTTGGGAAGTGTGTACTTGGAAAGATCAACAGTACTTGTATCGTCGAATACTGCGCCCTCGGGCATAACTGCGATGTAAGCCTCATTAGCCTTACGGTCAAGCTCGGCCTTGATAACGGGAGCAGTGATAGAATTGGTAGCCGCAAGAAGAACGGCAAATACAGAGCAGATAACTAAGAGAACGAGTACGTCCTTTAAAGATTTCTTGAAATCCATTACTTATTACCTCTCTTTCCGAAAGCCTTACGCTTGGTAAGCTTTTCAATGTAAGGAGAAAGAATGTTCATGAAGAGAATTGCGAAGGAAGCTCCCTCGGGATAGTTACCGTACTCTCTGATAAGGAAGGTGATAAGACCGCAGCCAAGTGCGAAGATCATCTTACCTGTTCTTGTAATAGGAGTGGTAACGTAATCGGTTGCCATATATACAGCAGCAAATACAAGACCGCCGCCAAGAAGCTGATAAAGAGCTATGTTAACGTCCTTGGTTACGATGAGGTAAAGAAGGAACACGGTAGCAACCATAATAAGAGGAGTTTCGAAATTAATTACCTTGCGGATCACAAGATAAACAAAGCCGATAACGATCGCAATGATGCAAGCCTCGCCGATAGCGCCGCCTCTGAAGCCGAAGAGCATATCAAGGAGAGAGGGAAGCTCGTCAACTGCAACGCCGTCCTTAATTGCCTGAAGGGGAGTAGCGCCTGCTACAAGATCGGGATCGACAAAAACGGGGTTAACCTCAAAGAGAGGCTTGGTAACGCCCTCAGCCAGCTTGGAGTTGAACTGAACAAGGTTGCTTGCGCCACCTGCCAGAGTCTTGCTGAAGCAGATAAGAAGGAATACTCTTGCGGTAGCGGCAGGGTTAGCGAAGTTCGCACCAAGGCCGCCGAAGAGACACTTAACTACTATAATAGCAAATACAGAGCCGATAATGCACTGCCAGATAGGAGCATCTGCACGAAGGCTGAGACCGAGAATAAGACCTGTGATCACAGCGGAAAGATCAAATATGGTCTGTTCCTTTTTAACAATAAGGTTAAAGAGGAATTCGGAGAGCACCGAGGTCGCTACACATACGGCAACAACAAGGAGCGCACGGAAGCCATAAATGGTCGCACCTGCGATAAGAGCAGGCATAAGAGCAATGACAACGTCCATCATTATACGGGGAGTGTCATTCTTTGTTTTAATATGAGGGGAGGATGAAACTATAAGCTTATTCATTTTTCATTTTACCTCCTTAATTATTTTTCTCGAAAAGCGTACGACAAAGGTCGAGCTTTGCAAGTCTGTGATTTTCTACAAGAGGACGGCGAGAGGGACATACGTAAGAGCAGCTGCCGCACTCGATACAGGAAAGCAGGCTCTCATTCTGAAGCGCCTCTGCTCTGTCATCCTTGCTCTCGATCTTCATAGCCTTAACAAGAGCTGTGGGATCAAGATTCATAGGACAGTGAGCGATACACTTACCGCAATGGATACAGGGATACTGCTTCTTGGGAAGAGAATCCTCAATGGTAAGAGCGAGAATCGCATTGGTGTTCTTATAGATAGGAGCGTCAAGGTCGTATGCGGCAATACCCATCATAGGACCGCCGTAAAGCACCTTGCCAAGATTATCAAAATCGGTATCGCAGAAGGTAAGTACGTCACGGAGACTTGTACCAACGGGAGCAGTAACGATCTTGGGAGACTTAACTGCGGAGCCGTCAACGGTGAGCATTCTCCAAACGTAAGGAATACCTGTCTCAAGATAGTGAGCAAAGTATGCAACAGAGGTTACGTTGAACATAACGCAGCCAACGTCGGAGGGAAGCTGACCCTCGGGAACTATTCTGCCGAGAAGGGTGTAAATAAGGGTATTCTCTGCTCCCTGAGGATACTCGGAGGGAAGAGAAACCACCTGAACCTTGGGGTCGCCGGCAAATGCCGCCTTCATGCTCTCAATAGCACGGGGCTTGTTGTTCTCAATAGCAATGATAATGTTCTGAGGTCCGGGGATGTACTCCTCGATGATTTTAACGCCCTTAACAACGTTCTCTGCACCGTCGATCATGGTACGGTTGTCAGTGCTGATATAAGGCTCGCACTCTGCACCGTTGATGATGATGGTGTCGATGTTTTTACTGATAGCGTTTTCCAGCTTGTTAGCCGTGGGGTAGCCTGCTCCGCCAAGACCTACAAGACCGCTCTCACGAATCGCCTGACAAAGCTCCTCGGGAGTGTTAACCACAGGGGGAGTAATGGAGGGATCCATAACCATTTCACCGTCAGACTCAATAGTAATTGCCTGACAGCTCTTACCGTTAGAAAGAAGGAAGTCACCAATCTTCTTAACGGTACCGGAAACAGGGGCGTGAATAGCTGCACTAACCTTGCCGTCAGCCTCTGCAACCTTAGTTCCTACACAAACCTTTTCGCCAACCTTAACAATCGGAATTGCAGGTGCGCCAATGTACTGCGACATAGGAAGAACCACAACAGCGGGCGTTGGGATTCTGGAATCCGTCATGTCGGCAGTATGCTTTCTGTGAGGAAGCTTTACTTTTCCTAATTTCGACATTTGCTTTTCTCCATTCTGCCGTAAATACGGCGAGTTTTGAATTGGTATATAATATTTTGATAAAAAAATAACAAAAATATTTTAAATATACATCCTATTAATAATAACACAACACATACTAAAAGTCAAGTACAGGAAATGACATTTTAACCATCCTTTAGGCGTAATTTATGCAAAAAGTATTTATTTTTAACAATTATATTGAATTTTAGTAACGCTTATGGTAAGATGTAAGTGTGAATAAAAATTCTATTTTTTTCAAAAAACCTGTAACCTTTTCCCACATTTTGCTGTCTTATATTATAAAAAGCAAGGAAAGGAGTAAATATATGCGACTTATACCGCTTAAATATCCTGCGTTAAAGCTGACATTGCTCTCGGTTATGCACTTTGTAACCGACGGACTCTGCGCATATCTGATATTCGCAAAGCTATATCCGGGCAACCCGGAAGCGTCCTTTTTAATTTTCCTTTGCTACAACATACTTGCATTTGTAACGCAATCGCCCGTAGGTATGCTTATTGACAAATATAACAAGCCGAAAATTTTTCTGGCTGTCAGCATGGTAAGTATGCTGCTCGGCTATCTGCTCAGTGATTTTTGGATACTGTCTGTTATTCTTATCGGTATAAGTAATTCTCTTTTCCACGTTGCGGGAGGAAAATACGTTACCGAAAAAAGCGGAAACGATATATCTCACCTTGGTATATTCGTTTCTACGGGCGCCATAGGTCTTGTGATTGGACAAAGATATCTTTATCTTTCACCCCTTCCCTACGTTTTGCTTGGCCTTATGATAATCTGCGGACTTCTTGTGATTTTCTGTGAGGACAGCGAAAGTCTTCCTTCGGGAGAAAAATACGAGGGCAAGATCGGTGAATCCTACGCCCTGCTGATAGTGCTTGCAGTGGTTCTCATACGTTCATTTGTCGGAAAGGTGGTCTCTCCCGACTTTACTCTCTCCGGTCACATGTTTCTTGTAATAGCCATAGCTACCGCACTTGGAAAGGCTGTCGGAGGTATCCTATCTAAATTTATTGGCATCAAGCTTACCACGTATATTTCCATGGCAGCGGCAGCAATCTGTCTAACCCTGGGAACATTCAATACAGTGTTGTTCGTAATCGGCGTTTTCGCCTTTAATTTCTCTATGCCCATAACTCTGTATTTTGCAAACGTCATTATGAAGGGCAAGGAGGGCTTTGCCTTCGGAACTCTGGCCGCCATACTTATTCCCGGTTATTTCCTTGCAATGCCCTTTGGATATTCAACGGGTATGCGTATTGCAGTGGCGCTTATGTGTGCTATATCCGTATTTTTGATCGTCTATATTTCAGGAAAAATAAAAAACAATGATACCATTATTACTACTGACAGTATTTCTTGAGTGCCTGGTGCTCTTTATCCTCGGTGAAAGAAATCCCCTGCTCTATCTTTATTGGACCGCAATAACAACCTTTACAAATTTAAGCGCAAATCTTTATTTGTTCTACTGCTTCAGCGGAGGAAATACCGAATATTACATAACAGCCATAATTATAGAGGGGCTCGTATTTCTCTCGGAATTTTTGCTGTGCTATCTATACACGTCGGATAAAAAGAAAAGCCTTATTTACAGCGGAGCATGCAACGGAACAAGCTATATTTTAGGTCTTATTATTCAATTAATTTTTTAATAAACGGAGGTATTATCTATGTTTTCACTTGACGTCCTTCTCCCTTCTCCCGGTGAAATGTTGCTGTATGGAATTGCAGAAAACCCCGGACTCTTTGCCGCAATTCTCGGCGGAGCAATTTTGATTATCATCGGACTTATCGTTATCAAAAAGAGAAGATAACAAAAAAGCGGATGCGTTTTTGCATCCGCTTTTTTGCAATATAAAAACCACGGTAAAAAACCGTGGTTTTTTCTGTCTTATTAACCTATAATTCCGGAAAGATTTGAGATGATATCCGAGAAAAGAAGACCGGTGAGGGCAAACATAACGCCGAAGATTGCGACGATGATTCCCGCAATGGAAAGCTTGTCGAAATAGCCTATATTCTTTCTCGAAATAATAGCGCAGCCCACCGATCCCAGAGCCAATACAAGACCGATCCAGGAGCAGACGGTGACAAATGTCATTGACAAAATTACCGAAATGATAGAAAGCGCCAGGGATACCACAGACCAGGTGCGTCTGTGCTGCTTATCCTTGATCACGTTTTTGTAAGCGTATTCCTTATCCTCCTCATCAGACTCGGGGGTAGGATTAAACTGCTCGTCATACTCGTTGCTCATAATCTGTCTCCTTTAGCTTTTTTCACTATTTTAGCACATTTTTTCAAAATAATCAATGCTTTAGGGAAAAAAGTTATTTTTCGTCGGTTTTTCTTTATTTTTTCATTTTCTGAATAGATCACTTAAATTTACCAAATAATCATTATAAACGCTCATTTTATGATATAAATGTAAAATATAGTTGTCAAATTGGGAGAAAAAATGGATTCTGAAGCTAAAAAACAACTTATTAAAAAACACTCACCCGGTTCAAGCTTATTTAAAAATTCTTTGCTTGCATTTCTCTTTGGAGGGCTGATCTGCGTAATAGGACAGCTGCTTCTGTCGCTTTATTCCTATCTTGGAGCGGATGAAAAAACGGCGGGAATATTAGTCACCGTAACACTGATTTTTATTGCCGCAATACTGACCGCTCTGGGTATTTTCGACAAGATCGCACGCCATGCGGGAGCCGGAACACTGGTTCCTGTAACAGGCTTTTCCAACGCTGTTGTATCTCAGGCTATGGATGCAAAAAGCGAGGGATACGTAATGGGTGTGGGCGCAAAGATCTACACCGTAGCAGGTCCTGTCATCCTTTACGGACTGCTCTCGGGCTTTGTTTACGGAGTGATTTACTACCTATATAAATTAGTTGAGGGAATGTAAAATGAGAAGAATTACAAGGCTTAAATCCCCGATCCACTTCAAAAGCTGGGCGGCGGTTGGCGGATATGAGGAAAGGCGAGGTCCACTGGGAGATAAATTTGATTTCTGCGACAGCTCGGATAAGTTCGGTCAAAGCACCTGGGAGATCGCAGAGGCGGAAATGGGCAGAATTGCGCTTAATACCGCTCTCTCAAAGGCGACCCTTTCCCACGAAAATCTTGAGCTTTTGGTAGCGGGAGATCTGCAAAATCAGTGCGTGGCATCGTCCACAGGACTTTCAAGCTTTGGTATTCCCTTTCTCGGCGTATACGGAGCCTGCTCCACCTGTACCGAGTCACTTATGACCCTTGCCTCCTTTATCGACTCGTCGGATAATATGGCTATGGGCGCTGCGGTAACAACCTCTCACAACTCAGCCGCCGAAAGACAGTTCAGAACTCCTATCGAATACGGTGGACAGCGAGCTCCCACAGCACAGTGGACATCCACCGCCGCAGGAGCCTTTATTCTGGAGAGAGGCAGGGGCGAGGTAGAGATCACCGAATATATGCCCGGCAGGATCGTGGACGGATCTACCTCAGACGGAGCGAATATGGGCGGTGCTATGGCGTTTGCCGCCTTTGACAGCATAAGAGCCTATTTTGAGGAGTCGGGAGAGGACGGGCGGAATATCGACTGTATCGTAACAGGCGATCTTGGAAAGGTAGGCTCGGATATTTTAAGAGAGCTTATGTTAAGGGAATTTCCCGGCAGCGAAAGACTGCACACCGACTGCGGTCTTATGCTCTATGACTTCAAGACCCAGGACGTTCACAGCGGAGCCTCGGGCTGCGGAACCTCTGCATCGGTTCTTGCCTGCCACTTTCTTCCGCTACTGAAATCGGGCAGTCTTGGTAGCATTTTATTTATGTCAACCGGCGCTCTGATGAGCCCGTCAAGTCTGCTTCAGGGCGAAAATATATACGGCATTGCGCCGCTGATAAGACTTGAATCAAGAGCCAAAAATTATGAAAGGAGAGGCAGAAAATGAACCCCTGGTATCAGCTGATTTTAACCTTTATCTCAGGCGGAATTATCTGCGTTATAGCCCAGCTATTAATAGATCTGACAAGGCTGACGCCTGCAAGAATTCTGGTGCTTTACGTATCCCTCGGAGTATTTATTTTTGCCGTTGGAGCCTTTGAGCCAATGCAAAAAATCTTCGGCGCAGGCGTCACAGTTCCCCTTATCGGCTTCGGCGCAAATATTGCCAAGGGAGTGCGTGAGGCGGTGGATAAGGATGGGCTTATCGGCGCTCTGACGGGTGGCCTTACATCCTCGTCAGCAGGTATTACAGCAGCACTTCTCTGTGGTCTTTTTGCCTCGCTTTTGTTCAAAACAAAATCCAAACGAATGTAAACTATTATTTAAAAATTCTTAATACTTTTCTGTAAATATTTTTTTACAATTTATCTTGATTTTTCTATATATATATGTTATAATATTACAGTATTCATATATAAATGACGGAATAATGTAGAAAGGAAAATCAAGATGAACGAGCTTTTTGAAATTTCATTGGCACTGAAGGAAGAGCTAAGAGCCAGATTGGGCTCTCCCCAATCCTCGTTCGACCTCTGGTTCGGAGATTTTAATCTCACCTCTCTCGACGAAAGCCGTGCGGTGTTCTCCACACCCACCAAGCTGAGAAAGCAGATTCTCTCCACCAGATACATATCGCTTATAAAGGAAGCCCTGACCGACGTTATCGGCTTCCCTGTAGAAATAGAAATATTCTCGCTTGACGTAGACACCGGCTTCAGCGCCGGAGTTCCTGCTCCCACAGAGGATATGGATAAGCACTTTGAGAAGGAGTCGCTTGAGAAGAGCGAGCGCAAGGAGAAGAAGATCGAGGAGATACTTAACACCACCTCTCCCGATAAGAGATCTCTCCTTGACGAATACACCTTCGACAACTTCATCGAGGGCGAATCCAATAAGTTTGCAAAGGCTGTTTGCTATGCGGTAGCAAACGGTATGTCCGAGGACTCCAACCCCCTGTTCCTTTACGGTCACTCGGGACTTGGTAAGACCCACCTTCTTTATGCGATAATGAATCACATGAAGAAGAGAGACCCTAACATCAAGATCGTATACAAGAAGAGCGAGACCTTTATCAACGAGCTGATCGATGCTATCTCAAATCAGTCCACTCTTGAGTTTAAGGAAAAGTACCGCTCCGCCGACGTGCTTATGATCGACGATATTCAGTTTATCGCAGGTAAGGAGTCTACTCAGGAGGAGTTCTTCCATACCTTCTCTGCTCTATACGAGGCCGAGAAGTCTATCATTCTCACCTCCGACCGTCCTCCCAAGGAGATCAATCCCCTTATGGAAAGACTTCGTACCAGATTCGAGTGGGGACTTGTTGCAGATATTCAGCCTCCCTCCTTCGAGCTGAGAATAGCGATCATCAAGAAAAAATCCAAGGATATGGGACTTTCCATTCCCTCTCATCTTATAGATTACATTGCCGAGCGTCTTAACAACAACATAAGACAGATCGAGGGTATTCTGAAGAAGCTCTATGCTATTCACTCCTTCACCGGCTCGGAGATCACAAAGGAGTCTATCGACAACATCATCTCCATAGTCGATCCCGGTAATATACCCAACGACGCTGTGGTTGATAAGGTTCTGCTCCGTGTCAGCAAGAAGTACGGTGTGCCTATCGAGGACCTGAAGTCCAAGAAGAAGACCGACCGTATCGCAAGCGCAAGACACATTGCCATCTATATTATCAGGAAGCTTACCGATATGTCCTTAAAGGAAATAGGCAGAGTATTCGGCAGAGATTATTCCACCGTTATCTCCTCTATCAACAAGGTTGAGCTTAATATCAAGACGGTAAAGAACTACGAGGGCGATATTAACCTTCTCATCAAGGAGATCAGGGGTATTTAGTTTTCAACAAAAGCGTGTTTGAATGTTGAAAAGATATATTCAGTAATCTATTGGTGCTATGTTGAAAAAATGTTCCGAGTTTCGCCATTTTTTGAAAATCGGTTATTCTACACTCGGTGTTGATAAAAAATGGACGGAATTTCAAGGCGTATCAAGGACTTTGGTACTTATCAACATCATCAACACCCCCTACTACAACCACACCTACCAATAATATAAAAACATTCACTCTGTTCTTCGGCCTACAGACCGAAGGGAAAGGAACAAAAATGAAATTTACGGTTTCTAGATCCACTTTTATAAATAAGCTGACTCCCGCTATGGGAACGGTTTCCAATAAGGGTACAATTACCGCTATCGAGGGTGTTCTTATTGAAACAGTCGAGGACGGAAAAATCAGAATCTCTACATACGATATGACCAAGGGTGTAAGATCCACCTTTGAGGCGATCTCCGTTGAGGAGGAGGGCAAGTACATCATTAACGCACAGCGTCTGTATCAGACAGTACGTGTAATGCCCGAGGACGAGGTTACCATTGAGGTAAACGATAAGCTTAACTGCACCGTATCCTCCGGCAAGGCGTCCTTCTCTATGTTTGCTATGAAGGGAGAGAAGTTCCCTAACCTTCCCGAGCTTTCGGGTGATCGTGGCTTTACCGTATCCTCCGATAAGATCCGTCTTATGATAGGTAAGGTATCCCACTCTATTGCAGAGGTTGACAACAGACCTATGCTCTGCGGCGCATTCTTCAAGGTTACCGAAGGTAATCTTGAGGTTGTTTCCTGCGACAGCTATACTCTTTCCCGCTGCTCGGTAAGATGCGACATCGCATCCATCTTTGCGGTAGGCGACGTTAACTTCTCCTTTATCATTCCCGGTCACGCATTAAGCGAGCTTTCCAAGAATCTTGCAGAGGGTGACGACGAGCTTGTAGAGTTCTATATCTCCAGAAAACACGCTATCATCAAGAAGGGCGACAGCATCTTCTTCACCAGAACCATCGACAGCGAGTATATCGACTATAACAGAATTATCCCCAAGGACAACGATATTCTTATCACCGTTGACAGAGAGAGATTCCTTGACGGTCTTGAGAGAGCTAATATCGTTGCGGACGAGAAGATCAAGGGCAGTACAAGAAGCTACGTAAAGCTTACCACCGACGATCAGTTTATCGCCATCACCTCTGCATCTGTAAACGGAAGAGTTTCCGACGAGATGGAATGCGTTCACGAGGGTCGTGATATCGAGATCGGCTTCAACTGCCGTTATCTCATCAACTCGGTTAAGGTTGCCGAGGGCGAGAACATTAAGATCACCCTTAAGAGTCCCACTCAGGCTATTACCATTGAGCCTGCAGAGGAGTCCGACGATTTCAAGTACTTCTACATGATTCTTCCCGTAAGAATGAACGAACAGAAATGATTATAAAAAGGTTCAGGGCGGAGAATTTTCGCAATATTGAAAAATGCGATATAGAATTCTCTCCCGGAGTCAATCTTCTGTACGGTAAAAATGCTCAGGGCAAGACCAACGTGGTCGAGGGAATATATTATTTTTCAAGAGGAAAATCCTTCCGTGGCAGAGAGGACAAGGAGCTTGTCAGATTTGGCAGCGAGGGCTTCCGCATCTACGCCGAGTTTCAGTCGAATATAGGTGAGGAAAGTCTTGAATATGCTATGTTCGGCCGTGAGCGACTCCGCAAGAAGAACGACTATAAAATAACTAAAGTAACAGAGATGATAGGCAGCTTCAAGGCGGTGCTGTTTTATCCCGACGATCTGGGTCTTGTCAAGGACGGTCCCGACGAGCGCAGGGGATTCTTGAACGTGGCGGCATCTGCCTGCTATGCTCCCTACATCAGATATTATTCCGACTATAAAAAGGCGCTGGAAAACCGTAACTGCATACTGAAAATGATGCAAAAGGGGCTTTATATAGACAACCGTGAGCTTGAGTCATGGTCGGAATCTATGGCAGAATACGCCTCTCATATTCATCTTTTCCGCAAGGACTACGTTGACAGGCTGTCAAGGTATGCGGGATCTATACTCAAGGATATTTCCGACGGCGGCGAGGAGCTTTCCTTAAGCTACGAAAGTCATATTCCGGAGGAGATAACAAGGAGAGAGGACGTAAAGGAGGAATATAAAAGGATCCTCACTGCCTCGCTTGACCGTGAAATTGCGGCAGGTCTTACCCTTTTCGGTCCCCACAGGGACGATCTTGAAATTAAGATAAACGGTAAAAGTGCAAGAAGCTTTGCCTCTCAGGGACAGCAAAGGTCCATAGTTTTGGCCTTAAAGCTCTCCGAGGGTGAGGTTATCAGGGAAATCTGCGGAGAATATCCCGTATTTCTCTTTGATGACGTATTAAGCGAGCTTGACGAGAGACGCAGACAATACGTTCTTTCTGAGATAGGCGAGAGGCAGATAATCATTACCTGCTGTGACAGAAGCGAGTGCGTAGGCTTTACCGATAATGAAATTGAGGTTTCGGGAGGAAGATATGTATCTTCACATAGGTAACGGACAGAGCGTAAAAAAGAAGGACGTTATAGGCATCTTTGATTTAGACACGTCCACCGTGACGAAAACGGGCAAGGACTTTATCAACCGCCTTGAGAAAAGCGGTGCGGTGGAGTATGACGACGACGATCTGCCAAGATCCTTCGTTCTGGTAAATGAAAACGGAAAAAATAAAGTAAAGCTCTCCAGAATCTCATCAAAGGGACTTCTGACAAGAGTAAACGAGAGCACGTACGAATAAAATAATCTTTTGAAAGGCAAAAGACAAGATATGGCAAACCAAGTAGAAACCAAGAGCTACGACGACAGTCAGATACAGGTTCTTGAAGGTCTTGAGGCAGTTAGAAAACGCCCGGGTATGTATATAGGTACAACCTCGCTTCGTGGACTTCATCACTTAGTATATGAGATCGTAGACAACTCAATAGACGAGGCTCTGGCAGGAGAATGTGACTACATAAAGATCACCATCTGGCCGGACAACAGCGTATCTGTTGAGGACGATGGCCGAGGAATTCCCTCGGGTATGAATGAAAAGCTGGGTATTCCTACCCTTGAGGTAGTTTATACAGTGCTTCACGCCGGCGGTAAGTTCGGCGGTGGCGGTTATAAGATCGCAGGCGGTCTTCACGGCGTAGGTGCGTCGGTAGTTAACGCCCTCTCCGAGTGGGTAGAGGTTGAAAACTGCCGTGACGGAAGCAGATACACCGAGAGATTTGAGAAGGGAGCGGTTGCACGTCCCTTCAAGTGCGAGGGTGACTCTAACGGCAGACATGGTCTGTACGTTCGCTTCAAGCCCGACCCCACTATCTTCGAGGACACTGTATTTGATTACGAGATCCTTCTTACCAGAATGAGAGAGCAGGCATTCCTTAACGCAGGTGTGCGCATTATTCTCACCGACACAAGAGAGGGTCAGGAGCGTGAGGAGATACTTCATTACGAGGGCGGTATCATCTCCTTCGTTGAGTATCTTAATAACGAGAAGCGTGGAGCTCCCATTCACAATGACGTAATCTATATGAAGGGTGAAAAGGATAGCTCTATTGCCGAGGTAGCTATGCAGTATAACGACAGCTACAACGAGACCATTATATCCTTCGCCAATAATATGTCCACCATTGAGGGCGGTACTCACGAGACAGGCTTCAAGGCGGCGCTTACCAGAGCGATAAACAACTATGCGAGAAAGGCAGGCGTTATCAAGGGTGATGACAAGGGTCTTTCGGGTGAGGACGTAAGAGAGGGACTTGTTGCCATTATCTCGGTTAAGCTTACCGACGCACAGTTTGAATCTCAGACTAAGGCAAAGCTTGGTAACTCCGAGATCAGAACTCTCGTTGATTCTATTGTTGACAAGAAGCTTGAGGAGTATTTTGAGGAAAATCCCGCTTCTGCAAAGACTATAATTGAAAAGGCAATGGCTGCCAGCCGTGCAAGAGAGGCGGCGAGAAAGGCAAGAGAGCTTACCAGACGTAAGAACGTGCTTGAGGTCTCTACCCTTCCCGGCAAGCTTGCCGACTGTAACGAAAAGGAAACAAGACTTACCGAGCTCTATCTTGTAGAGGGAGATTCTGCGGGAGGCTCTGCAAAGAACTGCCGTGACAGCCGTTTCCAGGCTATTCTTCCCCTTCGTGGTAAGGTTCTTAACGTAGAAAAATCAAGACTTGACAAGGTTTATTCCAACACCTCGATCATTCCCATTATTCAGGCTCTCGGCTGCGGTATCGGTGACGATTTCGATATTGAAAAGCTCCGCTACGGCAAGATTATCATTATGGCCGATGCCGACGTTGACGGTTCACATATCAGAATACTTCTTCTGACCTTCTTCTTCCGTCACATGCGTCCCCTTATCGAGCAGGGACATATTTTCCTGGCTCAGCCCCCTCTTTACAAGGTACATAAGGGTAAGCAGCTCCGCTACGCATTCTCCGACGAGGAGCGTGACAGAGCTATTGAGGAGCTTGGCGTAAAGGGCGTTGAGTCCGAGAGATATAAGGGTCTTGGTGAGATGGACGCAGAGCAGCTTTGGGAAACCACTATGGACCCCGAGAGAAGAACTCTGCTTAAGGTAACCGTTGACGATGCCCTTCGCTGTGACGAGATATTCTCGGTGCTTATGGGTGATATGGTTGAGCCTCGCCGTGAGTTTATTACTCAGAACGCAAAGTTCGTAGAAAATCTTGATATATAAGGAGGGAATACAATGGAACATTCGTATAAAAGCACAGACATAGAATTCCCTCAGCAGCGCATAGAGCTGCGTGATATGGAAAAGGAGGTAAAGCAGTCCTTTATCGAGTATTCGATGAGCGTTATTACCTCCAGAGCACTTCCCGACGTACGTGACGGTATGAAGCCCGGTCAGAGAAGAATCCTTTATGCTATGTATGAGGACAATCTCACTCACGACCGTCCCTTCAGAAAATCTGCTACCACAGTAGGTAACGTGCTCGGTAGATACCATCCCCACGGCGACAGCGCCGTATACGGCACGATGGTAAGAATGGCACAGGATTTCTCTCTCCGTTATCCTCTTATCGAGGGTCACGGTAACTTCGGTAACGTGGACGGTGACGGCGCTGCTGCATACCGTTATACCGAGGCGAGAATGGCGAAGATCGCCGACTATATGATGAGTGATATCGAGAAGAACGTCGTTCCTATGACGAGAAACTTCGATAACACAAGAGATGAGCCCACCGTTCTTCCCTCCCGTCTTCCTAACCTGCTTATCAACGGCTCGGTAGGTATTGCGGTTGGTATGGCTACCAATATTCCCCCTCATAATCTCACCGAGGTTATTGACGGAATTGTTTACAGAATCGACAACCCCGAATGTACGGTTGACGATCTTATGATGTTCATTAAGGGTCCCGACTTCCCCACCAAGTCGGATCGTAGCCATGTCGTTCTGTGAGCCAAGGAGTTGG
>JAZSMV010000131.1:0-12995 GCA_045536065.1 Eubacteriales bacterium | reverse complement strand
GGGTTGTTTTTTTCTTTTTTTGCTCAAATTTTCATAAAAAAAGAGGCGGAATTTCCGCCTCTTTTAAATGCTTTTTCTTGCTTAAATTTCGTTTAAATTTTTAGTTTTAAAATTGAATTTTTACCGCCCTAATTCGACAGCACAAATTCCTTCACTCTCTTATGTAGACACATCCACATCATAGGCGCAAGGCAGATCACCGCACCCACCGAGAAGATGATATACAGAGGGAAGATATCGCCCAGCAATCCGTAGATCAGAGCCGACAAAGCCGTGCCGCCTACCGATGCCGCATTTATAAAGCCCATAATTCCGCTGCGGTTCTCCTCAGGGAGAGCAAGCATCAGGGATGCGTTGAACACCGTGTTGGCTGCAGTGTTAAGAAATGATGCAAGGAAAGCCATCACGCAGGTCAGAATAAAGTTGTTCGAGAGATACGTCCCAACAAGCACCACCGCCGAGAGAATAAACCCGAGCGCCATAATCAGATATCTTGCCTTTGGCTTAAACTTTATCGCTCCCAGCAGTATAACCGAGATCAGCGATCCTGCCATCTGAATCGACATCAGGTAGCCGTACATATCGACGGTGAAGCTCTTCTCCATACAGAAGGGAAGCATCAGCGTAAAGGGACCTGCCGCCAGCAGATTAAGCACCAAGGCGCTTGGAACGAAAATTTTAAGACAGGGATCGGAGAAAATCTTCACCACCGCCGCCTTCATATCAAGGAGAGTTCCCTTGACGGTGATCTTGGTGCCCTGATGAACCGTCTTCGGCACACGGATAAACATTTCGCTGAAGGCAGAATAAAGGTTGCTCAGGCCGTTGATTATCACGATAAGCGGCACACCGAGGAATGCGACCATAACGCCGCTGAGCGAATTGCCCACCAGATTTATCATCGAGCTGCCGCCCGATGCCAGAGATTGACCACGAACCATATCGTCGCGGGGAATTATATCCAGCATGACCGTATTCATTGCAGGCGAGTAGAACACGCCGCACAGCGCCGCAAGAAATGCCGCCGCCAGCACGATAGGAACGTTCAGTCGATCCGCATAGGCGAGAATACCCACCGTCAGCATAATAACGCCTTGGAACAGATCTATCAGCACAAGCACCCACTTACGATTAAGCCTGTCAACGATACTGCCGCTGAAGGGGGAGAGGAACATTGTGACGAACATCGAGATTGAGCTCATCACACCCATAAGGCTGTTGGACCCGGTGGTCTGATAGACCCAGAAGCCGATGGCGACGCTATACATAAGGTCACCGATAAGGCTTACCGCACCGCCCTGAAGCAGTAGAACGAAGTCACGGTTCAGAAGCCTTTTTTTATGAGTATTTTCGGTTGTCATAAAAGCTCCTTTTTAAAATTTATACTCCAATTATATCATATCGCCTGCCAAAAGTCCATATATTTTAGTTTTCAAGCAGAAAAAAATGCGCAACCATCGGTTGCGTATTTTTTTATTGCTTTGTTTTTTCAGAAAATCACTTGTTATCAGCCCAGAAGTCGATAATCTCCTCGTTCAGCGCCTTTGCGTTGCCGATGAATTTCACGCCCTCCCATCAGCCTTCCCCAGCGGAGCGTGTAGGGGAAGGTAGTGAAACGGCGTTTTGGTAGTGAATTGCGTTAATAACGCAAGAGCCAAAACGTGACCGAGCTGCAGCGAGAGGACCGACCTTGGCGGTGGATGAGGTGGCTCTGGGAAGTTATTTATTATCAGCCCAGAAGTCGATAATCTCCTCGTTCAGCGCCTTTGCGTTGCCGATGAATTTCACGCCCTCCCAGAGCTTTGGTAGGCTCTTTCTGTATATGGGATCGTCAAAGCGGTCGTCTATCAGCACGATAACGCCACGGTCGCTCTCACGGCGGATAACTCGTCCTGCCGCCTGGAAAACTCGGTTCATTCCGGGGTAGATATAGGCATATTGCTTGCCCTCGTCGTACTTATCCTGATAGTAGGCGGCTATTGCCTCTCGCTCGTAGGAGAGAGCAGGCATACCGATACCCACTATAACAGCGCCGATCAGCTCCTCGCCCACAAGATCCACGCCCTCGGAGTAGATTCCGCCCATAACGCAGAATGCGATAAGATAGCTGTCGCTCTGATCCTTGAAATTGTCAAGGAACTCCGCCTTTTCCTTCGCCGTCATATCGGGGCGCTGGGAGATGACCTTAATCTTTGGATATTTCGCCGAGAAGGCCTTGCACAGAGCCTCGGAATAGGCAAATGAGGGTGAGAATACCATATAATTTCCACGCTTTGCGGAAACGGTAGCGGCTACCGCACGGCAGACCGCAAGGAGAGTGTCCTCCCTCTCGGAGTATCTTGTACTGATGCCGTCCATAATGCAGACCGACAGCTGTGAGGGATCGAAGGGGGAGTTCACCTCAAGGATCTCATCGGATCTGTCGCCGCCAAGCACCGAGCGATAGTAGGGCAGGGGTGAGAGGGTTGCGGAGAACAGCACCGCACCGTGTCCCTTGTTAAGACCTGCACGGATGACAGGGCTTGTATCAAGGCAATAGATCTTCGCACGGATCTCGCCGCCGTCATAGAACAGAAACAGCTTGTACGCCGAGTCAAATCTCGAAAGAGCGTCGGCAAACTTCTTATGCTTATAATAAAAGGCACGCAGATAGGAGAGCCTCATCTCGCTCTCGTCGTCGCTTGCACGCTGATTTATGAATATCTCCTCCTCCACCACTCGCATCAGCTCGTCAAATAGGGTGTAAAGCCTTGAGGGAATATCCGACAGCGCCGCCGCACCTATCATTTTTCCGTTACGGTCGGCACGCAGCTCGTCCTTAAGGTAGGGGAGCAGTGTGTCGGATAATACGGCGCTCGCAGTGGCGCAGAGCTTTTTGGTAGCCGAAAGACTGCCAAGCAGAGGCTCCTCTGCGGGGGCGTAAAGCTCGGAGAGCGAGATCTCGGCAGAGTACATCTCTCTCGCCCTCTCGCCAAGGTTATGAGCCTCGTCCACAAGGAATGCGTATTTACCGCCCTTGGTGAAGAAGCGCCTTATATAGACCACAGGGTCAAAGAGATAGTTGAAATCGCAGATAACCACGTCGCAAAGCTCGGCGTAGGTAAGCGAAAGCTCGTAGGGACAAACGGTGTAATCGTCAGCCACCGCACGCAGCTCATTAAGTCCCACCACCGTCAGACCAAGCTCATAGAGAGCCAGCGCCGCCTCGGCCATTCTGTTACAGGCAGAGCGATCGCAGAGCCTCCTTGATTTACGGCAGATGCTCTTATGGGTGCAGGCCTTTTCCTTGGCGGTGAGAATTACCGCACGGATAATTCCGCCCCCCTCTGCCATAAGCTCAAGACATTCCTTCGCCGCCTCAGCCGTGGTGGTCTTAGGGGTCAGATAGAACACCTTTTCCACCCTTCCGTCACCCAGCGCGCGAAGGGCGGGGTAGAGGGCAGAAACCGTCTTTCCCGTTCCCGTAGGAGCGGTTGCGTAAAGACAGCCGCCACGTGAGAGGGTACGGTATGCCACTCTGACAAACTCGCTCTGTCCCTCACGGACGTTTTTATATGGGAATTTCAGCGCCTTCATAGAGGGCAGGCGCTTTGTAACACGCTGGATCTCGGGCTTTGCGAATATCCTTACAGCCGTAAGGCACTTGTTGAAGAAGCTCTCAAGCCGCCTCTTGCTGACCACCTCGGTCTTTTCGGCGATCTCGCCATCAGCCTCGCCGTAGTAGATAAATCGTATGCTCACCGACTGAAGCCCACGCTCTCTCGCCAGCATATATGCGGCAACGTAGCCCTCGCCTCTGATCTCGGCGATCTCGCTCTTTTTCGGGTGCTTAGGGCTGGACTCCACCGTTCTTGCAACGGTTATTCCGCCTGCCGACACAGCCTCCACCCTGGCGGAGAGCTCAAAGCTGAATTCTCCGTCGATAAAGCGGTAGCTGAGCCTTGAGTCGCTGATCTCACCGATAAGACCACGAAGTCTTGCGGCGGCGATAGGATTTACCTTCGGCTCATCCTCGTCATAGGAGGCCGAGGGAGAGATACCACGCCTTGCAATAGCCACAAATTCGCCAAGGGATATTCTGATAAGCCCCAGCTCCTGATCGTATCTCATATTCTGCCTCCTTTCCTTTTAATAAAAATATTTTACCATATATAATCATCAAAGTCAAGATGAGCGCCGTTATAATAAAGGAAGAAAAAGCTCACTGTGAAGCTCTGAAAACGCACAAAAAACGGCAGACACCCGAGGGTCTCTGCCGCCTGATATTATTTGTCTTTCAGCTCGGGAAGTCCCGCAAGGCTTGTAAGCAGTGAGAGTATGGCTGCCATTAAGGAAGCCGATCCCACCGCTATCCAGTTTACCTGGCCAAGCATTGCCGCCGTGCCGATAGCCGCAACTGCGGTCTGGGCGAGGGTCTTGATCGCCCTCACACCTGCCGCACGAAGCCATAATTTAAAGTTCTTCATAGTCCTCCTTTGTGGCATTGTCGGGAGAGGGAGTAACCCCTCTCCTATATTCCCAGCCTTGCCAGGACAAAGCCTATGACCGCAGAGATCAGCAGGGTGATGATCTGTGTTATCAGCATCTCCCATCTGGCGGCAGGCTTGCCTGCCAGGGCCTTTACGTCGCCCTTGATCTCCTTTACGTCGGCCTCCACCTGCTTTTCCCTCACTGCCAGCACCTTTACAGTGCCTACAAGCTCGTCAAGATTATCCTGTCGCTTCTCCACCTCGGTTATGCGGTGGGAATTTGACTTTGCCCGCTCCTCCACCTCGGTAAGCCTTCTCTCGTGATCAAGGTCCATCGTGGTTCCTCCTTACGCCCAGCCGTCGGCTATGAGATAGGAGGGATCCACCTCGTTATAGCTCTGTAAGCCGAGGATCTCAAGGCCCCCCTCATAGATATTACGCATATAATTAGCCTTTGCGCTGTCCTCGTTCAGATGAACGTAGGACGCAACCAGAATGGGGAAGAGATGTAAAAGCTCGGGCGGAATATCGATCTCCTGATCCTCGGTGCCATCGCAATAATCGGGCAGTCGGCGGTAGTTCAGAATGATCTCGCCGGTATAGGTGGAGTCGATCTCCAGCTTTCCGTCGTAGAGCCTGCAGTTTTTCAGTACGTTGCCGAACACGTCCACAGGGGGCAGGGAGAAGGTGAGAAAATCACCGTACAGCTTACGCAGATCGTAGGTAACGGTAGGACCGCCGTCGGGCAGATCATCCTTGTTTGAGGAGAAAACTCTGTCATAGACCGAGAAGTCGTAGATGGTAAAGCTCAGCTCTCCCCAGAAGGAGATGGTGGATCCCGGGGCGATAAAGTCCTTGAATACCACAGCCTCACGACCTGTGGACACGGTGTTGACCACAAAGTGCTCGCCGTTCTTTACCATATAGTTGCAGGAGCCGTGGATGCGCACGCTGTATGCCACGCCCTCGATCTTGAATTCCACAACCTCGCCCTGATTACAGGTCCTTTCCTTGCAGTAGAGAATGGGCTTGATGCCCCTTGCGGCAAATCTCACGGTCTTTGACACAGGCCTTGAGGAGTACAGCTCACGCAGGGCGAGATTTGTGGCGGTTATAAGAGGTGTGCAATCCTCCAGGCCACCCTCATAGCCGAGAAGGGCAACGTCGGCGGCTAATTTTGAAAAGGTCATATACTTTCACCTGCCTTTTTTATCTTATCATTCCGTTATGTTCTGCGCCTTGGATACCTCGGTCTCGGAGTCAACAGCCAGAGCGATGTGCTTGTAGCTGCCAAATCCTACACCAAAGCGGCATCTGCCGTTCCAGATATAGTTACCGGTGTGGTTGTCGATCCAGTTGGTTACGGTGAGGGGAATACGGTTGAAGAACATATTACCGCAAAGGTTCTTGTTCGCTTCGCTGGACATAACCATAATACGCATATCAGAGGGCTGCCAGGAGGGGAGAACAACAACGTTCCAGTTTCCGTAGTGAAGGTTGATATCGTTGTAGTTGGTGTTAAGGGCGCCGCTGGAGCCGCAAACCTTCTTAACGATAGACTCAAGCTTGGGATTGTTGCTGGGGAGAATAAGGGTGTCGGCGGTGTAGCCGAGAGGCTCGCCACGCTCGTCCTTCATATTGCGGATCTTACCTGCAAGGGTGTAGAGAGATTCCTCAAAGGTATCGGTGGTGAACTTTCTTGCTTCGCCTTCGCCCTTGCCGAAAATATCGCCCCAGAAGTAGTTTGCCTGAGTGCCGTGCGCATACTCGCTGGTACCCCAGCTGTGAGACTTGGAGAAGAGGGGAACACCGTCTGCGCAGGCAAGGTTTACGTAGGCACCTGCAAAGCTTGTGCTGAGAGCGGTAGCCTCGGAGAGCGCCTTCTCGCAGATCTTGTTGATGGTCTTGTAGTATGCACGTACAAAGTTCTCGGCTCTGTGCTTTGCATCTGCCGCAATGCCGTACACCGCATCCTCCATCATCTCTGCGGTGATAACGAACTCCTTGGTGAACTGAATATGCTCGATAAACTTGTTATAGGTCTCAAGCACGCAGTCCATCTTTGCCTCATCACCCTCGTCGGTGTACTGGAATACGTCGAATTCGTTGCCGCCTACGATGGTCTCGCCGAAGCGGGAGCTCTTTTCCACGTTGAAGAGGGTATCGCAGATGCCGCCCTTCTGGGTGAGAATATCGCTCTCACGCTCGATTATCATTTTAATAGGGGTTTCGAGTCTGTTCTGTGCGGCGTCGGAATAGCCGCTGTTCTTTGAATAAACTATCATCTTTTATCCTTCTTTCTTTATTTGTTTTTAATGTTTCTTTGTAACTCTCTTATAGAGTCTTTGAATTTCGGTGTCGCTAAGTCCGCTGAAAATTTCACGCAGCTCACCGAGTTCGCTTTTTGTAAGTACGCCAAGGGGCGCCTTCGCCGACCTTGGCACGCTGGAGGTAAGGTGTTTTCGGTTGCCGGCAGTAGCCTCCGCAGAGGCGATCCTTTCGGTGACGGGAGGCCTTTCCTCTGTCATAGCATCTTCTTCAGCCTCATCGGCTTCGAGTGACTCCTCGGCCTCGCTTAGCTCCTCGGTGAATATTTCTTCGTTCATGCCGTCTTTCTCTCTTTCCTCGGGGAGAGCCTTTTCTCTTCCCGATAATTTTTTAAATAGCTTTTTTATTGCCTGCATATTCCTTTCCTTTCTTTAAGACGTAGCCTCTTGGCTGACAGATTCATCCTCCTCAGCCGACTCTCTGCTCATCATATTCTGGAAATACTCCACGTTCTCTCTTGCGTAGGGGAAGTGGGCCTTGTCCTGCAGCTGCCAGTAGCGCATAAGGGTTGCAGGCTTTTCCTTATCACCGAGAGTGCCACGCTCAAGGTTCTGAAGATTGATCTCCCAGAGGGTCTCGCTCTGATACTGATCGTCGGCATTGGTGTCAACGGTGAAGAGATAAGAGTCGTCGTAGTAGTAATTGCCCGCCTTATCGCATTCGATAAAGTCATAGCGGTTGAATTCGGTGAAGTTGATTCTGCCGAAGGTGTCACGGTAGGCAAATCTTCTCGGCTCGTCGGCAAATGCCAGATAGTGCTTGAAGATAAGCTCGTAGATCCTGCAATAAGCCAGATGCTTCATACGCTTTTTGGTCTCAAGTCTGCCCTGGGCTCTTGCGATCTTCAGCTGTCTTGCATAGCCCGACTCGGCGCTTGTGGCATCGGTGCCCTGAAGTGCGTCGGAAATGCCGAGCACACGCTTCGCCTGGTCGTAAAGTCTGTCTGCCTCCTTAATATCCTGGGATATATCGGGGGTGGTGTCAATGGTGCCGTAGCTTGCCATGCTCTCACCGGGACGGGTCTTGATAAGCTGACCGAAGACGGTGTTGTTAAGGGTGATAGCCGTTCCCTCGGGCATTACGGGTGTAACTCCCGCACGAAGCAGCTTCTGGAGTATTCTCGACTCCACCTTGTTGATGGCCTGCTGCTGAGGTCTTATTCTCTCACAGTCTGAGCCGCCAAGCACCGTCATATCGCTGAGGGTGTTTTTTCTCACAACGAGAGGGAAGCTTCTGGGCACGTAATAGGGAATATTCACCCTTCTGCCGTCCTCCAGGGTAACGCTCTCGCTGTCCTGGTCGAGATAAACGGGATTGGGCAGGGCGCACTCGCAGAGCGAAAGCTCCTTTCCGCATTCCTTACATACCGCAGTCTTTCTCTTGTAGTAGTCGGGCAGATCCGAGAGGGCGAGATCGCCGGAAAAGACAAACTTTCCGACCCTGCCGTTCTCATCCTTATAGAAGGTAACGATCACCGCTACCGCATCGCCCATAGGATCGTCGGAATTGCCGAGAAATTCGCATTCCGCAAGGTCAAGCCCCTCGGGATCTGCCGAGTATTTGGTAATAAGCTCGCCTCTTGTGGTGGTAAAGTGGAGGAAGCAGTATTCCATATCCTCCACGGCTTCTATGGCAGGCTGGGGAATAAAGTCGAGGGGAGAGAGCAGATGTACCCTTACACAGCCCTCGCCCGCATTGTCGGCGGCAGAGCTGTCCCATTCAACGTAGAATATACTTCCGCCGTAGACGTAGGTATATCTCTCGTCACGGTCGTTAAGCTCCTCGAAGGGAAGTCTTGAGCGCATGGCAGAGGAAAGTCGCTCCACCGCCCTGGCATTCTGCTCACGCTTGTCGCTGTAACAGCTGGTGTCCACCTTGGGCAGAGGAATATCGGCATTTATCTCGCTCTCAATAAGCTCGTAGGTGATATTTCTCACCACTGCGGCAGACTCGGTGGAGCCGTCTATCTCGCTTGAGCCAAGGTATTGATCCATGTGTCTTGTAAGCCTCTCACGGTTCTCCTCGGCGGAGATAAGTGCGGCAGAATAAAGCTCCTTGAACCTCTCCAGTCTTGCCTTGGTTTCTTTCGTTAATTCTTTCAATTTGGTTCTCCGTATTTTGTTTTTAGGTATTTTCTTCCCGAGTCGTCTGCCATAAGGTAGTCCTCCCACATATCCTTGGTCCACTTGAGCTTGATCTTACCAACCTGCTCGGCAGGACGGGTGTAGTAGATTGCAAAGCCACGCAGAGCATCGGGGGCGTGGGTTATCTCGTGAGGCTCGGTGGAGCAGTCTGTTGGTCGCAGCTTATCCACCGTCAGAGCGGGCAGGCACTTGATTATCTCGGTACAGGACGAGAATATTCTGATACTCTGTCGCCCCTCTCCTGCGATAAGCAGCTCCTTTACGGCAAGCCAGCCGCACTCACGGTCGTTTGAGGTCTTGGTAAAGTTAAGGCCAAACTCCGAGAACAGCACCGCCTTGCTCTTGCCGGTCTCCTGGCTTCTGCTCCAAAGATCGGGTGGAGCCAGCGTAGCATAGATGTCCTCGCCGGGCGGTGTTCTCCTGCAAATTTCCTCTGCAGCCTGGCTAATTGTAAGGTTTGATTTACAAAATTCCCTATAAACATAAGAAATTCCGTCGGGAGCGGTGGCGATCCACAGACAGGCAAGTCGGTCAAGACCGTAGTCGATAGTGCGGTATTTTCGCCAACCTGCAGGGATTTCAAAGGGCTCTATCACGTGGATTTTTGGGTTAAATTCGGTGAAATACTGCCCCTCGAAAATGTTCCAGTCGCCGTGTAGCAGAGCCTTTTTTTCTCTCTCGGGCAGGGCGAGCAGCCTTTTTTCGTAGTCGGGATCACCCTCTCTCAAAAATCGGTTGTCGGAGAGGAGCGAGGGAATAAAAATCCTCTCCATTCCGTCCTCCCCTACGAACCGTCTGCCCGCAGGGGATGGGTCAACGAACCTTGCCTTGACCCATCCGTGACCCACTCCGCCCGGGTTAGTGGAGGACTTTACCTGCTTTGGAAAAGAGTTAGCGCCTCTGACTCGGGAGATAAGATAGACGTATTGACTCTCTGTGAAGTGGGTAAGCTCGTCGAAGCGGATCACGTCGTATTCTGCGCTTTGATACTGATAGACGTCCGATTCAGCGGCGCAGTAGCCGAAATCGATCAGCGATCCGTTCTTGAACCTGCCTGTGTGATTTGATGAATTGAAGGAGTAGATCTCTCTCGGGTAGAGCGAAAGAGTGGTGCGGATAAGCGACTTGTCAAGCTCGGAAAAGGTGCGCCTCAGTATGAGCTGCTTTGAGCCGGGGTATTTTAAGGCAAAAATCAGTGCATCCACCGCCTGCCCGTAGGATTTACCACCGCCCGCCGCTCCGCCGAACAGCACCTCAGATTCTGTGGAATCTATAAATTCCTTCTGCTTTTTCGTCACCTTTAGGTCTAGTATCATTCCTTGACCTCCAGCCTAAGCAGAAGATCGCCCGTATCCCTTGCCGCATCATTTTCGGCCTCAAGGGTGATTAGGAATTTGGTAAAGCTGCCGTCAAACCGCTTTTGCAGCGCTCCGTCTATGAGATAATCTCTCCTGATTTCCTGACACTCACGGTATGCGGCGTCAAAATTCCTCTTTTTTCTGTAGCCCTCAAGATCCTCTGTGCTGACACCGATGCTTCGGGCGAATTTACTGAAGCTTGGCGCACCCACACCATCATAAGTAAGGAAGAATTTATACATTCTCCCTGCCAGCTCGGGTGAGTAGGCCTTTTTCCTTTTCCTTTCCTTCATTATTCTATCGAGCCTATGCTCACTCCTTCAATTTTTCCGATATAGCGACCTCCGGATGTCGCTTTTCCCATCGGACGAGACCATTATAGCCGAAATTTTTCTCGTTGTAAGTATACCTGCCTTCCAAAGATTTCGGCCGATTTTGGCTATTTCGGGGACGAAAATATACAAACAGCACAAAAAAACGCCCGACTTTCGGGCGCTCGGAAAAAATCAGAAAAATAACGAAACAAATGTCAACGAACTTTTCTAAAAAAATTCTTTACAACATTCCTTCCTTATGATATACTAAAAATAAAAGGAGAAACGCCTATGAAAAAATCCGCATACGTATCACTCGTTGTTTACCTGATTTACGTGGTTTTGGGTATTATTATGATCATAGCAGGTATTGGACAGCTCAATGCGCCCCCCAAGGAAAACCCCGATATGCCCGTAACCCACCTGTTTGGAGGACTTGTACTCCTTATCGGACTTATTTTCTTAGGATTAAAGGGTCTGCACCTTGGCACAAAATTTGGACTTTTCTCCATTATATGCGCTCTTGGTGACGGCTTCGGTGTATATTTCATCTGGTGGACGCTTGTTATGGATTGCCATCCTATCGTAAAATGGATCTCAGGCCTGGATGCCGAGACGATAACCCGTGCTATTCCTTTTATGGTGATCTCTCTGCTTCCCGCCACTGCGTTTATATCAAATATTGCGTCTATCAAGCGCAACTGAGTATGAAAGGAGAAAAAATATGACACGTGGAAAGGTATCGCTCAGCGTTCACGTTTTTTATCTGCTTTTCGGCCTTGGAATGCTGATCTACAACTTCATCGCCGCCGAAAAGCATAACGCCCAGGGTGGCGGATGGGAGGGCATCGGCATTGCTTTGCTCCTCGTATTCGGCTTGATTATTGCTGCGGCAGGCCTTGTGGGCACTATACTTAAGATAATTCACGTCTGCACAGGCTGGAAGCTTCTTGCGATTCTGGTTATGCTTCTTGACGTAGCCTATATCTTTGTACTTATCAGCCTGTCACTTCCCGGCGGCAACAATGTTTCTGCCGCATCGCCCGAGGATTTTCTTCCTATCATCCCCTTCGTCCTTCTCTCGCTTGCATCCTTTATCTCCAACGCAATGTCACTTAAAAATTAGTAAACAATAAAAAAAGCTCCCCATATCCCAAGGGGAGCTTTTTTAAGTTCAAAGTTGATAAAATATGATCAAATAACTTTGCACCTTGCACTTTGAACTTTGCACTTATCCTAGGTGCCTTTCGATCTGATCCACGATCATCTGGCAGGCAACAGCGTTTTCGCCGCCGACAGGAACGATAATATCGGCGTATCTCTTGCTGGGCTCAACGAAGGCCTCGTGCATGGGCTTTACAGTCGCCAGATACTGACCGATTACCGAGTCAAGGCTTCTGCCTCGCTCCTTTACGTCACGGAGAATTCTCCTGAGAATTCGCACGTCTGCGTCGGTGTCCACGTAGATCTTCATATCAAGTCGCTCACGAAGTCGCTCGTTCTCAAGGATAAGAATACCCTCAAGCACAACCACCTTGTTGGCCTTAACCTGACGTGTTTCAGCAGATCTTGTATGGTGGGTGTAGTCGTAGGTGGGCGAGAGGACGTCACGGCCAGCCTTCAGCTCGTCAATATGATAGATCAGAAGATCGGTATCAAATGCGTGAGGGTGGTCGTAGTTGGTCTTAACACGCTCCTCCATAGGAATATCGTCCTGACACTTATAGTAATCATCGTGACGAAGCACGCTGATACGGTCGGAGAAATGAGTTACAATATTTTTAGCCAGGGTGGTCTTTCCGCTACCCGATCCGCCGGCAATACCGATTACGAGAACGTTTTCCATATTCTGTCCTTTTCAGAAAAAATAATAGATATTGGCAGATTTGAGGAAAAAGCGTCGTTTGCGACCGAAGGCGTACATAGGTACGACGAGAGTTCAGCAAACGGCGGTAGAAAAAGGCTATAAATGAAGAAATCCGTAGGATTTCAACCTAATTCCAATTTCCTTTGCATTTTCCTGCCTGCTATATTGAATGCGTGCTGTATTGAGATAGTAAATTATCAGCCTTTTTCGTTTTTACCGGATCTGGCAATATCATTAGCGATGATTTTTTTCATCGCTTCAATACCTACCTTGATAGCTCCCGAGGTGTCCTCGGTCATAGGCATATCAAGACCCGCCTTCTCTCTCTCCTGGTTCCATATAACGTGGAAGCAGCTGCCGCAACGCACGTGAAGTGCAGATGCCACAACAAAGAGGGCGGCAGATTCCATCTCGCTTGCCTTAACGCCAAGGCGCGTCCAGCTTTCCCATTTCTGAAGCAGCTCGTAGTATACGGGCGACTTCTCGGGGGAGTGCTGACCGTAGAAGGAGTCCTT
>JAZSMV010000012.1:0-7874 GCA_045536065.1 Eubacteriales bacterium | reverse complement strand
ATTACACTCTCTGTACTACCACTCAGTAGCATCTCCTCGCTTGGCAATATACCGCAAGCGGTATACGCATTCTGCATTCTGCATTCTGCATTCTGAATTCTGCTCCAACTCTTGAAACATAGTCGCACTACTCGCCTCGGTACACTCGGCTCCTATTGCTCCTTGTTTCTGCGCATTCGCTACGACAAAAACGATTATTAACCGTTTTTGTCTGCTCACTAAATCCTATACTGTCCCGACACCACTCTGCCGAGAATTCTGATTCTGTCCAGCTGACTACCCATATAGCGCATAGGCTTATAGGTCGGGTTCTCGGGCATAAGGGTCAGAATTCCAACCTCACGGTCAAAGTACACACGCTTTACCGTCGCCTCGTCGTCGATAAGCACAACGGCGATCTCGCCGTTATCAACGCTCTCCTGCTTTTTTACAAAGAGCAGGTCGCCGTCGAAGATCCTGGCGTTTATCATACTGTCGCCCCTTGCCTTAAGGCAAAAATCAGCGTCAACCTCGGTGATACCCACGTAGCAGTCCTTCTCCTCGTTTGCGAAAATGGGCTCGCCGCAGGCAACGTTGCCGAGCATCGGCAGTTTTTTCTTCTTCGCCACAGTTACCTTCGCTACCTTAATATTACTAATAGCAGGAATATCTCCGTCACTTTCCCAGCCCATAAGCCTCTGGGGAGTAGTTCCGAGAGCCTGCGCCATGGCCTCAACCTTATCTCTTGGAATATTGGCTATAGCACCCGTTTCGTATCTGTGCACCGTCTGTCTTGAGGTGCCGATCTGCTCGGCAAGCTGCTCAAGTGACATCATATTTCTCTTTCTTAAAGCTCTGATTCTTTCGCCTACCATTTTGTCGCCCAAAATCCTTTGTAAACTTAATATTATGCCCGAAGTTAAGAAAATAAAGCGAAAAAATCCGCTTTGAAAGCCCAAAAAATGCGTTAAAAGGTCGCAAAATTCTGCCCCGCTTTTTCTCCTTCGACACATTCTGCCTAATTATAACATATTGTCACGTAATATGCAATAGTTTTTTCAAAAAAATCTTGAAAATGTCACTTGACAAGTTACAAATGCTGTGTTATAATTGTCACGCAATGAGCAACAAACCCGTTGTTGCACTCGACAAACAGTCACGAAATATGTGACATAGAAAGGAAAAACAAAAAAAGAGAAGAAAGGAAGTAAAAAAATGTATTCCTGTATGAACGTGAGGGAGGGCCAACCGCCCAGGCTTTACCGAAGCCCCCTGGAGATCCACCGTGATATGGCGAAAATATCCGCCAGGATAAGAGAAAACGAGGAGATGCTCTCGGTACACAATCTGCTTTTTGAGATGATACCGACCTGGGCGGAGAAGTCGCCTGAGAGCTGGATTCCCGAGCTTGAGGCAACCGTAGCCGAGGCAAGCGAGGCGCTGATAAATCTGCGCAGGCTTCAGCGTGGTCTTGAGGAGCTGCGGCTTGAGCTGGAGGAAGTAAGATGTATGATGAGCTGTTGATGGACGAGGGAGTGGAAAGGGTAGTGTCCGCCCTCTGCGCCGACTATCCTCGCAGGGAGGGAATTATCCTGCGCAAAAATGCTCCCTATAACGTAATAATGGAATGTAGATTTCTCAACTATCGCATACTTGACGCCGCTATGGAGATAGCGGGAACGAGGGATGCCATAAGCTTTATAAACGACATAGCCGACGGCAGAGGCTATGCTACAAGCGACCTTTGGGCGCTATCCGAGAAGAGCTACAAGCTTCGCAAGGGGGAGGTGAAGAATAATATTGCAAGGCGGCTGTCGCTGATATAGCCTTCCCCGGTGGGAGATGGTGTCACCTTCGGTGACGGCTGAGGTGGAATTAATGCAGAATGCTGAATGCAGTGAGCAGGCAAAAACGGTTAATAATCGTTTTTGACGTAGCGAATGCGCAGAAACAAGGAGTAATGGGAGCAAGGCTTGTCCTTGCGAGCAGGACGACTATGTTTCAAGAGTTGGTGCAGAATTAGCCTCGCCTTGTAGGAGAGGTGGCGGCGTAGCCGACCGAGAGGTATTGTAGGGGCGTCCATTGGTCGTCCGCTTGATGAGGTGTTTTGTCGATATACGCTCCTTCGGAACCTTCGATATACGCCCCTGCGGGACGTTCGAAAGATTGCAGTTGGCAATATTTACAGCAGACCCTCGATAATCGAAACCAGCTGCTCGTAGGTCATCATGCCGTCCTGGGCGTAAACGATTACGCCGTTCTGGTCGAGAATGGCAGTTCTGGGTACGTACTTTGTACCGCCTGCCGCAAAGAATGCGTCACCGTAATAGCTGTCGTAGGCGAAGATAATCTTACTGCTTGGGAAGTTGTTTTCAATATATGCAGGCGCATTGGCTCTGCCCGAGTAGTCATGGGCGGCGATTATCACCAGCTCATCCTCGTACTCGGTAGCAATTCTATCAAAGTCGGGCAGCTCTGCCTTGCAGGGCGGACACCAGGTTGCCCAGATGTTGACGATAACGATCTTTCCACGGTAGTCGTCGGGCGAAACCGTTCCGCCACCCTCACGCTCAAGGGTGATAGAGCCGAAGCGATCTCCCACGCCTGTACCTACGGGAATTTCCTCGTTGGTGGGGCCGCCACCCGAATTTTCGCCGTTTTCACCGCTATTTTCGGAGCCGTTACCCGAAGCTGTGCCGTTTTCACCGCTACTTTCGGAGCCGTTGCCCGAATTTTCGCCGTTTTCACCGCTGCTTTCGGAGCCACTGCCCGAAGCTGTGCCGTTTTCACCGCCGCTTTCGGAGCCGCTGCCCGAATTTTCGCCGTTTTCACCGCTGCTTTCGGAGCCGCCACCCGAAGTTGTGTCGTTTCCGCCACCGTTTGTGGAGCTATTTCCCAAATTTACACAGCCCACAAGCAGACCGGCCGTAAAAATAACCAATATAAATAATGAAATAGTTTTTTTCATAAGAAATCTCCTTTCTTTTTGCTCATTTTAGCATAAAAAGGAAAAAAATTCTGTGACTAAATCACACAGGCTTTGCCGCAAGGCAAAACCTCACTTGCCGTAAGGCGAACTTCACTTGCCGTAAGGCAAACTTCACTTCGGCATAGCCGAAACTTCACTTGCCGTAAGGCAAACTTCACTTGTGCAAAGCACAAACTTCATTTTCTTACTGTCATCCTGAGCGGCAGTCAGCCTTCTCGGAGACTGTACCAAAGGAGCGAAGGATCTCCGTGTGGGAGCCTTTTGCCATTCAGACTTCGGCAAGGGTCATCCTCATCCACCAACTTCGTTGGTCCCCCTTCTCCTATCTTGGAGAAGGCTTAACCAAAGGAGCGAAGGATCTCCTTCTCGGAGCCTTCATCGGCTTAGACTTCGGCAAGGGTAAATGCCTCATCAAGCGGACGACCAATGGTCGCCCTTACAATACCTCTCCGTCGGCTACGCCGCCACCTCTCCTACAAGGCGAGGCTAATTCTGAATTCTGCTCCAACTCTTGAAACATAGTCGTCCTGCTCGCAAGGACAAGCCTTGCTCCCATTACTCCTTGTTTCTGCGCATTCGCTACGATAAAAACGGTTATCAACCGTTTTTATCTGCTCACTGCATTTTTTCCCATTGTTCGTCCGGCAGAGTAACTGTGAATCAGCTAAATAAGATTTTCCGCAAATCCTCCACGCTCTCGCAGAAATACTCGCAGTTCTGTCGCATAAAGGATGCGATCTCGGGTACGTTGTGAGCCCAGCCTGCTGCCGCAATGTGAACGCCTGCCGCACGTGCCATATCATAGCCCGGCTTCAGATCGTCAACCACAAGAATTTCCTCGGGCGAAAGGCCATATTTCTCCATAAGGTCAAGGAGAGTGCCCGGCGCAGGCTTGCGCATTTCCTTCGGAATATCCCAGCCGTAGATTATGTGAGGCTCGGGCAGACCGTTGGACTTGTAGTCACGGATAATATTCTCGGTCAGCGAGTGGGAGTCCACCGCCACAATGCCGCCGCCTGCCTTGAAGTCGGCGATAATTTCCGCCATACCCGGATAGCTTCCCGGAATATGATTTTTCACATACTCACGCCAGAATGCCTCCTCCTCGGCAAGCTCGCTCTCCGAAAGACCGATCTCGTCGGTAAAAAGCTCCAAAATTCCCGGCTTGAAGTTCTTCTCAAAATACTCCTCCAGGGTGTACTTGTCGGCAAGGTGAGGCCTTGCGATCTTCAGATACTCCACGAAGGAGGGGTAGTGTATAGATGCCGAGCTGTCCACCACCGTATCGTCGTGGTCCAGCACAAGACATTTGTATTTTTTAGCCATATTTTTACTCCAGATTCATAAAGCTGACCGTGGGAACGCCAACGGTCAGATCGCTCTTTTGCACCGTCAGAATACCGCCATGCATAATGCTCTCCCATCGCTCACGGCTTCCGCCAAAGGAGATCTCCGAAAGCGTGTCACAGCCGCCGAATGCGTCCATGTCCTCTATCTCACGCAGGTCCTTGGGGATAGCGATTCTGGTGAGTGAGGTGCAGTCGGCAAAGGCGTCAAAGCCGATAACTCCCGTACTGACGGGAAGTATAATAGAGGCGAGCGAAGTGCAGCCTTTAAAGGCTCTGCGCCCGATTTTGACAAGTTTAGTTGGCATATCGACGTATTTTAGCGATCGACAGCCCTCAAAAGTAGACTCGTCGATAAGTCCCATATTGCAGGAAAGCTTCACGCCCTCAAGCGAAAAGCAGCCCGCAAAGGCGTTGAATTCCACCAGCACGCAGCTGTCGGGAATGGTCACCTCGGTAAGATTAAAGCAGTAGGAAAAAGCGCCCGAGCCAATCATAATCAGCGACTCCGAGAGCTTAAGGCTGGAAAGACTGGCGCAGGCCTCAAAGCAGCCCTCGCCGATCCTCTTGACCGAGTCGGGAATAATGATGCCTGTCAGCGACGGACAGGAGGAAAATGCCTCGTCAAGAATCTCCTCAACACCGAGCTGGAGCACCACTTTTTTAAGGTTCATACAGCCCGCAAAGGCGCAGGCGGATATTCGCTTCAGGGAGCGGGGCAGGGTGATCTCGGTGAGATGCTCAAAGTCACGGAAGGCGTTCTCGCCGATCTCCTCTATTCCCTCGGCTATCACAAGTCTTGCGTTCTCGGGACAGTCCTCATACTGCCCCGAAAATACTACAATCTCTTCAATATTCTTTTCTTTCTTATCCATATCAGTTTAACTTGGAAAGAGCGGCGGAAAGCGATTCCTTAATTTCGAGATACTTCTTAAGCTTCGCTCTCTCGCCCTCAATAACAGCCGCAGGTGCCTTGGCAACAAAGCCCTCGTTTGCAAGCTTCTTTTCAATTCGCTCGATCTCGCCGTCGTTCTTCTTCATCTCGGCAGAAAGTCTTGCTCTCTCCTTCTCAAAGTCGATAACCTCGGCAAGAGGAATGTAAAGGCGGCCTGCATCGGTTGCGATCATAACCGCATCGTCAGACTCATAGCTGTCGGTAAGAATTACCTCGGATGCGCCGGCAAGCTTCTCAAGGATCTTCGCCGCACTTCTGAAGGTGTCCTCATACTTGGTTACAACGTAGAGCTTCGCCTTCTTCGAGGGGGGAACGTTCATCTCGGCTCTGCGTGTTCTGATAGCCGTAATGCAGGCGATGATGCGCTCAACGTGAGCCTCTGCCTCTGCGTAATCAAGGCTGGGGTCGAACTGGGGATAGCTGCTTATCATAATCGACTCGCAGGTGTGGGGGATAGCCTGGTAGATCTCCTCGGTGATGAAGGGCATATAGGGGTGAAGCAGACCGAGAATACCCGAGAGAACACGAAGGAGAGTTCTCTTTGCGGTGAGAGCAGGCTCGCCGCCCTCGAAGATACGGCTCTTCGCCATCTCGATATACCAGTCGCAGAAGCTGTCCCAGGTGAAGGAATAGATCTCGGAGAGCGCAACGCCAAGCTCGTAGTTGGCTACGTTGTCGTTTACGCTCTTTGCAAGCTTGTTAAATCTCGCAAGGATCCACTTGTCCTCGATAGTGAGCTCGCTCTCCTTTGCGGGAGCAAGAAGCTCCTCGTCACCTTCGGTCAGGTTCATAAGCACGAATCTCGATGCGTTCCAGAGCTTGTTTGCAAAGTTTCTCGCCGCCTCGATCTTCTCGTCGGAGAATCTCATATCGTTGCCGGGCGCATTACCTGTCGCAAGAGCAAATCTCAGTGCGTCTGCGCCGTACTCGTCGATAATCTTCAGAGGATCGATGCCGTTGCCAAGCGACTTGGACATCTTTCTGCCCTGTGCGTCACGTACAAGACCGTGGATAAATACGGTAGAGAAGGGCTTCTCGTCCATATGCTCAAGGCCGGAGAAGATCATTCTCGATACCCAGAAGGTGATGATGTCATAGCCTGTTACCAGGGTGTCGGTGGGATAGTATCTCGCAAGGTCGGCGGTCTTGTCGGGCCAGCCGAGAGTGGAGAAGGGCCAGAGGGCAGAGGAGAACCAGGTGTCAAGCACGTCCTCCTCCTGTCTTACGGCACCGCCGCACTTGGGGCAGGCGGTGATGTCGGTTTTGGATACCTCCATGTGACCGCACTCGTCGCAGTAGAAGGCAGGGATTCTGTGACCCCACCAGAGCTGACGGGAGATACACCAGTCAAGGATATTGTTCATCCAGTTGAAGTAGTTCTTGGAAAATCTCTCGGGAACGAAACGGATAGAGCCGTTTTCAACCGCCTCGATAGCAGGCTTTGCCAAGGGCTTCATCTTAACGAACCACTGGTCGCTGGTAAGAGGCTCAACGGTAGTTCCACAGCGGTAGCAGGTGCCAACATTGTGATCGTGAGGCTCGGTCTTAACGAGATAGCCCTCGCTTTCAAGGTCGGCAACAAGAGCCTTACGGCAGGCGTATCTTTCCATTCCCTCATACTTGCCTGCGTATGCGTTCATTGTGGCATCGTCGTTCATAACCTTGATCTGCTCAAGACCGTGGCGCTGACCTACAAGGAAGTCGTTGGGGTCGTGGGCGGGAGTGATCTTTACACAGCCTGTGCCGAAGCCGATCTCAACGTAATCGTCGGCGATAACGGGGATCTCTCTGCCAACGATAGGCAGAATAAGGGTCTTGCCGATAAGATGCTTTGTATTCTCGTCATCGGGATTAACCGCAACTGCGGTGTCGCCGAACATTGTCTCGGGTCTTGTGGTAGCTATCTCAACGTAACCGTCCTCGCCCTTGATGGGGTACTTGATATGCCAGAAGAAGCCGGGTTGATCCTTGTACTCAACCTCTGCATCCGAGAGTGCGGTAAGACATCTGGGACACCAGTTTATAATTCTGTGACCACGGTAGATAAGGCCCTTGTTGTAGAGGTTTACGAATACCTCACGAACCGCTCTCGAGCAACCCTCGTCCATAGTAAATCTCTGTCTTGACCAGTCGCAGGAAGCGCCCAGCTTCTTAAGCTGACCGGTTATGTGAGCCTCGTAGGAGTCCTTCCACGCCCAAACACGTTCAAGGAACTTCTCACGTCCCAGATCATAGCGGGACAGACCCTCGTCCACACGAAGTCGCTCCTCAACCTTGATCTGTGTGGCAATACCTGCGTGGTCGGTGCCGGGTACCCAAAGGGTAGAGTAGCCCTGCATTCTCTTGGTACGAACGAGAATGTCCTGGAGGGTCTCGTCAAGAGCGTGACCCATGTGGAGCTGACCTGTTACGTTAGGCGGGGGAATAACGATAGAGAAGTTAGGCTTCTTATCGTCCGAGTCGGGCTTGAAATAACCCTTCTCGCACCAATTTTCGTATATCCTGTCCTCAAACTCGGCAGGATTGTAATTTTTCGCTAGTTCTTTCATTTTATTTTCTTCCTTTCGGTATTTATTTCACTTTTGCGAAGCAAAAACTTCACTTG
>JAZSMV010000119.1:0-19350 GCA_045536065.1 Eubacteriales bacterium | reverse complement strand
GATACTACAATCCCCAGTGGCGTAGATTTATAAGTCCGGATAGCACCGAATATCTTGATCTTGAAACTCCTAACGGACTTAACCTGTATGCTTACTGTTACAATGATCCTGTAAATTATGCAGATCCGAGTGGATATGTTGCTGTTTCAACATTAATTTTATGTGGATTAGCGATCGTTGGAATGGGGTTAACAATTGTTGGTGTACATGGTGATAATAATACTTTGACTGCAGTAGGGTTAGGTATGGTTGGAATTGCCGCATTGGTCAGTGGTGGTATAGCCATTGCTGGAGCCATAGCCACTGGAGCTACTCTCACTGGAATTGTTGGTGGTGTAACGGCAACTGCTGGTCTAGGTTCTTTAGGATTTATGAGTGCCGAAATACAAGAAGCAACTGGAAATGGCAACTGGATTATAGACACAGCCGGTATAAGCAATGGACTTTACAACACGTTATTATTATCCACAGCTGCAATTGCAACTTTTGGAACTGTAGCTTCCTCTGTATTTAGTACTTTTAATGTTAAATCTATTAATGGTGTTGGGAAATATGGAGATTATTATGGTATGCGTTTCCAAACAGGAGCAAAAAAAATAAGAGTTTTATCGTTCCATAATCATGGTCATAAAGTAGCTAAAGGTATTAAAAGTATTGGAGAATGGCACTGGCAACTTCAAAAGTGGAATCCAAAGGTTAATAAAACTTCTGGAACTGTTGCTAGGTGGCTATGGTGGAGTTTAACAAAAATGTAAAAGGAACAAGACTTATGAATGAAAATTTGCATGAAGTATTGTCGTTATATTGCAATAATGAAATAGAAGATTTAATGAATAGTGACTTGTATATTAAATTACAAAAATTAGTTGATGAGTTAAACTATATTCTTGTTTGCGAATATGGTAACGAACTTGAAAACAAAAAATCAGAGAACATATATTTAAGCATAACAATATTTAATGATAAAAATGAAATAGTTGAAATATTTGACGATGGATTTTTGACCGCATCTACATTATTGGTTTGGGTGGATAAAAAGCATAGATATAAATTTCTTTCTTGGCAAGATGAAGAGTTTATTGAAGATTTAAATTGGTTAAATAAAAAATTGGAAAATATTAAAACCATAAATAGCAAATCACATTCATAAGCAAAACTGCTTACTTAATATCTTAAAAACAAACCCCTGCGAGCCTACCTTCGGGTAGGCTCGCTTTTTCATGTATAACAATTCAAGAGGATACATTATAGAAATACTTGACAGCCCCGGTAACACTGTGGTAAAATATAAGTATGATGCATGGGGTAATTGCAACAGATTTGCTTCGTCGAATGTAGACCTTGCCTACTACAACCCAATCCGTTACAGAAGCTATTACCACGATGAGGACATAGGCCTTTATTTCCTTAATGCAAGATACTACAATCCCGCTTGGCGTAGATTTATCTCGCCTGATGATTCAATCTACCTTGATCCCGAGTCTGTAAATGGTCTTAACCTGTATGCTTACTGCTACAATGATCCTGTTAATTTCTGCGATCCAAGTGGATGTCTTGCAATTTCAACTGTTTTAGGAGCAATTGGTGGGGCTATCAGCGGAGCAGGAGCTAAAAACCTTAGAACTCTTGCGTCTATTTATGATGATATGACAGGAAGAGCGGCACAGGGAGTTAAAGCATTAATTACCGCTGCGCAAAGATATGGCTTTGGTAGTAAACAGTATGCACTTGTAAACAACTTATATGGTAAAGATATACAGACAGCTGTTAACCAAGGAATCAAGAAAGCTTTTGTGAACGCTGCAATTAAAATTGTCGGCACAACGATTGTTAATCCGTTTGTCAGTATGGGTAGTAATAGCGTAGTTAATTTCATTATGAATTAATCTTGGGAGAGTTTAAATGACTAAATACCTTCTATTACTGATTATTTTAGTAACTCTTATGGTCACGTGGGTTTTTTCAACTCAAAGTCAAGGGGGATTGCGATTTTCTGGAAATGAAAAAATGATCGTACATCGTGACTCATTTTTTAGAAAGCTTTTACTAAAAAAAGATAATCAAGATTACCCATTGAAAATATATAAGGTTATTCCATGGTTAATAAATTATGTAGCATTTATAATTGTAACTTTGATTTATGCGATATATGGAATATTTTATCAAAGTCCGATCGGATTGCTAATAAAAGATTGTTTAGAAAGTACTGCTGTGCAAATTATCGCTTTGACATGGTTTTTATTAAATTTTCTGTATATAGGAATCATCAACGCTTTATAAGCCGGTTCTGGATTTTTCCTTTAATTAGCTCAACACCATTGCTTGATAAGACAATTATTACTGAAATACAATATCTAATTTCAAATAATATTCCTTGGATTATGCCGTAAGGAGAAAATTTATGAAATGGCTTTTTAAACCAAGCAGAAAAAAGGTTATACTCACAGAATTGAATAATGTTGTAAGAGAGGTTGGAGGAGAAATTACTTATCTTGATTACTCGACTAAGTATTTTGGCAATATCATATTGCGTTTCAAAAAGGACGGTAAAGAGTTTAAATATGTTGTAGATCGAGACGAAATCTACGATAACAAAAAAATGATTTGCAACAATTCATATACTCGTGAAGAAGGAAAAACGGCCGTACAAAAATTAGTTGAAATAATACTTGCTAACCACCTATAATTTTTTTAGCGAGCCTACCTTCGGGTAGGCTCGCTTTTTTGTTTACAGCTTCGGTCAGCTAATCCGTGAGAATAAAGGGATATTGACAAGGGAACGGAGGATCAGGCTGCTAATATATTTATTATTTTTTATTTGATGGGGATTTTTTATCATTTATCTATTGATTTTAGCCGACGGATTTAGTATAATATATAAGGATAATTTTTTAACAAGGAGATATATTCAAATGTTAGTTTCTGCTAAGGAAATGCTTAACAAGGCAAAGGCAGGCCACTATGCAGTTGGCCAGTTTAATATCAACAACCTGGAGTGGACCAAGGCTATACTTCTTACCGCTCAGGAGATGAACTCCCCTGTTATTCTCGGTGTGTCCGAGGGCGCAGGTAAGTACATGTGCGGCTATAAGACCATCGTTGGTATGGTTGAGGGTATGATCGAGGGTCTCGGCATCACTGTTCCCGTTGCTCTCCACCTTGACCACGGCTCCTACGAGCACGCTTATAAGTGCATCGAGGCAGGCTTCTCCTCCGTAATGTTCGACGGCTCTCACTACCCCATTGACGAGAATATCGCAAAGACCAAGGAGCTTGCGGCAGTTTGCGCAGCAAAGGGTATTTCCCTTGAGGCTGAGGTTGGCTCTATCGGTGGCGAAGAGGACGGCGTTGTAGGCGCAGGCGAGGTTGCTGATCCCAACGAGTGCAAGATGATCGCCGATCTCGGTGTAACTATGCTTGCGGCAGGTATCGGTAATATCCACGGTAAGTATCCTGCGAATTGGCCCGGTCTCCGCTTCGATGCTCTCGAGGCTATCAGCCAGCAGACAGGCGATATGCCCCTAGTTCTTCACGGCGGTACAGGTATTCCTGCTGAGATGATCCAGAAGGCAATTTCTCTCGGCGTTTCCAAGATCAACGTTAACACCGAGTGCCAGCTTTCCTTCGCTGCTGCTACCCGTACATACATTGAGGAGGGCAAGGACCTTCAGGGTAAGGGCTTTGACCCCAGAAAGCTTCTTGCTCCCGGCGTTGAGGCTATTAAGGCAACAGTTCGTGAGAAGATTACTCTCTTCGGTTCTGCTAACAAAGCATAATTAACCGCCGTCCGCCCCGTCAAGTCGCATAGTCGTCGCCTATCGCCTTCGCAAGTCTACAGCTCTGCCGACTTCTTGCTTAATTGACTTCGCGGCGCAAAAACCGTTATCAACGTTTTTTGCTTGCTCACCCGGCGTTGAGGCCATCAAGGCGACTGTAAGAGAGAAGATTACTCTCTTCGGTTCTGCTAACAAAGCATAATTTAGTATAAAACAAAGAAAAAAGGATAAAGACCACGGTTTTTCTGTGACTTTATCCTTTTTTTATTTTCGATATGGGATAATTCTCTGCCCTCGCTCATAGGCTTGTATGAAAGATTTTTTTACAAGGAGAGAGATTATGAGCGATAATTCTATTTATTCGGATATTGCAAAAAGAACGGGCGGAGATATTTACATAGGCGTTGTTGGGCCTGTGAGAAGCGGAAAATCCACCTTCATTCACAAGTTCCTCGATAACGTGGTTATTCCCAATATTGAGGACGAATACGACAGGCAACGCACCCTTGACGAAATGCCCCAGAGCGCCTCGGGCAGAACGATTATGACCACCGAGCCGAAGTTCGTGCCCGACGAGTCGGTCAGAGTGACTCTTGACGAGGGTATAGAATTCCGTGTGAAGATGGTTGACTGCGTGGGTTATCTGGTTGAGGGCGCTATCGGTGCCGAGGAAAACGGCGAAAACCGTATGGTTATCACCCCCTGGTCGGAGGATGCGATGCCCTTTGCCGATGCGGCAGAGCTTGGCACAAGCAAGGTTATCGGCGAGCACGCCACGATCGCTATGCTTGTTACCACCGACGGCTCTATTGCCGGTATTCCACGTGAAAGCTATATTCCCGCAGAGGAGCGTGTCGCAAAGGAGCTTAAGGAATACGGCAAGCCATTTGCCATTATTCTCAACTCTGCAAATCCCGACAGCGATTATGCCCACGAGCTGGCTCACGAGCTTGAGGAAAAGCACGGCGTTCCTGTGGCATTGGTCTGCTGTCCCGAGCTGGATGCCGAGGATATTCGGGAGATCCTTGCACTTGTGCTGTCGGAGTTCCCTGTCCGTGAGATGAGCTTCAGCATGCCTGCCTGGTGCCGTGTACTGCCCGACTGTCATCCTCTCCGTGTGGGAATGCTTGATGAGATACGCAGCTTTTCCGACGGGGTCAGCAAGCTGGGTGACATTGAAAGACAGATTGGCGGCTATAATTTTGAGCGTGTGTCGGTAAACGCAGGTGACGGAACAGCGCAGTTTAGTATTCCTGTGGCAGAGGAGGAGTATTATAAGGTTGTAAGCGAGATGTGCGGTGTGGATATTGCGGACGAAAAGGAGCTGCTTTCCACCGTAAAGGAGCTTGCCGAGATCCGTGACAGATATATGAAGATTGAGGATGCGCTCCTTGACGTGGAGGAAAAGGGCTATGGAATAGTTATGCCCTCAATTAAGGATCTGAAGCTTGAGGAGCCCACTCTCGTTAAGCAGGCCAACGGCTATGGCGTTAAGGTGACCGCTCACGCAGATTCTATTCATATGATCAAGACCGGCATCAAGGCGGATCTCTGCCCTGTTATCGGCTCGGAGGAGCAGTCGGAGGAGGTCGTTAAGTTCCTGCAGGGCGAGTTCGAGGAAAATCCCGACAAGGTGTGGGAGTATAATATGTTCGGAAAGTCGCTTTATGATATGGTCAGCGACGGCATGAACGCCAAGCTCTCTCACATGCCCGACGAGTCGAGAGAAAAGCTGGGTGAGACGCTTGGTAAGATTATCAACGAGGGATCGAATGGCTTGATTTGTATACTTTTATAAGGTTTAGTTTGCATTTTAAATAAATAGTACAAAAGCGAGCGGGTTCAACGAACGGAGGTTCGTCAAAAAGAAAAAGGACGCACTAGGCGTCCTTTTTCTTTTTGTGAAAGAGCGACTAAAAGAAGACAACCACAAAAGCGGATGATCTTTTACCGGGGTACTTTCAATTTTGACGATATAATTACAAATTTATTTGTCTTTATATAGCGTACCTAAGTCAAACGAAACAACATAGCTATCTTCTTCCGCAGGGTCATACTCAACAACCGCATCATATTTGCCTGTATAAGTATCTCCGTATTTATCGCGTACAGTTACTTTTCCTGTTACTTCAAACTTGTTTTCGCTTATCTCATTAACATAATGCGTGATTATGGGTGTGCCTTCTGTGTCATAGTTCAAAATTATAGTTGTAATAATTCTAGCCGAAACAGTGCTTTTTACATCCTCAATGATGAGTTCCTCAGGACTTTTTTTTGCCTCTTCAGTTCCACCGCAAGCGACGAGTGAGAACATAAAGACCGACATTAATAATAATACTGCTAATAATTTTTTCATTTTCTTTTCTCCTTATTTTGTTATTTTTGCTTTTTATATTTACCATAAATTCAACATCCCATAGGCGACTCCTCCTTAAAAACAAAAAGTGCGGCTACCGAAGTAAACCGCACTAAAAACGCAAACTCCGATAGTCGCCAAACCAACCGATATAGCAAGAACCAATGTCCGATTTTCACCACGTCAGTAGAAATTTGCATTTTTAACAAATTCATTATTGACGTGACTACAAAAGGGTATAACTATCCCATAAAGATAAAAATAGCCCTTGCTTTAATTATTCAGTTGGTTTGGCATATTCATTATACACCTTTTTAGAAAATATTTCAATAGGTTTTAAGCAGAAAAAGAAATTTTAGTAAAAAAATCAATAATTGAACGATACCCTATAAATTGAACGATTTATGTTTTACGGCTAAAAAACAAAAAAGCCTTGCAAGGACGAAAATCATCCAGGCAAGCCTATATTTTGCTATAAAATCAAGGCGAAAGCCTTGTATATCATCAATTTCGCAGAAATTGCATATCATCAAAACGAAGTTTTGTATCTCATCAAGTCGCAGAGGAATACACCTTCGGTGATGATATACTCGCCAAAGGCGAGATGATATCCAGCCCAAAAGGGCTGATGATATACCAAGTCTGCGACTTGGATAAAAAAAGTCGTATCCTATTGATACGACTTTTTTTGGTGGAACCGACGGGGTTTCGCCAAAGGCGAATATACCCACACTTTTCGCCTGACAAGCGAGCTTGTCGATCTCCAAGTGGGGTATGTGCACCCGTATTCGCGCAGAAACGTTAGAGAGAACATAGCGAAGTTGGAGCGGTAGAGCAAACAAAGCGCGAAGCGCGAGCGGGTTCAGCTCCCTATCGGGTTCGTGAAAAAGAAAAAGAGGGCAATTTACGTGTCCTCTTTTCCTTTTTGGTGGAACCGACGGGAGTTGAACCCGTGTCCGAAAACCTCTTGATATAACCTTCTCCGTGGGCAGTCTTATCTACTGAAATTTCCCGCCGTCAGCGCCGATAGACAGGCTCTGACCTTGGTAGCCCTTTTATGCTTGACCGATACAAGTGCGAAATCTCGGTTCAAGTTCACTACTGATTTGACGCACGGTGGAAGCCGTAGTCCTCATCCACGGTACGGGCGGCATTAGTGCCGCATCACAGCTTACGCTGCAAGAGCAACAGTTTTGTTGTCGTTTATTTTTAAGGTTGGACATTTTAACGGGATTATCCTGCCCGCCACGCTTATCATACCTCAAAATCCCCGTCGAAACCCTTACGGCCCCATAGGTGTTTTTATTATACCTTAAATCTATATAAAAGTCAATAGTGAATTTTTGGAATTTTTAGTCTTTTTAGCGATACAAATGTTTATTTTTTGTCCGATTTTAGAGATTTTTGGGCATTTTTTGTAAAAAAACATTGTCATTTTGTCCTCTGTATGCTATAATTAGTATTATTTATTTTCAGGGAGGAAAACGTATGAGTAAATCAAAAAACGTTTTTAAATTCCTACTGAAAGCCGGAATTATTATCGGCTATATCGGTTTAATAGTTATTCTTATTCTGCAGGCACTGACTCCCGGAAGCGAGTCCTCCAATATCAGCAACTCGGTCGGAGATAAGTTTGATGAGATAGCAACCGATATTCAAAAGCCAGAGGTAGAGGCGGTTTTGGTTGAGGACGTGAAGATCCTCTCGCTTACCGTCGGTAAAAATGAATACGAGGAGGATATTATCCTCTATATCGGTCAATCGGGTACGGTAGACTGTAAGGTTTATCCCTCTGATGCGACAAATCCCTCCTTAAGCTATTCCTCCTCCGACGAGGATGTGCTTTCGGTTTACCCAAGCGGTAAATTCGTTGCCGAGGGTGAAGGTACTGCTACAATTACAGTTTCATCGGTCGAGAACGGCGAGATCGCCGACGAGATCAGGGTTACTGTGTCTAAGATCAACCCCGAGAAGATTGAGATCGGCAATATTCCCACCGAGCTTCACGTTGGGGAAAAGCATAAGCTTGAGGTCAAGTTTACCCCCATGAATACCTCCGACAAGTCGGTTACCTGGGAATCCTCGGATAAATCGGTGCTTTCTGTAAGCAAATCCGGATCTCTCACCGCAAATAAGGAGGGCACTGCAACCATTACGGTTACCTCTGTTGCCGATCCTACTCTTTGTGCAAGTGTGGAGATTACTATTCTTCCTGAGCTTGATATTCCTGTCATTCCCCCCGAGTCGCTGACCTTAAAGGCTGACGATAACGTTGGATATATCGGCTCTACCCTTAAGCTTTCGGCAAAGCTCTACCCCGCTGATGCTGACGGAAACATCGAGTGGTACAGCTCTGACGAGAATATCGCTACCGTTTCCCAGAAGGGTGTCGTTACCTGCATTGCCGCAGGAAGCGTTACCATAACTGCAAAATGCGGAGAAACTATCGAGGATCATATTACCATCACCGTAAAGGAAGTGCTCTCGGAGAATATTTACCTTGAATTTGACGATATAAGGAAGGATGGGGACGGCGACGACAACGCTTACGCTATTAAGCAGGGCGAGTCGGGTAAGGTTATCGCTACCCTTGATGAGAATGCGACAATCTTTGACATTACATACACATCCTCCGACGAGAGTGTTGCAAAAATCGGCACCGACGGTGTTATCGAGGCTCTGTCGGGTGGAAGCACCACTATTACCGTATCTACCTCCTATGACGGTGAGGTGACAGAGGTCTCCTTCCTGCTTAACGTTGAGCGTATCACTCTGAAGGATACCATCGAGAACTTCTATTACGTTATAAGAAAGTCTATCGGACATTTCGGCGCATTCCTTGTGCTTGGATTCCTCGGCTCCTTTACCTATTACATAATCTTTAAGAAGAACCTTACGGGCAAGCTTCTGGCCTTTGTAGTAAACCTGGCTGCCGGCTTTGCGGTTGCGGGAATTACCGAGATCCTTCAGCTTCCCTACTTCACCCAGGGTAGATACTGTAGCTTTGACGACGTTCTGCTGGACTTCAGCGGCTACTGTACCTCCTCGATTCCCATCTATCTTGTGATTATCATTGCACAAATCGTAATGATGATAGTCAGAAAGATCAGAAGCAATAAATAAGCGAAAAGAGCAAGCGCTATGCTTGCTCTTTTTTTATCCCTTAAAAAGCTTGAAATTTGTCGAACAAATGTTTATTATTTGATTTTTGACAACTTGCACAAAGCAAGGCTTCATATTTTGTGTATTTTTCCACCCCGTTTTGAATTATTCTGCGGTAAAATGAATTTTGTTTTAAAAAAGTTGCAAAAATTAGCTTTTTCCTATTGCAATTACAGTCGCTATGTGCTAAAATATTTTCATATTTTAATAAAGGAGAAAGACAATGAAAAAATTATTAACTCTGTTTATTTTGTTGGTATTGGCAATCAGCCTTGTGGCTTGCGATTACCTTCCCGACGAGCTTAAAGATACCATAAACGGAATTCTCGGCGGCGAGCCCGATGACGGCGGCGACGACGATCACGTTCACGAATTTGTGGAATTTGAAACCAAGAAGGCCTTCTGCGGTAAGGACGGCTATATTAAGTCCAAGTGTAGCTGTGGCGAGATCAAGGAAGAGGTTATTCCCAAGCTCGGCCACAATATCCAGTACGTTGGTACTACCCCTCCCACCTGCACAAAACCCGGCGTAATCAAGAACGGATGCACACGCTGCAGCAAGGAAGAAAATGAAGAGATCCCAGCGCTCGGCCATGAAATGAGCGAGCTTGTTGAAAACTCCAGAATCACCTTCTGCACCAGAACCGGATGTAACCACACCGGCGATATTGAAACGACCGGTAAGTACGACGAGCTTCTCAGATTCACCTTTGGTGATGACGACAAGGCTCTTCTTGAGGAAAAGCACAATCAGCTTTCTGCAATTCTCGACTCCGCTGATAAGTACGATCCCGCTCTTCACGGTCTTACCACCGAGGGCGAGCTCTTCGATGCATATAAGGCGGCAGAGGCTCTTTACGAGGAGTACAGCGACCTTATCTTCGAGGCACAGGGACAGTATTCTATCGCTATGACACTCTATTACTGCAACCACAGAGATAAGGCTCTTGAGCAGCGCTACAACGATATGCAGACCTACTACACCGACCTTGTAGCAAAGTTCTACTCCCTCTCTCAGCCCTGGTATGACTCTATGTTCCGTGACTTCTTCTTCGAGGGCGCAACCGAGGAGGAGATAAAGGCATTCCTCTTTGACAGTAACGCATACGCTAACGAGGAGTACACCACTCTCAAGAACAGAAACGATGCTATTGAGCTTGAGTTCAATGCTCTTTCAAATCCCGTAGTCGGCGATACAGTTCCTACTCTTTATGCTGAATTCGTTGCTAACAATATCCGTATAGCAGAGATCCTCGGCTATGACAACTATCTTGAGTACGCTTACGAGAACGTATACGACAGAGATTATACATATCAGGATTCCGCTCAGTTCGTTGAATACGTAAGAGAGTACATCACTCCCGTTTACAACGCAATCTATGATAAGTGGGGCAGCATTACCGGCGGTCAGCTTGATGAGGACGCAATAGACACCTATTACAGCGTTGTAAGCAACAGCTTCTTCAACGACGCATTCGGCAATAAGCTCTTCAACGACTATATTGACGATATGGGTATGGCGTTCACCTCTAATCCCGACAAGCAGATCTCCTTCTCCGACGAGCTTAACAAGCTTGTTACCGACGGAAATATGTTCAGAGGAACCTACGAGGGCGCATACGTTACCTATATCCGTGGCGTTGATCTTCCTATCGCATACTTCGGTAGGGGATACGATTCCTCCACTACCGTAGCTCACGAGTTCGGTCACTATATGAACGAGATTTATAACGACGACCAGTACACCCAGTCCTTCGACCTGCTTGAGACTCACTCTCAGGGTCAGGAGATGCTCTACATCCAGTATGCAAAGAACCACCTTGAGGGCGATGCTCTTGAGCTTGTAGAGACCTATCACCTCCTCTCCACCATTCAGACCATTATGCTCGCTACACAGGTTGACTGCTTCGAGCAGGCTATTTACCTCAATCAGTACGAGGGTCCCGGTCACGAGGAGATCATGGCAGACGGTAAGATCACCGCTGACGAGTATGACGACGTTTATGCAGGTCTCTCCGAGTATCTCGGCATTGATGAGGCATACCGTGTTGACGAGTACTGGAGATACGTTACTATTTCCTCTCCCTGCTACTACATCTCTTATGCAGTATCGGGTGTAAACTCGCTCCAGATTTACGTTAACGTAATGAATGACGGTTATGATTCTGCAAAGGAATCCTACCTCAAGCTCTTCACCTACACCGACGTAGATCCCGAGATGACCACCGAGGAGATCCTCCTTTACGCAGGACTTACCTCCTACGTTGACGAGGCAACCTTCTCTAAGATCAATATGTTCCTTCGTTAATTTAACTTAATAAAAAGAGGTCTGCCGCAAGGACAGACCTCTTTTATATGGCACCCGCAACGGGAATCGAACCCATAACTAACCCTTAGGAGGGGTTTATTATATCCATTTAACTATGCAGGCGTGATTATTAAATTGTAGGGGTTTATTATATCCTCCGTCGCATAGTCGATGTCCTTCGCCTCGTCGCTCGGCTCTGCCCTCTCCTTGCTTTGGGAGGTATCGCTTCTCAAAAACGATTATTAACCGTTTTTGTTCGCTCACATTTAACTATGCAGGCGTATTTAATTGTAAATTGTACGAGGCTTTTATTTTTGCTTCGTGCGTTATATATTGTATCATAAGTTTATTGATTTTTCAAGGGGTTTTTGGCAGATAAAAATATTTAGGGCGGAGATAATTCTCCGCCCTGATAATATTTTGGGGAAATTTTGCCCTTCTTATAGATCCTGTGGGGTTAAACCTTCTCTATATACAGGGTCGTGGTGTTCGTGTCAAGCGTAATGACGTAGGTTCCGGGCTCTAAGTAGATGTTCCTGTTGCCGTTGTTATCATCGTAAGGAACGGTGCAATCGGGATCAATTATCTCGCCGCCGTACCACATACCCGAATTCTGATCAAAGAGCTTAAACTTGATCTTGCCATAATTTGAGGACACGCAGGATTCGGTAAGAGTATAGGTGAACAGGCCGTCGCCGCTTGAGGTCATCTGATAATAATCGTTAGGCTGCCAGCCGTTCATATCACCCATAACGTAGGGCTTGCAATTTGCAATGGGGCCACCAGTGTTGCCGCCTGTGTTTCCGCTGTCGCCGCCTGTGTTATCGCCGTAGTTCGGCTTTTCCTCACTGTTACCCTGGTCGCCGATGGCGTCATAGAGGGTCTCACGCTTTGCAGAAATATAATCGGCAAAGGACATATTGTTGCTATCATTAGGCGAGCAGGTGCGGTTTATGTCAAAGCGGAAGCTGCACCAGCCTGCATTGTGATAGGTCTTGGAGGTAGATGTTTCGGAGGAATAAAGGGCTGCGGCTGTATCAAAGCTCTCCTTAAAGTGAGCGTTGGTAAGCATTTCGCTTCCGTCCACCGCCACAAGCGCCTCGGTAAACTCGTTTACGAAGTAGCCGCCCTGACAAACGGTCTTTAAGAACAGAGGGCTACGCTGATCGCCGCAAACGTTATATCTCGAGAAGGGATCGTCCTTGGTCATACCGTGGCCGTAGGGGTTCCAGGTGTTTACACCAAGGCCTCTGTCCATATCGTACGGAATAACTATCATCTTGCCCGTGTCGGCACGGAAATAGATGTAGGAGTTGTTGTAGTTGTTACGCAGGTCGTCGGGACTGCCGATCATATAGGACACTGCGCAGTAATACATAAAGTTCTCTATATCGACCACAGACTCGATGCTCGCCTTGGAGGCGGAGCCGGACTTCAGAGTGTTAATAACGTTTCTGAGGCTTGAGTGATCGGAGGTCTTTTTGTTAGTCTTAAGATCGTACACGTAGAACTTACCTGCATCCTCGTCCTCAACGCCGTAGGAGGAGAAGGAGGTAAAGGTTGCGCCCTCGTGGGTCCAGCCGAGCTTGTAAAGATCGCCGCCCAGAGCCGATGCGGGCAGGTTCTTCTCAAGGAAGATCTTGTCAACAGGCTCGTAGATCACCCACACGCCTGCGTGATCGTTGCCAAAATCGACAGATGCGAGATTGGTATGGGGAGCAAGCACGCCAAAGGAACGGTAGAGATCGTAGGCGTAGTTCTCTCTTATATAGGTGGGATCGTCGTTTCTGTTCCAACGGATGTCGATCTTCTCAAGAGTTGCAAAGGTACGATCCTTACGTGCCTGTCTGTCAGTGTCATTCCAGGAAAGAGCCTGGTTGCCATAGTACCCGGGATCGTCAAAGGTCTCCTGGAAGCTGATCTTGAAGTGAACAAGATTATACATTCCGTCGTGATCGTTATAGAAGCTGGTACGGGAGGTGTTACCCTTCATACGAATACCAACCTGGTCGATAACCCACTGAGTTACACTGCCGTCGGGCTCGGTTACGGTGACGTAAAGGTCTGCCATACGGTAAATAGGAGATTTTGAGCCACGGGATGAGTATTCATCGTAATCCTGCTGAAGCTTTTTAAGCTCGGAATCGGGAATATCAAGCTTTAAGGAGATGTGATTTTTCTGATCGAAAAGCATCTCAAAGGCTGCAAGCTCGTCTGCGGGATAGACGGGAGTAGGCTTTTCGTTGCTGCCCGAGCTACCGCTGCCGCTGTTGCCCGAGCCGGAGCTACCGCTACCCGAATTGCCCGAGCCGGAGTTGCCTGAACCGCTGTTGCCGGAGCCGCTGTTGCCGGAGCCCGAATTGCCGGAGCCGCTGTTGCCAGAGCCGGAGCCACTGCCACCGCCCGAGCTACCCGAGCCTGAGCTACCGCTGTCAGAGCTTCCACCGTCGCCTGTGCCGTCGGTCGTACCGCAGGCGGCAAGAGAAAACAGCATTATTAATACGAGAAATATACATAAAAGCTTTTTCATAGCAATAACCTCTCAATGTATTCTTCATAATATTATAGCCTATTTTCTGCAAAAAGTCAACAAAAAAAGAGCCGCCCGAGGCAAATTTGCTCGGGCGGTAGGAAAATTTAGTTAGCTTCGGGATTGGAAAGTGCAAAGTAAATACCGTTTAAGTGATCGGAGCTGTTAGTAAGAATGAACACAGAATCGGTAAGCTCGATCTCAATAGCGCCGTTCTCGTTGGTAATTGTAGTATCACCGTGAGTTACGGATATAGCGCTCTCATCATTTACGGTAAGAAGCTTGCCAGATTCGGCGGTGAATACGATGCTCTCGCCGATGGAAAGCGAAACGTCGATCTCATCCTTAAGCACGGGAACAGGCTCGGCAGAGGTGCCTGCGTAAACGGTGAGCAGAAGCTCTACGTCGATAGCCTTAGTACCAAGGCTGCTGTCCTCCTTAAGCTCGTCGTCACCGGGAGCCATTGCGGAAATGCCAAGAGTGATGCTGTCGCCTGCTCTAACAGGAAGATATGCACAAGCACTGCCTGCGGTCTGGGAGGAAACTACCATATCGTTCTCAAGAACGTTGGTAAGAGAGATGCTGTTGCGGTGGGTGGGGCTGGTGAGAAGGAGTATACCGTCCTTATCTGCAGTCCAGCTGTAATAGATAAGATCCTGGGGAGTTACGCTGATGGTTGCACTGTTGCCGTCAAGGGCAATGGGATTCTCCATAGAGCCGAGAGGCGCAGTCACCTCAAGCATACCGGTAATGGAAGCCGCAGAATCATTCTTAACCGAGAAGATAGCGGTAGAAACGCCTATGCTGTCGGGAGTGATAACGAAGGATGCTACGCCATCGACAGCGGCAAAGCTCTCGCCACCGTAGGAAAGAACTACCGAGGGATGACTTACGCTAACGTATCTTGTGTTAGCGGCACGAAGGCTGTAAAAGATCTCCTGACCGGGCTCAAGGGTGATCTCGGTCTCGGTCTGGGAGATGAAGAAGGGCTTAGCCGCCGAGCCGTCGGGCTTGTTATCGGTTACGGTGAGAGTGAAGCTGTCACTTCCCTCCTCTACCTTAATGAAAAGCACGTCGGGAGTGCAATACTCGGGAAGGCTTTCGTAGTCGTAATCTACGGTATAAAGGCCTGCCTCAAGGGAGATGGTTGCGCTGCCGTCTGCGCCGCTTATAAGCTCGTATGTATTATCGCCTCTTGTAAGTGTAAAATTAATGCCGGGGAGAGCAGAGCCGTTTTCAAGCTGAAGCTTCATTGTAACCTCAATAGCGGTGGTCTCGGGGCCTGTGCTTTCGTCACCGTCGTCAAAATGCTCGCCGCACTCGTCACACAGATAATCGTCATCTGCGTCTCTGTGCTCACACTCCTTGCAGGAAACAAGACTCATCACAAGGGTAAGAGCCAGAATGAGAATCAGTAGGGTCTTTTTGTTCATTTTATTTCTCCTTAAATAACATAACAAATACATTATATCATTTTAAATAGGCTATTTCAATACCTTTTTGTTAACAAAAGTAAGAAATGCGCCGCAGTTTTTATACTGCGGCGCTTGTTTTAAAGATATTCTGTTAAATGCAGAAGAATTCGATAATGAAGGTTCCCTTCTTGGTTGCGTTTACGTAGAAACGGATAGACTGACCTGCCTCAAGCTCGATGGAGAAGGAGCCGGGGTTGAAGCTACCGTCGGGATTGGTAGCGTTGTGGTAGTCGAAATAGGGATTGGGAGTATCGTCGGTTGCGGGAGTCTTCTCTGCTGCGTCATAGCCGTCTGCATCCATAAAGCCTACGCCTGCGGGAAGGTTGAAGTAGTAGGTGCCTGTCTCCTCGGCGGTGAATACAACCTCGTTTACCCACTCGTGAGCCTCGGTAACCTTGGCGATGAACTGATTGTCCTCAAGCTGAATCTTATCCTCGTCAACAATACCTACGTTGATGTCGATCTTGTGGATCTTATTGCCGTCAAGCCAGATCTCAAGGGTGTATGCTCCGTCTACCTTAGGAATTAAGAAGAAGGATCTCTGCTGGCCTGCGAAGGTGGGCATAGCAACGGCGGTGGTGTTGGTGTAATCGGTAGCATTCTCAACCTCTACGCCGTCCTTGTAGAGCTTAATAGAGATAAGATCTGCAACAAAGTGGACAGATGTGTCTGCGGGTGTGCAATCGCCAACGAAGAACTTAATTATATCGGATACGTTAGCGTTGAGGGTTGCGCCTGTGTGCTTGTTGGAAAGAACGCCTGTTTCTTCATTGTAGTTAAGATAAATATCAAAGCTCTCGGGAATGAACTTTTCCTTGGGATAGGGAGTCTCGGCGGTTCTCTCACCTACGGTCTGGGTGATAGAGTAGGTGTAGGTGTCTGCGGGAGCGGATTCTGCATCCTCAAACTCCTTGGTTTCCTTATTGTAGGAAACAAACTTGAACTCGCCTGTATCGGGATCGTACTTGATATCGATATCGGCAAGGTTCTGTGCGCCACTGAAAAGACCGCCTGCGTCGTTGGTGTAACGGTCAAGAGTGATGTCAAGGCCGGTGAGCACCATATCATCGGTGTAGCTGAAGCTGATCTCTACCTCAAAGTAGTTTACGTTATAAACAATGCTGCCAACGTTTTCGCCAACTGCAATATTGCTGGTCTGAACGATCAGAGAATTGAAGGCGAAGGATGCGCTGTTGTTATCGGGATCTGCGGTGAAGGTAAAGTCGCTGGCAGAGCCTGCCTGAGATGCCTCGTAAAGATTGAAGAGGAAGGTCTCAGCGCCGTCACCGTCTGCAAGGCTGGAGATGGTGTAGTAGTAGCCGATAAGCTTGTTGGGATCGGAGGAGATAAGCACTATAGGCTCGCCGTTAGAGGAAGAAACACCGAAGGTCTCAGCGCCGTTTGCCTGATACCAGGTTTCAAGGGTATCCTCAAGCTCAACGGGATCGTGGCTGTATGCAATGTTGTGAGACCAAGCGTTATAGTATGCGAAGTCCTTGCCGAACTGGAAGTCAACTACCTTCTCGGACCAAGCCGCATACTCGAGGCTCTCGTTACTGGGGCTGTTAACCTCATACTTGATCTGACCGCCGTTTACAAGGCCTGCCTGAGCAAGAAAGGCATTAACAAGATTTTCAAGACCGTTTTCGTCAACCTCGCCAACCTTAAGTCCGCAGTCGGAGTGCTTGCAGTAGCCTGCAGCATTTACGTCGTGAACGTGGATAGAACAAAGATCGCACTTGCTGTCAAGATCCTCGTCAGCGTGAAGTCCGTACTCAGACTGCTCCTCAGAGTGAGAACAGGTTGCTACGTGCCAGTGATGAGTTTCGCTGGTGGACCACTCCTCAGCAAAGCTGTGAGTATGACCTACCTCGTATTCGCAAACATCACAAATGCCGTCCTCATCCTCGTCGGAGTGAGGAGCAAGACCGCTGTTCTGCTCACCGTGCTCGCAGGTTGCGGGGTGCCAATGGTTATTTGCATCATTATACCACTCATCGCTGAAGGTATGCTCGCAGTCATCCTTTCCGCCACTGCCTGTGCCTGTAATATCGCCGCAGGATGCAAGGCAGCTTACCGCAAGAGCAATTATACATACAAGCAGTAATAAATTTCTTTTCATTATGGGGCCCTCCTTGGGTGAAAAATTCATTGCTTAGATAAATTAAATATGTATATATCTATCTATTATAGATTATACCTTATATTTATGAATATTTCAAGTCATTTCTGCAAAAATTACCCGTTTTTTAATAAAAATATATTAAATATGCAGGAAAACCCGTATAAAAATGCAAAATACTTAAAAACCAGTTAAAAAGTAAAGAAAAAACCGCACCTCCGGAGAGCAAGGGAAAAACGATTGATAATCGTTTTTCGTGAAGCGATGTCCCACGTTGCGAGCCGGCAGAGCCGAGTGACGCAGGCGATAGGCGGCGACTCAAAAGTGGACGGGTATGCGGCAAACGACACAAAAAACCGCACCCCGAAGGGTGCGGTTAAATATTTAGAAATCAAGATTACTTGTAAAGATTGATGGAGTTAATCTTACCGGTAGCGTTACCAACAGCAATCTTAATAGTTCCGGTAAGGCCGGAAAGATCGTATGTTGTTACGCCATCAGCAGTTACGCCAGCTACTGCAGTACCATCAACAGTTACTGTGAAGGTACCAGCGCTTACAGAAAGTTCAATCTTAGAAATGCCAGTAGCATCATCAAAGGTGATGTATCCATTGTTCTTCTGCCACTGCATATAGCCCTGCTGATTCATTACCTGATTAGAGGTATATGTATAATCACCCTTAGTGTGAGTACCATTGTTAGCAGCATAGCTGGTAGAATTGAAGTCTTCCTTAGTCAAAGTGAGAACAACAACAGGCTCAGCGGGAGCATCTCCGCCGATTTCCTTGCCGCATCTTTCACAAGTACCATTATCGGTGGTATGACCAAGAGGATCACCGCTAACGCTACCACAAACTAAGCAAACAGCGGCAGTGTTACAGGTAGGCTCAGAGAAGTTAGAGCACTCTTCAGTGCCTTCAAGAGTGAAGGTACCACCAGCAAGCTGTCTATTGCCTTGGTAAGTAGCCATAGCACCCTTAACGGTAATAATATCGTGAAGCGCTACATTGCCAGCAAGTCTGTAAAGGTAAAGCTTGTCGCCGTTCTCATCCATGATAGTAACGGAAATATTATTGTACTGGCTGCTGTAAGCAGTATTGATCTCAACAACAACACCATTAAGAATAACATTGGTGTTATCATCTGCTGCAAGAGCCTCTTCAATAGTCATTTCGGTATAGTCATAGCTGGAGTCGTGATCGGTGATCTCAGCAGTTGCTCCCTGACCAATCTGTCTGCCGTTATAGGTTGCCATAACGCCCTTAATGGTGATAACATCACCAAGAGCAACATTGGTAGCAAGTCTGTAAACATAGAGCTCGTTACCTTCTGCGTCAACGATAGTTACGGTGATGTTGCCATAAGTATCGCTCCAAGCGGAGTTAATAGCACAAACAGTACCGGAAACCTCTACCTTCCAACCATCAGCAGACTCGAGAGCCTCAGGAATGGTTACGGGGAAGTAGTAGTCGGGGTCAACTGCCTGACATGTGCAGTAGCCATCGGTGTAGCTGTGACCGGGAGCAGGAAGAACTACTGCCTTAAGATTAGTGCTCTGAATACCCTCTGCATCAAGCCAAGCGTATCCGCAGGGCTCACAGTACCAGTACTCAATGTTACC
>JAZSMV010000088.1:0-14065 GCA_045536065.1 Eubacteriales bacterium | reverse complement strand
CCCCTGGTACGTGGCGGATAAATATCCCGTTACCTTCACCTCTACCAACGAGAAGGTTGCTATCGTAGACGAGGAGGGCGTGGTTACCGCTTTGAAGAAGGGAACTACCACCATTCAGGCAAGGCTTGAGGGATCATCTCTCCGTGCCAGCGTGAAGATCACCGTAAACAGCGAGTTCGTTATTGAGAACCGTACCCTTGTGGCATATAAGGGACTTGGCGGTGAGGTAATTATTCCCGACGATGAGGGAATTCTCTATATCGGTCCCTTCGCATTCTGCCTTTACGATACCGATAATACCGTAGAGCTGACCGAGGAGGATTACGATGCCAACAAGATCCCCTCTACTAACACCACAGTTACCTCGGTTGTGATCCCCGCAACCGTTCAGGAAATTCAGAAATACGCTTTTTACAACTGTGTAGGACTTAAAAAGGTTACAGTTCCCGAAAGCGTTCGCTTTATCCGTGAGTATGCCTTTTACGGCGACGGAAAGCTTGAGGAGGTTGACCTCTCTAACGTAGAGGCGATCGGTGCCAGAGCCTTCGCAGGATGCGCAAAGCTTACTCTTGATCCCGAAAAGGATCTTCGTAAAACCTATGCTATCGGTGAGAGAGCATTTGAAAACTGCGCCTCGATCACGGGTGTAGATCTCACCACACTCCGTAACACAGGTAAGGAGGCGTTCAAGGGCTGTACCTCGCTTGGCACGGTGGTCTTTGGTGAAAAGACGAAGCTCTCCTTCGCTATGTTTGCTCAGTCGGGTGTAAAGGAGGTTTTGCTTTACGAGACCCTAGAGATTCCCGATTATTGCTTCGCAGAGTGTAGCGAGCTTGTGTCGGTTACTCTCAAAAACGATATCTGGAAGATCGGCTACGGCGCTTTTTGTGAAAACGATAAGCTTACCGAGGTCATCTTCGAGGGAAGCGTGGACATCATTGGTGAGCAGGCATTCTACGATTGCCCTGCGCTCAGCACGCTCACCTTACCCAACTCCACCGTTACTCTTGAGAACTATTGCTTCTATGAATGCGTTGGACTTGAAAAGCTCGTTATCGGCTCTGATACCTGGATAGAGGATATGAATGGCGCAGCCTTCCAGTCCACCTCTATCAAGAGCTTTGAGGTTGACGAGAGCAATCCCTACTATTCTGTATCACAGGACGGCAAGCTCCTTCTTTCGAAGGATGGTGGAGCTATCTATCTTGCAGCCACAGGCGCAGATTTCGGTGAAAGCTATACGATCTCTGCCGACGTGGTAGGGCAGGGAGCCTTCTGCGGTATAGATATCAAGCATCTTTTTTTCACAAATCCCGAGACGGTGATATCCGATTACGCCTTCGCAAATTGCGAGACGCTTGAAACCATCACCTTCCCCGAGGAGGGCGTTGCATCTATCGGCAACAGCGCCTTCCGCTACGCAGAGAAGCTTACGTCTGTTAATCTTGATAAGGTTAAGACAGTAGGCGACTACGCATTCTCCAACACAGGTCTTACCGAGGTAATACTTGCCGAGGGTGCTACCTACGGAGAGGGAGCATTCTTCTCCTCAAAGCTCGAGAGAGTGACCGTAGGCAAGAACAGCAGCTTCGGTATGGGCGCATTCCAGAGATGTACCGCACTTAAGGAGGTCGTTATGCCCTCCGACGGTGGAGTGACTCTCGGTGAAAGCTGCTTTGCTTATGACACCGCACTTGAAGCTATTGATCTTTCCAAGGTAGAGATCATTCCCGATCAGGCATTCTTTGAGTGTACCTCTCTCAGAAGGGCAGATATGCAGATCGCTGTTAAGATCGGCGCATACGCCTTTGCTGACTGTGCATCGCTCTTCTACGTTCGTTTCCCCGTTGTTGAGGAGATCGGCGAGGGCGCATTCAGCCAGTACGAGCAGTACGGTCAGGCTCCCATCTTTGGAGGCACGGGTTTGAACTCCGAGGGCAAGACCGCACTTATCCTTCCCGAAACCCTCACCCATCTCGGTGACGGTGCGTTTATCGGCTGTACGGGTATTGAGATCGTTGTCTTTGAGGGCAACAGACTTACTCCTCCCTTTATGGAGGATAAGACCGAGGAGGAGCAGGCGGAAAAATATTGGAACTATCTCTTTGCATATTGCGAAAATCTTAATGAGGTCGTATTGCCTGAGGCTATGACCCGAATCGGTAAGTATGCCTTTGCAGGCTGTGAGAGCCTTGAGATCATCAATCTCTCTCACGTTACCGAGATCGACGAGCTTGCGTTCTACGAATGCGTTTATCTTGAGGAAATAGATCTTGCCTCTGCAGAGTTTATCGGCTTTGCCGCATTCACAGGCTGCCGCTTCCTTGAGAGCATCGGTGAAGCACCTGCGCTCGTTGAGGTTGCAGATCACGCCTTCAGCGGCACGAACCTTATCGGTGTAAAGGCTCCTGTGCTCGAGAGGATCGGCGTGTGTGCCTTCCAGGATAATGAAAATCTCACCTCCTTCAGCTTCTCCGATAAGCTTAGCTTTATCGGTGACAGAGCCTTCTGGGGCTGCTCAAGCCTTGTTGATTTCAGCTTCGATAACAACGGCTCGTTAAGCAAGGACGGTAAGATAAACGATTTTGCAGTTCTTTACGACGGCGTTCTTTACATCGTATTACCCTCAGGTAAGCTTCAGCTGACTGCCATCCCAGGCGGTAAGGCTATCGAGGAGCTTGAGGTGGTTGACGGAACGGTTCGTATCGATCAGTATGCGGGAAATCAGAATAAGGCAATTAAAAAGCTTATTCTTCCCGAATCGCTTAAGCTTATAGGAAATTACGCATTCTTCGGATACGATGCCCTTGAATGTGTTGAATTCCGTTCCTTCGTTGCTCCCGCACTTGAGAGCTCGTATATTCCCGATGCCAAGCTTGATGAGGATGATCCCGGCTTCAGCATCCTGCAGAATTACTACGACGTATTCGAGCTTGAGCTTTGCTACTACACCTTCATTGATCTTGCGGGTAAAAAAGAGCCCATCAAGATGATTCTGCCCTCCAATATGGATACCCAGGGCTACGACGGTATTATCTACCTCGTTTACTTCGGTAAGCTTGAGGACGCAGAGCATAGCGACTACGTTGCTATGGATAAAACAACTACAAGCTTCATTGACTACGCTACACAGATCGAGGCTATCACCGATATTGCTGTTAAGCACGAGAGCCTTATCAATTCCGCTGTGGCTGCTCTTAATGCGATGAAGCAGGATTATACTCAGTTTGGCTATACAGAGGAGCGTTGGCAGGAGATGACACTCGCTGTCCAGAACGCCAAGGCTAAACTTAATAGCATAAAGCTGCAGAGCGCATCTCCCGCACTTCAGAAGCTTCAGGCTGACATTTTAGCGCTTCCCGATACCTATTCAAGCGCCGATAAGGCAACTATGGATGCTATCAAGGAGGCGATCTCCGCACTGAAGCCTGCAGACAAGGTGCTGCTCGATCTTACAAAATACACGGCGCTTCTTCCTGCCTATGAGGCAGACGTTCCCGAGGTGACACCCGAGAAGCCCGAGCCTACTCCCGAAAATCCCGACGAGCCCGCATCCCCCTGGATTGCGGTTGTGATCGTTTCGGTATCGGTGGTAGCCGTTGTGGCGATCGGCGCTTGCGTATATATCTTTATCATACGTAAGAAGAAAAATTCCTCCGAGGCAGTGTCGGATCTCGTTATTGAACAGGAAGCCCTGGCCTCTGAAATCGAAGAAGAAACAGAAATAAAGGAAAATGAAGAAACCAAGGAAGGAGATGACGAGGAATGAAAAGACTGATCAGTTTAATATTTATCGCAGTGCTTCTGATAGCATGTCTTTCTGCCTGCAACTATAATTAAACTAAGATACTTGCCACTCCTCAGAACGTTTCGCTTTCCGACACGGGACTTATCACCTGGGATGCGGTTGAGAATGCCGAGAGCTATACCGTCACGATAGGTGACAAGACCTACTCAACAGACAAAAATTCCTATCAGGTAACATCTCTTTCGGTAGACTTTACCTATTCGGTTGTGGCTAATGCAGAAGGGTATACAAGCTCGCTTCCCTCAGCGCAGGGAACCTACCGTGTGCCCTATACGCCACCCGTTGATACCACTCCCGAGATAGCTGTTGCGATCAGCGGCAAGTCCGAGGTTCGCTACGGCACACCCATCACCCTTTCGGCTACCGTTTCGGGAACCGAGGATCAGACGGTCATCTGGAGCGTGGTAAGCGGCGGCGAGCTCGTTACCATTGACGCCATCTCGGGTAAGCTTACTGCCAAGTCCTTGGATAAGGGCGGTATTGTTGAGGTTCGTGCAATAAGCCTTGCAGACGAATCCTGCTACGGCTCGAAGATAATCACCGTGCTGACCCCTCCCGAGCTTACCCAGGAGATGATCGACCTGCTTGGAAATCAGACGAAGCTCGGCTTTGAGGGCTTCATCAACATTTCGCTTTACACCATCGGTGTAATGGAGAAGTTCTATATGTCCTCCTCCACCACCGTAAAGACCTCGCTTGACGGCGAGCATTGGTATGCCGAATATGATAATCTGGATATGGGCATCGTTTCCCAGCTCTATTTCAAGAATGACAACGGCATTGCTTCTCAGGTCGGCGTAAGCTTTGAGAACGAGGAGGAATACGCTCCTATGCTCGACGAGAACGGAAGTAAGGTAAGCTGGATCGACAGCGGACTTTATAACAACTTCAAGGGGCTTACCGTATCCGACTTCAAGTTTAATGAGGAGAAATGGTGCTACGAGTACGTAGGAAATGACAAGGACCTTCCTCAGAGAATGGTTTCTGCCGCCAACCCCTATGATTTCAAAGCGATCGGTCTTTCCCTCATTATTGAGGAGGGCGAGATAATGGGCATACGTGCCATCTCCGCCGACGATTACGGAATTGCAAGCGGCTACCGTGCCGTTCAGGAGCTTACCGTAGCGGTAAACTTCGGTGAGACCGTAGACGTGCCTACCATTTCCAAGTATCCTACCGACCCCGACGGCAATCACGATCCTCTTAAAGAGGCGATTGCCAATATGCAGAATCAGAGCAACTATACTCTTGATTTCGTTGAAACCACCGCATCCTATCTTACCAACGGATACGTTGTTTCAGGATTTACCGAAACCGTTACGGACGACCTTTGCTACTTCGATCCCTTCACTGTGAAGTACAGCAGCGACGGTCAGGAGATCCGTACCTATACCGAGGCGCCTTACGGATATATTAAGGTTAGCGATACGCTCTATAACGCCTTCTACAGCAATGACACCGGCGGCTTCGCAGCCACACGTGCATGGAAGGGCGACTTTGATTCCACCAAGCCTACCTTCGCATTCGCCGCCGAGATATTCACCTCATATTACGAGGAGAAGGACGAGGATACCGATGAGGTTACCTCCATCACCTATTACGTTGATGCGCCTATGTCGGCGGTTGCCTCTACCTTCTACTACGGTGTGGGCAACGATATCCAGCTTTACGGCATCTTCGCTACCACGGGATATATTTCCTCGACGGAAAGCTTCACTCCCTACGTGGTGGTTGAGAAGGTTGACGGAATCGGATATATCATCACCGAGGCTTGCTTCTACTTCTATATCGGCAGCATCTATGGCGTGGTTGAGATCAAATACAGCGATTTCGGCAGCGCAGCTGTTGACGTTGAGGAGACAGAGAAGCTTGAGGCTCCCGCCTTTGAGAGCCGTGAGATCCCTACCGAATGGAACGAGCTGACAATCATTATGTCAAGCGACGAGAGCTCCATTGAGGAGGATAAGGAGATGAGGGCAGACCTTGCGCTGAACGAATTCTTCGACGATCCCGAGATGGCGGAAAAGCTCCCCTTCTTCGGAAAGGTTCTCGGTGACACCTACGGCTTTGGTCTGACAACATTCCATTTGCCCAGCGGATCGGATTCCGCAAAGCCCGCTATAGTATTCTACTACGACGTGCCTCTCGATATGGATTACACCATTGACGATTCTCTCGCCCTTGTGAATGAATTCCTTGTGGAGGAGGGCTTTACACGTAACTCCCGTGGCGAATTCGTTAAGGGTAATCTTCATATATCCCCGCTCGATGTTAGCTTGGACTTCACCATTTATGTATGGATTGAATAACATCTTAAAATAAATAAGAAAGGTACAAAAAAATGAAAAACTCTATTGTTCGTGTATTGGCGCTCATCCTTGTTTGTGTGATGATGCTGCTTTCGTTTGCGGCTTGTGTTAAGCCCGATAATAATGGCAACGGTGGCGGTGGTACCACCGATACGCCCAATCCCCCCGATGACGGCGGTACAACTCCTCCTCCTGCAGATATCGTAAAGATCGAAATGTCTGCTACTGCATCCCAGATCCAGAAGGGTGACACCGTACAGGTAACCGCCCGTGTTACAGGTGCGAAGAACACCAAGGTAACCTGGTCTGTTTCTCATCCCGACGTAGTAACCGTTGATGAAAACGGTGTTGTAACTATGATTGGTGACATCACCATTGATACCATCATCACCGTTACTGCTACCTCCGAGGAGAACAACACAGTTAAGGCAACCAAGACACTTATTGCCAAGGCTCCCGTTGTTGACGGCAGAGTAGGTGAGCTTACCTCCGATATGCTTGTTGCGGTAGGTAACCCCAGCATCACTCTTAACGGTACCGTTACAGATATTTATAACGATATCAATAATCCTGCAAACAGCTCTAGGGATGTGTATGAATATACCATCGAAATGGCTGACGGCGCTTGGAAGGGCAGCTGGAATCACCAGGGCTCCAAGAATGTTATCGTAAGCAACTATCGCAGAGGCGATAAGGAGGGCGTTAAGGACCAGAACGGTAATTCGGGTCACGAGATGCTTGAGATGATTATTGATAAGAACAACCAGGTTTACGCTAAGCCCGTTAAGGACTATATGAGCTATCCTGCAGTTTGGGAGAGCCAGCATCTCTGGAATCACCTCAGCAACCTTAACGTAAATAAGTTCAGCTATGACGTAGAAAACGACGTTTATAAGTACAGCATTGATCCCGAGAGCATTGACGATATGTATCTTATGACATATTTCGCATTCTCTCTTACTCCTATCCTTGGTAACGAGGATACCTTTATGGAGCTTTACCTCTACGTTGAGGACGGCGCTATCACCAAGCTTGTAGCACAGACCTCGGTTATTATGATCGGTGACGATCCCGAGAATCCCGATGCTACTCAGTATACAACCATCTCGATCGATTTCTCTAACGTTGGTACTACCGTTGTATCCGATCCTGCTCCCTATGAGGCTGCTCAGTATGCAGATAAGCTTCAGGCAGCCTTAGATAAGATGAAGTATGCAACCAACTACACCTTCCGTGTTGTTGACAGCATGAATTCTATGCCCGACACAGGTGACTACGATCTTTCCAGCGTAAACGGCGGCGCATCGGCTATTACACTTTCTCCCATCGCCGCTGCAGGCCATCCCTACCAGAACACCATCTCCTCTGTCGGTACTGCAGGCTCTGTTGGCTTCGTAACTCCCGAGGCGATCGTTATCGGCGTAACAGGTAAGTACAGCTACAGCCTTGACGGTAAGAACTATCACACCGAATATTCGGGATATAAGCAGAACAGCGATGGAACATACGATGAGTTCGAGTCCGACGTAAACGGCTTCTACGGTACCAAGAAAGTTGCGGGCAACATCTTTGACATTATGCCCGACTTCGACGTATCCGCAAATATCTTCCGTCTTACCGGTATGATGATCAACACTGATACCGATAAGTATGAGTACACCTTTGCTCTCCGTGAGTCTGCTATCACCAGAGAGGTTGCTATGGAGCTTTGCGCTTACAGCTATGCTGACGATGCTGCCGCAACCTCCTCTATGCTCCTCACCATCAAGGTAGACGAGGATGGAAATCTTATCTCGGTTGAGTTCCCCTATGACCTCAGCGGTGTATACGGCGGCTCCTGCATCGTTTCCTATGAGAACGTTGGCAGCACCACCATCGCAGAGGGCGCATTCGACAACTACCGTCCCAGAGTTCCCGAGACCGCTTGGAGTCAGTACACTCTTGACGATTACTATCACCTCTACACCACTCTTTGCAAGAACTACGGCTGCTATGACGAGGCTACAGGTACATACAACCACAAGGGCCACGTTGCAACCGCTGACGTCGTTCTTCAGGGTGTTCTCGGCGAGGCGTGGACAAACGTACCCTCTCCCGAGGTTCTTATGAAGCTCTTTGGCGATAACATCAGTGGTCCCTTCTATAACTGGAAGGAGGTAAACGGTGAGAATCACGGTTATATGAGCATCACCACCCACAGCACAGAGTTTGATGAGAATGCAAAGATCACCAATTACGAGGAGCTTATGCAGAATGTGATCGACGAGCTTGCAAAGTACGGCTTCAGCCTCTCTGCAGCTAACACCGATATGTCGGGCGGCGAGAGCGGTAAGGCAGACCGTTACGTTACTCTCATTCACGAGAGCGGCGTTAAGATCGTTATCGAAAACAATCATACTAAATATCTCTGGGTTTACTTCTGCGATCTCCAGACTCCAATGTGATCTGCTTTTGACTGACAGTTATTAAGCTTTATTAACAACCCTTGTGACCAATCTACACCAACAAAGGGGTACTTTTATGAAAAAAATACTCACAGTCGCATTATTATGCGTACTATGTATCCTTATTCTCGCACCCTGCGGGCTGTGGGAAGACCTCAATGGCGACCCCCCGCCGATCATAGACGATGAGCCTGATGATAAGGGCGTGGAGGTCGCAGGTGTAGTCACCAGCGTTACCATTAAAGACGAGCAGGTAGCCGATTATGACTACACCACCCTCTTTAAGATCACCGAAAACGGTGAATCTGTCACCGTGCCTGCCAATTCTGTTGATAAGAATGAGGTGAGCGCTACTGCGGGCGAATATACCGTCTATTGCACCTACGGAGGCAAGCAGGCAACCGTTACCGTAAAGGTAGTGGCTACGGTATATAAGCTCAGCTTATCCAAGGACAGCATAGTCCTTACTCAATCGGAGGCTGCGTCCTACGACTTCTCGGCACTCTTTACTGCCGAAAAGGATGGCCAGACCGTGGCTATCACCGATGAAATGATCTTTACTAACCTTGAAAACAAGGCAGGCGTGTATGAGTACACCGTCACCTTCGGCGGCATCTCCCGCACGCTCAGCATTACCGTCAACCCCAACCATTGGGTAGAGGCTATTGCGGCATACCGTGAACTGCCTATGACCCTCTCGGAGCTTGAGGGATTTGACTTCACCACTCTCTTCTCGCTTTTTGTTGACGGAGCTCCCGTGCGTGTCACCTCTGATATGATCGATGCCTCGGCTCTTTCGGATGCAAGGCTCGGAGAGAGCTATACCGTAAACCTCTCCTACGTCTATGATGGTACGTTATGTGAAAGCGAAACAATCATTCGTATCGTAGAGGAGGAGCAGATCAGTATTACGGCGAAAAGCATCGTGACCTATCCCAACGGTGCTGCTATTGATCTTGCCTCGCTTTTCGAGATCAGAAAGGGCGAGAAGCTTCTTGAAACCCCCGTGCGCTATATTACGGGAGCTATTGATTACACCAAGGAGGGAATATATCCCATCACCCTTAGCTATCCCGACCACGAGCCCATAGTGGCGCAGGTTGAGGTAAAGGGCGGAGTGGTTATCCTCTCACCCGAGAGGGTTACCGTAAAGCGTGGAACCTCTCTTTCGGATTATCCCTTCGAAAACGACGTTACCGTAATAATAAACGGCGTACGCTTCTCCCAGATCCCCATCACCTGCTTCGATCTTTCAAGCGTTGATTTTACGAAGACAGGCGATTATCCCGTAACACTTACCATCCGTTATAACAAGACTCCTCTTTCGGGTCTTTCGGGTGTTGCTAAATTCGAGGACGTGAAAAAGACGATCATCTATTCCGTCACCGACACCGCATACGAGGTTTCTGTAAAGGCGCCCTCGCTGCTTCTCGGCATAGGAACTACGTCCTATAACGTGTTTAACAATATTCAGGTTAAGATCAACGGATATAATCAGACTCTTACGACAAATCCCGCCCACGTGGATATCATTTCCTGCTACGCAAGGGTGCTGTCCGATCCCATTGATTTCAATAGCGTGGCGGATCAGGAGGTTCGTGTTGCTGTTTACGTAAACGGCCCTGACAGCGAGCCTGTTGAGGTTTCTTACCTGCTTCGTGTAGAGGCTGATATTTCGATCACCGCAGACGGCGCAACCGTCTTTGCGGGAAGTCCCTTGCTTGTAAAGGATCTGTTCCATATCACCGAGGCGGGTAAAACCGTTCCCGTAAGCTATGATATGATCTCGGGCAAGGTTGACGTATTCACCCCCGGTAGCTATACCGTTTCGATGGTATACCGTGGTATTAATACCGAGGCTAAGGTTATCGTTCTTGATGACGGTATGCTCGGTACCTATCACACCAAGCTTACCACTATAGGCTCAAGTGACAGCGAGGACGGCGACGGATATATCGAGGAGGGCGAGAAGGCAACTCAGCTCAGTGACCTTATCATCTATGATGACGGTACGGTCAGAATGCAGGGCAGGGTATGTCCTATCGTATCCGCTATAGACGAGCATACCTTCAACGTTCAGTATTTCTCATTCCTTCATACCATTCATTACGATAACGGTATTATCACGGTTGATCCCGAGAACTCTATTCGCTTAAGCTATAGCAACGAGAAGCGTCCTGCGGTTTATTTCCACGAGAGGGATTGGACTGTTGAAAAACGCTTCATTGTAAATCAGACCAGCGATTACGTGCTTGATTCAGCAAGCGGTGCTCACTACAGCATCGACCTGTTCTACATCACCTCAAATGAGGATAATACTTCCTTCTGGTACGGACAGAAGGTGCATCTCGTTTCAAAGCTTTCATCCGACACCGTATACGTGAATACCTGGGGCGAAGCCCGACTCAGCAACAATTTCGATACCGCTGTAGCGGGTGACGTTGCTACGGTAACTCTTGACGGACAGTCCTATGAGTTCACTCTTTCCTCTCTTAAGCAGGGAAAGATCAACCGTGAGGATGAGATCAATAAGAAATGGGCTAACCAGACCTTCAGCGGTACCGTAGACGGCAAGACCGCAAGCATTCAGGTAAATAATTACGGACACTATACCTTATACGTGGACGGCGTAAAGCAGTTCACAACCGATATGCAATCCTTCTACCGTATGAAATATGGCGGTGTAAACGAGGCAAGCTCATCGCTTCTTCTCTACGATTATGCAGATGATGAATACGATCCCTATTCCTATCATTTTATGATCGACGAGGCGTCGCACAGCTTCACCCTTGTGGAAAGAGATAATCTGTTCGGCTTCTACGAGCTCGGAAATATGTATCTGTTCCTTAACGGCTACGGACACGGCGTTATCAATTTCAACAGGTCCTCATATACCGTCACCGAGCTTTCCTATGAGCTTGTTGGACAGGAGCTTCATATCACCTATCTCGACACGATTCCAACCTTTACTCACGGTAAGGGTGCGGTGCTTTATACTCATCCTCTCGGAAATCTGCTTGTGGCTAAATCCTTTGCAGACGTCTGTGAGGTTGGGGCAACCTGGCGTAACAGCACTATAGTTGACGGTGCTATCGTTGATATGTCGACACTTCAGATCGGCGCAAGCGTAAACGCCAAGGATGATTTCTATCAGCGTATTACCATCACGACCAAGGACGGTGTGATGAACGATGCGCAAAAGAAGGCTTGCCTTACCACCAACACGGTAAAATGGACTGCTCCGGGCTTCTATCGCTTCGGAGTAAGCATCTCGGTGGGCGGTGAGACGGTAACATCTTATTACACGGTTCAGATCCTTGCTCCCCTGGCAGACTGCGCTCCCGTTGCCCAGATCTTCGGACAGGGCGTGCTCTTCCAGAACAGCTTCTTCTCACTTGATCTTTACGGCAGAATGAAGCTCAGTATCGGTGACGTTACCTATGCGGGTCTTGCAACCCTTGGGGCAGAGAACAATGAGTTCAGCGGCAGAGTTTACGGCGAGGACGGCGCTATGATCACCCTTCGTGGCAATATGCTTCACGACGGCGTGCTTAAGGTCGTTGCCTCCGGTGCAGCAAACTTCACCGAGCTTTACACCACAGGAACCTCCTCCGTGGCAGGAGGAGAGGGCATCGTGCTTCGTGCCTTCACGGTGGGCGGAAAAACGGTGTACCGCCTGGCTGCTTCTCTTTCATCTATCGGTGATGAGGCGACCGTAACCTGTCTTAATTCAGACAATCCCTTCGTTGTCGGCGCAATTCTTAAGGTAGATAGCTCGGCTAAGACCGTATACGTCAGAATTGACAGCTGGGGCAGCTCAAATAAGGGACTTACAGAGTCTGATGCCTGGCGTGGTACTTTCACCGCAGAGGGTAAGGGGGATCTTATCCTTGACGGATTCGGCAAGGCAAAGCTTGGAGATAACGTGGGAAGCTACCGTCAGAACGGCAAGTGGATCGTGGTTAATTTCAAGGAGCTTCACGGCTTTATCCTGAACACCGATACAATGACCTACACAGAAGAAGCCTTGCCCTTCAGCGCAAGCAGCTTTGTAGGAAATTCCTATAGCATAAGCTATAGATTCGTATGTGACGACGTTATTTACGACGCCGAAACAACCTTTGCCTTCCTTAAGGACGGCAGGGTGAATATCACCTCCATCTCTCCCTCCCACGACAGCGAGACGGACGGATGTACGGTTGATAGCTATTCACCCATCTTCACCACCTCTGATACCAGGGTGGCTACCTATTCGCTTTCGGCTGATATGCTGACGGTTTCTGTCAGCAACGTTTTCTTCACCTTCTACGTGGAGGACGTGATCTCCATCAATCAGCTTAAGCTTCAATCCACCAATCTTTCATCCGATGCGCAGGGCTATATTTCAATAGGTGCTCTGCTTATTGCAGATTGATTGTATATAAAAATCTAATTTATGAGGAATGATATGTCGGGACGTAATGCTTATCAGTGCCGGACGAGCAAATACCCTGACGTACATCACTTCTCGGATAGTAAAGGAGAAAAAACAATGAACGCAAAGAAAATTTTGGCGATACTTGTTTTGACATTTACAATGGTTGCGGTGCTTACCTGCTGTGACGTATTGTTCCCGACAGAAGAGCATGAGCACGTATATTCCAACTGGAGTATACAGACAGCCCCAACCGAACAGGCTTCCGGTGCTGCTATTGGTAAATGTGAATGCAACGAGACCAAGGAAGTTACTCTTCCTCCTCTCACCGACGGTGAGTTCTGGACAAAGCAGGTAACTCCCGCAACACACAATTCTGCAGGTGCAGAGGTTTATTCCTCATTGTACGGATCTGTAGAATTCGAGCTGGCTATAATTCCTCACGAATGGACTTACACCTTGACCGTAAATCCTACCGAGGCATCTGAGGGTCAGGCAAGAAAGACTTGTGAGTGCGGTGCAACCGAAAACGTAAGCGTACCTGCTCTTGCAGATACTACCGTATGGTCGGCAGAGGTTACCACCGAGCCTACTCACACCGCAGAGGGTGAGAAGACCTATACCTCCGAGCTTTACGGAACAGTAAAGGTTACTCTTCCCAAGACCGAGGCTCACCCCTACGGCGCATGGAAGGTTATTACCCAGGCTACCGAGGCTGCAGCAGGCACAGCTGAGCGTGAGTGTGCTTGTGGCGCAAAGGAGCAGGGCATAATCCCCGTTCTTACCGATACTTCCGTATGGACCGCCGAGATCACCAAGGCTCCCTCTCATCTTGAAGAGGGCGAGAAGGTTTACACCTCCGAGCTTTACGGCACAGTAAAGGTTACTCTTGCTAAGACCGAGGGTCACGCTTACGGTGCATGGACAGTTATTACACAGGCTACCGAGACCGCAGCCGGCACAGCTGAGCGCGAGTGTGCTTGTGGCGCAAAGGAGCAGGGCATAATCCCCGTTCTTACCGATACTTCCGTATGGACCGCCGAGATCACCAAGGCTCCCTCTCATCTTGAAGAGGGCGAGAAGGTTTACA
>JAZSMV010000039.1:0-5019 GCA_045536065.1 Eubacteriales bacterium | reverse complement strand
GCAGGTATTTCCTGTGGTCTTATTACTGCAGAGGACGGCTCCTGGGATACCATGATCGACATTCAGGGTCTTGAGGACTTCTACGGAGACATGGACTTCAAGGTGGCAGGTACAAAGAAGGGTATTACTTCTATTCAGATGGACCTTAAGGTAGACGGTCTTACTCCCGAAATCATCAAGCAGGCTCTCGAGACTACTCACCAGGGTAGAAACGAGATCATTGACAAGGTTATTCTTCCTGCGATCGCAGAGCCCAGAGCAGAGGTATCTGCATACGCTCCCAAGATGATCTCCATGACCATCAATCCCGATAAGATCCGTGAGGTTATCGGTAAGGGCGGCTCTGTAATTCAGAAGATCGTTGCTGACACCGGCGCAAAGGTTGACATCAACGACGACGGTACCGTATTTATCGCAGCAGTTAACCGTGAGAGCGCAGATATGGCTAAGGCTATTATCGACGCTATCGTATTCGAGCCCCAGGTAGGCGAGACCTATGAGGGTACTGTTACCAGAATCATTCCTATCGGCGCATTCGTTGAGTTTGCACCCGGTAAGGAGGGTATGGTACACATTTCCAAGCTTCAGCAGCAGAGAACCGAGAAGGTTGAGGACGTTGTAGCAGTAGGCGACACCGTTCGTGTTAAGTATCTCGGCACAGATGAGAAGGGCAGACAGAACCTTTCCATGCGTGATGCTGCTCCCAAGGCAGAGTAATTTAAAAGCATAAATATCAAATATTCGGCAATCGGTTTTACGGTTGCCGAATTTTGCGGAAAAGCGGCGAAAACAAAATTTCGCCAAAGTGTCACAAAGTTTAAAATTTGTCGCATATCGTTTGTGTAAAATTGCACATTTTGATAGAAAAGGCATACTTTATTATAAATATAATAAATAAAAAACATAAAAAAACAAATTTTTTTGAAAAAACTATTGACTTATTTGACAAGAAGTAGTATAATCATTACAAGAAAGTGCATTAGTTTGCCTTTTTGCCGAAAAGCAGGCGTAAATCATTACATAAACCACTCGCCCAACGGTTTGGATTTTGCAAGCTTTTATGTAAAAGGCAGGCATGTGTTTTCATAAAGGAATTTATAATTTAATTAAAGGAGAAATTTACTATGAACAAGAACATTGTTAAGCTCATTGCAGTTTTAGTAATGTGCTTCATGATTTGTGGCGTTCTTGTAGCTTGCAAGGGCGAGACTGGTCCCCAGGGCGAACAGGGTATCCAGGGTGAGACCGGTGCTCAGGGTCCTCAGGGTCCTGCAGGTGACAAGGGCGAGACTGGTGCTACCGGTCCTCAGGGTCCTCAGGGCGAGCCTGGTATCCAGGGTCCTGCAGGTGACAAGGGTGAAACCGGTGACAAGGGCGACAAGGGCGACAAGGGTGACAAGGGTGATGCTGGTGAAAACGGCCTTACTCCCACCATCGGCGAGAACGGCAACTGGTTCATCGGCGACGTTGATACCGGCGTTAGAGCTGAGGGTAAGGATGGCGAGGACGCTTTCGTTTGCGAGAACCACACCTTCGTTTCTATCGTAGTTGAGAGCGTTGATGGCGCTTACTACACTCTTGAGGCTTGTACCGCTTGTGGTTGGGCTCAGATCCTTTGCGGTCACAAGAACCAGACCACTATTGAGACTCTTCCCACTTGTACCGATGACGGTTACTTCACCACTACTTGTGATGACTGTGGCGAGCTCGTAAAGATTGAGGACGGTCAGGCTAAGCTTGGTCACCTTGCAGCTCATGCATGGGATCTTAACGAGTGGAACGTTCCTGGTTCCGACGTAGCTAACACCTACGTGAAGCTCGAGGATACCACCGGTGCTTGCGAGTGCGGCATCAAGCACAGCGTACAGTACACCTGTGAGCGTTGCGGCGTTAAGAATGAGGAGACCATTCTTACTGACGTTATTCCCGAGATCGGTCACGTATGGACCAATTACAAAGAGGCTGAGAACGACACCGACGAGAGCCCCTGCACTTGGATCCCCAAGATCATCGCAGAGTGCGACGTTTGTGGTCACACCGCTGCTGAGTGTCTCGATATGATCGAGGTTCCCGTTCCCGGTGAGGATTACACTCACAACTGGAGCGCTTGGACTCTTTCCGTAGCTCCCACAGCTACCGAGGCTGGTCTTGCTACCCGTGAGTGCCTTGATTGTGGCGCTACTCACGCTGACGGCGTTGAGCACAAGGAGCTTCCTGCTCTCAACACCACCGATTACGCTTATGTTGTAACTTCTGCAGAGGATTGCGATGATGACGGCGTTGGTACTTACACCTACACCTTCTACGATAACACTACCGTTGACGTAGCTGTTGTTCTTCCTGCAACTGGTCATACTTACACCACCAACTATCTCGTTACCGAGCTTCCTAAGAGACCCGAACTTGTTGAGGGCGCTACTCTTGAGGAGCAGGATGCTATCTTCGCAGCAGCTGCTGGTAAGGTAGAGTTCTACTGTGACGTTTGTGGCGAGGCTCACGAGGAGTCCATCCCCGCAATCAGCGTTGCTATGGGTCAGTACATCGTTGATTTCGGTAAGTGTGATGCTAAGGCTGATACTTACAACTACCACGTTCAGTTCCTTGATCCCGTAACCGGCGAGTACAACCTCGTTGTTATCGAGTTCCAGGTTGACGGTGTTTACGTGCACGACGAGGCTCCCGCTAAGGATGACTGCCAGAAGGTAGAGGGTCAGACTAAGTGGTACTGGGTATACAAGTGCTCTGTATGTAAGAACTGGATCGTAGCTTACTACGAGAACAAGTAATTCATAATTACTTAAAACTTATTTAAACTTAAACTTTAAATCAAAGTAATCTTTCTCCAATGATTACTAAATAAGGCGAGGCGGCTGCACCTCGCAGCCGCCTTGTCAAAAAAATATTGGAGAGTAAAACGCACTTTATAAAGTGTAGTAAATTATAGTAGGAGGATTATAAATGAGAACAGCTAAATACCATGATTACGGTGTATTGAAAATAGCTCTGTTATTTATCGTTTTGGTAATTCTCGGACTATTTATTTATAATCAGTTTATAAAGCAGCCTGATCCTCACGTTGCAGACGAGGATGCTTGGGTAATTGAAAAGCCGGCCACCTGTACTGAAGATGGCTCCAAGTATAAGGTTTGCACCGAGTGTCAGGAACCATTCGACTATACAATTATTCCCGCTACCGGACATACATACATGGCTCCTCAGAAGGAGAATGAAACTGCTCATACAGAAACCACGGGCGACTTTTATGTTAATGTGTATAAATGCAAAAACTGCGAACACACAAAACAGGAGACGGTTTATGTAAAGCACGAGAACGTTAGCGAGATTATTGAAACAAACGAAAATTATGTAGAACCCACCTGCACAAAGGAGGGAAGCTACGAGCTCGTAAGAACTTGTAAGGACTGCGGATTTGAGATTTCCCGTGAGACCAAGGCGATAGAAGCTCTTGGACATGATTACGAATGGGAGTTCCTCTACATCAATGGCGTCTTTATGATGAAGGGTACTTGTGACAGAGACAGCAGTGAAACTGTGAAGACTACAGGCAACGGCCTGAAGCTGACACGTGATGAAACTGTTGCACCCTGCTGTCTTGTCAGATATTTCGGTGAGGTTACCGACAACGGTAAGACCACTGTTAAGACCCTTGAATTTGAAGCAGAGCAGGCACATTTGATCAAGTATAGCTACGAGGCGAGACCTGAGTACATTGATGAGTACATGGCTCTCCCCGAGGCTAAGTACGACGAGCAGTACGGTAAGTACTACGACGTAGCAGATGTTCCCGGTATTCTGCACTATGTATCTCTTGAGAATACATACGATGACAACGGCTTTGCAAAGGGTGTATATAAGTGCTACACCTGTGAGCAGACCAATTGTTCTGAATGCTCCGCCTACTACATTGTAAGAATTTACAATGCAGAGATGGACAAAAGATTAAACGAGGATACGGAATCCTGATAATTCAATTTGTACTTGAGAATTGAAACGGATCAGGAATCGGCCTGATACATAATTGAATTATCTTAAGAAAAACCGCCTGCAGGACAGGCGGTTTTTTTCGCTTTTATGTACCTTTTATTGAATTATTCAATCAGAAAAAGAAAAAGCCTACCCTAAAATTTTGCGAAAAAGATCATATTAATATATAATGTAAAAGAAAATGCTCAAAATAAGCTAAATCTATTGCTTTTTTCTCTCAATAATGCTATAATATTATTGTGAGAAAATATGTCATTTTATTATAAAAAACAAACAAAATCATATAAAAAGGACTAGAAAAAATGGAAAGAACCTACATTAAAGACGTGACTCCCGGTGTGCGTCGTGTTTCGGGCTTCGTTGAGAACTTCCGTAACAAGAGAACAATGGCATTCATCGTTGTAAAGGACATCACCGGCAAGCTTCAGATCACTATTGAAAAGGAAAAGCACCCCGAGTTCCTTGAAATGCTGGACAAGCTTACGATCCACTCTGTCGTTACCTTCGAGGGCGAGGTCGTTGCCAGCGAATATGTTAAAATGGGCGGCAAGGAGATGTACCCCTCCTTTATGCAGATTGAATCGGTTGCAGACGCACTTCCCATTAAGGACGACTCCGATATTGACGTGCGTATGGATTATAGATGGATCGACCTTCGCCGTGACAAAAATCACCTCATGTATCAGATGCAGACCACTCTCACCAACGCTATGCGTGAGTTCCTTGTAGAGCGCAACTTCGTTGAGATCCATACTCCCAAGCTTATCGCCGCTGCAAGTGAGTCGGGCTCTGACGTATTCGAGGTTAAGTATTTCGACGGACTTGCATACCTTGCACAGTCTCCTCAGTTCTATAAGCAGATGGCTATGGCTTCCGGTCTTGAGCGTATTTTTGAGACCGGCCCTGTATTCAGAGCAGAGAAGTCCTACACCAACAAGCACGCTACCGAGTTCACAGGCTGCGACCTTGAGTTCTCCTACATTGATTCCTACGATGACGTTATGAAGATGGAGG
>JAZSMV010000101.1:0-2590 GCA_045536065.1 Eubacteriales bacterium | reverse complement strand
CAAAATCTGCAGACCTGATGTCAATTGAAATTTGATGATTTTTGCGGAATTTGAGTGAAGCAAAGTATGGACTTTGCAAGCGAGAATTTTGCGAAAAGCACAGATTTATATGGCTTCAGGCGTGTTCGCTTTAGGTTGTTGGTGACTATATACTGACAAACAAGAATAATACCGTGCTATATATCGGCGTAACGAATGATCTTATCAGAAGGTTATACGAACACAAAAGCGAGCAAATCGACGGTTTTACAAAAAGGTATCACCTGCACAAGCTTGTTTACTTTGAAGAATATTCCGAGATTGGTTACGCAATAGCTCGGGAAAAGCAGCTTAAAGGCTGGACTAGAGCAAGGAAAATCGAATTAATAAAAGCAAAAAATCCACTTTTTGAAGATTGGGGAGAAAAAATATGAGCTACACAATTATAGAATTAAACGAGAGGCCCGAGATAAAGCAAAGGTCGGCGGAGTGGTTTCACTCTAAATGGGGTGTGCCTACCGAAGCGTACCTTGAGAGCATGGACGAGGGTCTTGTGGGCGGATTGCCCAGATGGTATATGGCTATGGAGGGCGAGAGGATAATCGGCGGATGCGGAATTATCGCAAACGATTTTCATAAGCGTCCCGACCTTGAGCCTAATCTCTGTGCGCTTTTCGTCGAGGAGGACTGCCGTGGGCGTGGAATTGCCGGTGCGCTCCTTGACAATGCCTGCGCCGATATGGCGGCAAGAGGTGTTGATACCCTGTATCTTTGCACCGATCATACCAGCTTCTACGAGAGATACGGCTGGGAATTCTACTGTATGGTGGAAGAGGACGGCGGCGGAGAGTGCAGGCTGTATAGGAGAGTGCAGAATGCAGAGTTCAGAATGCAGAGTTAATAAAAATTATATACAGGAGAAAAAGCTATGAGCAAGAAGACTACTTGGTACAAGGATATGGTGTTTTACCAGATATGGCCCAGATCCTTTAAGGACGGAAACGGCGACGGTATGGGTGACCTTATCGGCGTGTATGAGAAGCTGGATTACATAAAGTCGCTGGGATGCGACGGTATCTGGTTCTCTCCCCTCTATCCCTCTCCCGGAGTGGACTGCGGATATGATATTTCGGACTATCTCGATATTGCCGAGGAGTTTGGCGGTATGGATGCCTTCAAGAAGGTGCTTGACGGCGCTCACGAGAGAGGCATGAAGGTCATTATGGACCTGGTTGTAAACCATACCTCCACCGAGCACGAGTGGTTCAAGAAAAGCCGTCAGCGTATCGAGCCCTACACCGACTACTATATCTGGCGTCCTGCAAAGAACGATCACGGCAAGATCCCCAACAACTGGGACTCGCTCTTTGAGGGTAAGGCTTGGGCCTGGGATGAGGTGAGAAAGGAATACTATATGCATCTGTTTGCTATTCAGCAGGCAGATCTCAACATGGACAATCCCCTCGTTCGTGAGGAGGTAAAGAAGATCCTTAAGTTCTGGCTTGACGCAGGTGTTGACGGCTTCAGAGAGGACGTTATTACCTTTATTTCCAAGCCCGAGGGTCTGCCTAACGACTATTATATGCCTGCATCCAAGGGTATCTTTATGTTCAACCACGGCCCTCACCTCTACGAGTATCTTGAGGAGTTCAGACGTGACGTATTCGATCACTATGACGCAATGGTGCTGGCTGAGGCGCCTATGGTTACACCCAAGAAGGCGCTTGAATATATCACCGAGGACGAAAGTCAGGTGCTGGATATGATGATCCAGTTCCAGACACAGGAGGCAGACTGCTTCCTTACCGACTTCAGACATCTGCCCTTCAATCTGCGCAAGATGAAGAAGTCCTTCTCTCGCTGGCAGACAGGACTTGACGGCAAGGGCTGGAATATGCTGTATATCGAGAACCACGATCATCCCAGAATGGTATCCCGATATGGAAGCGAGAAGTACCAGAAGGCGAGCGCAAAGATGCTCTGCGCTATGTATATGTTCCTTAAGGGAACACCCTTCGTATATCAGGGTCAGGAGATCGGTATGACAAACTGGTATCCCGAGAGCCCCCTTATGTACGAGGACGTGCAGACCAGATGGCAGTACAACAACGTTGGCACACATAAGTCGGACGAAAAGCGACTTCGCACCCTCTGGAACGGCTCCCGTGACAGCGCAAGAACTCCTGTGCAGTGGTCTGCTGAGAAGCACGCAGGCTTTACCACAGGCGAGCCCTGGTTCTACGTAAATGAAAACTATAAGGAAATAAACGTTGCAGATCAGGAGAGCGATCCCGAGTCGGTGCTTAACTTCTACCGCAAGGCGATTAAGCTCCGTAAGACCCTGTCGGCTGTAAGACACGGCGACTACACCGAGCACTTTAAGGGCTCCTCCAAGCTTTACACCTACACCCGTGAGGACAAGAAGCAGAAGATTTTTGTAGTCTGCTCCTTCACCGAGGATGCGGCAAAGCTTAAGGCTCCGGGGGGCTTTGATCTTAGCAAGGCAACGCTTATGCTCTCCAACTACGACAACAAGTCGGACAGCTTAAAGCCCTATGAGGTGAGAGTGTACTTATTGAATAAGTAAATGTAGAGTGCAGAATGCAGAATG
>JAZSMV010000110.1:0-18410 GCA_045536065.1 Eubacteriales bacterium | reverse complement strand
CTTATCGCGTCCTACGGCCACGATGACAGAGTATGCTCCTATCCCGCAGTAACCGCGCTTCTTGATAACTCGGATACCAAGCAGACCGTTATGGTCGTTCTTGCAGATAAGGAGGAGATCGGCTCTGTCGGTATTACAGGTATGCAGTCTGCATTCCTTGTTGATCTCATTTCCGAGATCTCCACATCTCTTGGTAAGAATCCTATCGTTGTAAGAGGTAAGAGCAAGTGCCTCAGCGCAGACGTTACCGCTTGTTATGATCCTAACTTCGCTGACGTATATGAAAAGCGCAACAGCGCAATGATTTCCTGCGGTACTACCATGTCCAAGTACACCGGCTCCAGAGGCAAGTCCGGTACAAGCGATGCGACTGCTGAGTTTGTTGGCTATGTTCGTAAGCTTTTCGCAGAGAACGGCGTTATCTGGCAGACAGGCGAGCTTGGTAAGGTTGACCAGGGCGGTGGCGGAACCGTTGCTATGTATATCGCTAACCAGAATATCGAGACCGTTGACCTCGGTGTGCCTGTAATTTCCATGCACGCACCCTACGAGGTTGTTTCCAAGGCTGACGTATACTCTACCTACGAGGCATTCTGCGCATTTGTAAAATAGTTTATCCTCAAAATTAAACTAATAATTTTTGAGGTAGAGAAATGATATTCCAGAAATTGCAAAAGGCCGACGACCGTTACAGGGAGATCGAACAGATGATGACTCTCCCTGAGGTCGTTGGAAATAATAAAAAATATGCCGAGCTTATAAAGGAATACAAGGCTCTTGAGCCTGTTATTGAGAAATTCCGAGAGTATAAGGAGGCAGATAAAAATCTTCGTGAGTCTGACGAAATGATGCGTGACTCAAGCCTTGATGCCGAGCTTCGTGAGCTTGCCGAGGAGGAGTACAAGGAATACAAGACTGTATGCGAAAGATTGACCGAGGAGCTGAAGATTCTTCTTATGCCCCGTGACCCTAATGATTCGAGAAACGTTATTGTTGAGATCAGACAGGGCGCCGGCGGAGAGGAGGCGGCTCTTTTCGGTGCGGATCTTTACAGAATGTATACTATGTACGCCACCGCAAGACGTTTCAAGACTGAGGTTGTCAGCATCAATGAGACTGAGCTTGGCGGACTTAAGGAAATTAGCTTCAGCGTTATCGGTGAGGGCGCTTATTCAAGATTTAAGTTTGAAAGCGGAGTTCACCGTGTTCAGCGTATTCCCGTAACCGAGTCTAACGGTAGGATTCAGACATCTACCGTCACTGTTGCGGTACTGCCCGAGGCAGAGGACGTTGAGGTTGAGGTTAATCCCGCAGATCTTAAATTTGAGTCCTGTAAGTCCAGCGGAGCAGGTGGTCAGCATATTAATAAGACCGAGTCTGCTGTAAGACTTACTCATAAGCCTACGGGTATAGTTATTGAGTGCGATCAGGAGAGAAGCCAGCTTCAGAATAAAGAAAAAGCGCTTAAGATCCTCTATTCCAAGCTTTACGATATGAAGCTTCGTGCTCAGGAGGAGGAGATAGCCTCCACACGTAAGAGTCAGGTTGGCAGCGGTGATCGTAGCGAGAAGATAAGAACCTACAACTATCCTCAGTCTCGTGTTACCGATCACAGAATCAACAAGACTATATATTCGCTTGCAGGATTTCTTAACGGTGATATAGACTGTATCGTTGACGATCTTATTGCGGCGGATACTGCAGAACGTCTTAAGGGTGAACAGCAATGAGAACTAAAATAATCAAAGTTGATCCTGGGAGACTTGAAAATTACGAAAATCAACTAAAAAATGCGGCAGAAATAATTATCAATGGCGGACTTGTTGCTTTTCCAACCGAAACCGTCTACGGACTTGGTGGCGACGGAACGAATCCAAATGCCGCAAAAGCTATATATTCTGCTAAGGGCAGACCTTCGGATAATCCTTTAATAATTCATATTGCTAATCCCTGTGATGCCGAAAAATACACCTATACCTGCGACACATACTATAAGCTTGCCGACCGCTTTATGCCAGGCCCGCTTACAGTTGTATTAAAGGCACGTGAAAGTGTTCCGGTGGAGACAAGAGGCGGACTTGATACCGTTGCGGTACGCTGTCCGTCAAACCCGATAGCTCACCGACTTATCGAGCTTTCGGGCAGACCTATTGCCGCACCCTCGGCTAATCTTTCCGGCAGCCCTTCGCCCACCGATGCAAAACACGTGATAGACGATATGCAGGGAAGAATCGATATGATCATCGACGGTGGAGAGTGCGATATTGGCCTTGAATCAACTATCGTAAAGATCGAAGATGATGGATCTATGATCCTTCTCCGTCCGGGCAGAGTAACCGTTGACGAGCTTGCCTGTATAGCTTCTGTAACTCTTGCAGATGCGGTAACCGACAGGATGGCAGAGGGGCAGGTTGCTCTTTCTCCCGGTATGAAATACCGCCATTACGCACCTAAGGCACCACTTGTGCTTCTCAACGGTGAACTTGATGCGGTAATCGATCATATCAAGAGCGAAAAACTAAATAAAAAAGCAATACTTTGCTACAGCGACGATAAGGATGCTGTGGCAGAAAAGCTTCCCGATGCCGATATTTTCATTCTCGGCGCAAGGGATAATATTAACGAGCAGGCGCATCATTTGTTCTCAATTCTCAGAGATGCAGACGAGAGAAGCTATGACAAGATCTATGCGCCCCTTCCTTCGAAGGAAGGCGTTGGACTTGCTCTCTATAACCGAATGATACGTGCGGCTGCACATACTGTAATAAATTTAAGGCAGGGAAAAAATGGCTAAAAAGAAAGTTATTGACAATCCTATGGAAAATGAGGCTGCGGCAACCCTACAGCCCATAACCGAGACTCTTGAAAAGAACTATATGCCATACGCTATGAGCGTTATTGTATCTCGTGCTCTTCCTGAGATAGATGGATTTAAGCCTGCGCATAGAAAGCTTCTTTATACCATGTACGACATGGGACTTCTTACAAAGCAGAAAACCAAGAGCGCAAATATCGTTGGACAGACCATGCGACTTAACCCTCACGGCGATGCTTCCATATATGAAACTATGGTTCGTCTTACCAAGGGACACGAGGCGCTGCTTCATCCCTTTATCGACTCAAAGGGATCCTTCGGTAAGCACTATTCGAGAGATATGGCTTATGCCGCTTCCAGATATACCGAAGCCAAGCTTGACGATTTCTGCCACGAATTATTCTCTGGAATTGACAAGGATGCAGTAGATTTTATTCCTAACTACGATAATACGATGGAGGAGCCTGCGCTCCTTCCTACTACCTTCCCGAACATCCTTGTTTCACCTAACCTGGGTATTGCGGTTGGTATGGCTTGCTCTATCTGCTCCTTCAACCTTAACGAGATCTGTGACGGAACGATAGCGCTCCTTAAGAATCCAAACACCACCATAGAACGTATGCTTGATATTGTAAAGGCTCCCGATTTTCCCGGCGGAGCGCAGATCCTTTATGACAGAGATCAGATGCGTAAGATCTATGAGACAGGATACGGTAGCTTCAAGATGCGTGCAAAATATGAGTACGTAAAGAAGAATAACTGTATCGATGTGCTTGAGATCCCTTATTCCTCATCTATTGAGGCAATAATGAAGAAGGCTACCGATATGATAAAGGCCGGCAAGCTCCGTGAGGTTGCCGATGTTCGAGATGCGATCGACCTTAATGGCTTCAAGCTTACCTTTGATCTTAAGAAGGACGCAAATCCCGAGCTGGTTATGAAGAAGCTCTTTGCCGTAACCGAGCTTGAAAACAACTTTGACTGTAACTTTAATATTCTCGTTGACGGAACTCCCATGCAGCTTGGTATCAGGGAGATCCTTAACGAATGGATCAAATTCAGAGTTAAATGCGTTACCCGTGAGCTTACCTTTGAGCTTGGTAAGAAAGAGCATAAGCTTGAGCTGCTTCGTGGTCTTGCGGCTATTTTACTTGATATTGATAAGGCTATCAGAATTATCAGAAACACCGAGCGTGAGGAGGATGTTGTTCCCAACCTTGCCGCCGGATTTAACCTTACAAAGGTTCAGGCTGAGTATATTGCCGAGATCAAGCTGCGTAATCTTAACCGTCAGTATATTATCAATAGAGTTGAGGAGATCAGTCAGCTTGAAACGCAGATCGCCGACATCAAGGAAACTCTTCGTGATGAGATCAAGCTGAAGGGAACTATTATCTCTAAGCTTCAGGAGATCAAAAAGAAATACGGCAAGCCAAGAAAGACCGAGATAGTTGCCAAGGAGGAGAGTGCTCCCGGACCTAAGGAGGATATCTTCTTTGAGAACTACAACTGTCGTCTTGTGCTTACAAAGGGCGGCTACTTCAAGAAGCTGTCTGTTCAGGCGGCACGTGCTGCTGAGGAGCATAAGGTTAAGGAGGGGGACTTCATTATTTATCAGGAGGACACCGATAACCGTGGCGATATCCTCTTCTTCACCGACAAGACACAGATATACCGTGCAAGAGTTGCAGATTTTGATCTTTCAAAGGCAAGTCAGATGGGCGATTACGTACCCACAAAGCTTGGTATGGAGGACGACGAGCACGTAATAGCCTGCAAGATGATCTATGAGCTTAATCCTAATCATCACATGGTTTACATATTTGAAAACGGCAAGGGCCTGCGTGTAAATCTTGGTGCTTACGAGGCAAAGACACGTCGCCGTAAGATTGCCAGCGCATACTCCTCTGAATCGCCTCTTGCAGGTGCGGTTTACGAGGGCGATAAGCCTGTAAATCTTTTCATCCGCAGTGATGCGGGCAGAGGAATGCTTATTAAGAGCAGCCTCGTTCCCGTTAAGGCCACCAGAACTGCTTCGGGCGTTCAGATAATGAAGCTTCCGAAGAAGGGCGTTAAGGTGGACCTTGTTACCGACAGAATTGATGATATCGGTCAGGATGCTCTTAAGTGTAAGAAGCTTGCGCTTCCTTCCAATGGATCACTCCTTGACCAGCTTACATTTAATTTCTAAATAAAAAAGGGCTTTGCGCTTTGCAAAGCCCTTAATTTTGTTTTATTAGGAAAGTGATTCGAATTTGTAACCAACGCCCCAAACGGTTTTAAGTATCCACTTGTCAGACACACCCTCAAGCTTTTCACGAAGTCTTTTTACGTGTACGTCAACGGTTCTGGAGTCACCGAGATAATCGAATCCCCATACCTTGTCAAGAAGCTGATCTCTTGTGAAAACTCTGTTGTAGTTCGATGCGAGGAAGTAGAGTAGCTCAAGCTCCTTAGGAGGAATATCAATGGCCTTGCCGTTAAGCTTAAGCTCGTATTTCTGAAGGCTAATCTCCATGTTTTCAAACTTAACAACTTCGTCATCATTTCCTCTGGAATGAGCATTGTAACGGCGGAGAACTGCCTTGATTCTAGCAGAAAGCTCCTTCATATCAAAGGGCTTAACGATAAAATCGTCTGCACCAAGCTCAAGACCGAGAACCTTGTCAAATACCTCGCCCTTAGCGGTGATCATAATTACAGGCTTAGCGGAGATCTCACGGATCTCACGGCAAACCTGCCAGCCGTCCTTCTTGGGCATCATAATAGCGAGAAGTACAAGGTCGGGCTCAAATGCCTTGAAATAGTTAATACCTTCCATACCGTCGTATGCGGTCTTAACCTTGTATCCTTCATTCTCAAAATAAAGTCTCAGCATATCGCAAATATTAGGGTCGTCGTCAACTACAAGAAGCTTAGTATCCATTTTAGTTATCCTTTCTTTTTCTTTATATGGGTTAGAATTGTTAACTTTGTTAAAAAACTTAAAATCTTAACAATTACATTATACAGCATTATTTTGCCAGAATCAAGAACTTTTTATGAATTTTTAAATAATTTTTTGTTTCGGACTAATATAAAATGAATTTTCGCCAAAATACTTGCAAAACAGGGAAGTTTATAGTATAATCTATGTGTTATATTTTAGATTAAGGAAGTAATAATAATGAAACTTGGTATCGTAGGTCTTCCCAACGTGGGAAAGAGTACGCTTTTTAATGCTTTAACCAACGCAGGCGCTGAGTCCGCAAACTATCCCTTCTGCACCATCGACCCTAACGTAGGCGTTGTTGCGGTTCCCGACAGCAGACTTGATAAGCTTGCTGAAATGTATAATCCCACCAAGTACACTCCCGCAATTATTGAGTTTGTTGATATTGCAGGTCTTGTAAAGGGTGCATCCAAGGGCGAGGGCCTTGGAAACAAGTTCCTCGGTAATATCAGAGAGGTTGATGCGGTAGTTCACGTTGTTCGTTGCTTTGAAAACGGTGATATCGTTCACGTTGACGGCAGTGTTGATCCTCTTCGTGACGTTGAGACCATTAATCTCGAGCTTATTCTCTCCGACCTTGAGGTTGTTGAGAGAGCCATAGACAGAACCACAAAGGCTGCAAAGGCTGATAAAAAGCTTCTTGAGAAACTTGAGGTTCTTGAGAGAGTAAAGGCAACTCTTGAGGCAGGCAAGTGTGCACGTACCGTTGAGCTTTCCGAGGAGGATCACGCCTGGATCGACGAATCCCGTCTCTTAACCCTTAAGCCTACTATTTACGCCGCAAATATTTCCGAGGACGAGGTTAACGGCGATTACGAGAATAACGATCACTATAAGGCTCTTAAGGCGCATGCAGAGAGCGAGGGCAGTGAGATCATTGCGGTAAGTGCGCAGATCGAGGCTGAGCTTGCAGCTCTTGACGGTGAGGAAAAGGAGATGTTCCTTGCGGATCTTGGTATTGAAGAGAGCGGTCTTGATAAGCTTATTAAGTCCAGCTATTCGCTTCTCGGTCTTATTTCCTTCCTTACAGCAGGACCCAAGGAGGTTCGTGCCTGGACTATCAAGAAGGGAACTAAGGCTCCCGGTGCGGCAGGTAAGATCCACACCGACTTTGAGCGTGGCTTTATTCGTGCCGAGGTTGTTGCGTTTGACGATCTCGTTCGTGAGGGCGACAGAAATAAGGTTAAGGAAAAGGGCCTTCTTCGCTCCGAGGGTAAGGAATACGTTATGAAGGATGGAGACGTTGTTGAATTCCTCTTCAACGTTTAATTAATAAAAAACAGCCGACATAAATCGGCTGTTTTTTATTTTCCTACAAAGTATACGTATTCCTCTGGGTGAGAGTAAATATCGCATTCTTTGTCAAGATAGAATTGCATATTTTTCTGCACAAGAAAGACGTTTTCGGAGTGGAAGATCATGCTGTCAATATCATCATAACACTCTTCAATATATATTTTATCCTTATACTTCTTTCCATGCTCTCCGAGAATAAGATGATCTGTAAACGGGAGATATTTTTTAAACGTATCTTCGGTTTTGCCGGTCAGAAGTCCAGATGAAATATATGTATAGACCTTATCCCACTTGGCAACAACAAAGGCGTTCATAGAGGTTTTTCCATAAGGCTCGGAGTAAAGGATATTTATGTGATAGTCACCAACGTAAACCGTCTCATAAATTCTGAAAACAACAACCTTCGTCCTATGATTCTCTACGGTTTTTTGAAGAATTTTAAGGATAGCTTCTTCATCGTCATTTCTGGGCTCGGGTATGCAAATTGTACCTACTGATACGTTATATAGTAGCGTTTCAACGTCATCGTCAATGCTCCAGGAATAGTGAGTAAGATAGTATTTATCGAGATAGGTAACGTTTGTCTCCTCGAGAAAATCAATTGCCGAATATGCTGTGCTTTGGCTATATTGGGCAGAATTTATCAGGCAGACTTCGTTTTCAGATCTGATTAGCATCTGATCACACTTGTAATCCGAATGGAAGGCTACCGTTTCAGTATAGCCTTGCTTAACCGTAAGTCCTGTTGGTAATACAGTGACAAGAATATAGAGGCATAGCAGGATTTTCAGCGCACGTTTCGGTTTTTTAAGCTTAAGAATAAGGAAGAGATAAAAGCAAAGTGTATAGATCATTATTGCTATTACAACAACCTTAAAATTAGATGAAACGTAGGCTATATTGATTGAGGAAAATACACCCGCAAGATAGCTCATAAGACTGCACAGAGGATTTACAAGCCATCCAATAGGAATAAGCCAACCGATAAGCATCATAATACAGCCAAGATACATAATGATCTCGGCGAGAAATGAAAAGATAATGGTTGTGATCGGTGAAAGCAAGGAAAAACCGCCAAATGCGTTGGTAGAAACGGCAAGAGTGGCGCTGATTGCGAACACCGATGCAAGAATTGCCAAAGTAAAGTATCTGAGTATTGCTGCCTTCTTTGTTTTTGGCTTTTCAAGACCTGCAGTAAATTCGCTGAATGCGATTATACCAAAGGTTGCCAGCGCCGATAACCATAGGGAAATATCCATTATAGCATGCGGCTCAAACAAACATATTACCAGTACCGCAACAGACAGCGAAGTCAGAGAATCGTGGGATCTTGCCAACAGATATAGCAGGGATGAAATAATTAGCATTATGCCCGCTCGCACAACCGAAACAGAAAAGCCGGTCAATGCCATATATAGAAATACAAACACGGCTGTAACCAGAACACGTGTTTTCTTTTTTATCTTTAAAAGCGTAAGCAGCTTACCGATTCCCAAGGACAAGATAGCAAGATGCATGCCGCTGAGAGCCAGAATATGAGAAATTCCTATTCTCCTGAAATCAAGCCTCAACTGATCCGGCAGATAATCACGCTCGCCCAACAGCAGAGCAGAAACAATAGCCCCACTCTCATTGCTTGATAGAAGCATAGTGTATCTTGTAAGATATTCACGCAGTCGGTTAAATCTTAAAGAGAGGCTACCATCGGTATATTCTAATATCTCAAGCTCCTCGACGTCGCTTGCGTATGCGTTTATACCTTTAGAAATGTTGTAGGTGTAACTGTCATCCGAAAATCCGTCGAGATTTGCCTTGAATTTAATTCTTGTACCCTCGATTACGCCTTTTGCCTCGCTCTTGGTGGGGTATGCATAAAAGCAATAACCGGAATCCTTGCCGTTTATACTTTCCGCTCTAACAAACAGTCTCGAGGAGTAGGAAGATGTTTCGGTTACTGCCTCGACCGTGCCCACGATCTCAACCTGACCGTCATATAAATCGTATGCCTTGAAGTATAGGTCAAAATAGAGAAATGACAGCATTCCAGCAAGCAAGATCGCTCCTGCGCTAAGTCGCATAATAGTCTGTTTATACTTGTCTTTTATCAAAATAAAGGATAAAATCAAGAGCAGAATTGCTGCGATAGGTATCAAAATACGTAATAGTCTATTTTCAAAGCTAAAAAGCAAAAAGCCGCAGAGCCCGATACAAAGTATCAGACAAAGCGGCCTTTTTTCAAATATGTTCATAGGCTGATATCCTATTTTTTCTTTGAAGGAAAGCGAAGCGCAGCACCCTTAGGTATAACGAAATTAAATGCGCCGGGAATAACGGTGAATTCAACGGTTTTAGCGTTACTTACCTCACCGTCAATACATATAGGCTGAGGCTCTTCAAATTCCATTCTGAAATGATTAGTCTGCTTATATCTGACAATTTTCTGCGCTAATTTGTTTTCAAGGAAGGTTCCGTCTTTATAGCATCCTACAAGTCTGAGGAAAATAAAGCGGGAAACCTTGTCGATTATACATACGTCAAGAAGTCCGTCGTTAAGGCTGGCCTTAGGGGCAGACTTAAATCCACCGCCACAGAACTTTCCGTTACCGATAGCGGTAAGCGTAAGCTGCTTATCAATAACCTCTCCGTCATCAAAGATAACTCGCATCTTTGTACCAAATTTTTTGAAGAAGAAACCGACAACGACGCCGAGAACGTAGGAGATTCCGGGAGAAATAAACTTGTACTTACGGAACTTGTCTGCCTCGATTACAACCGAACAGTCAAATCCGATATTGATCATATTAACACAGTAATCGTCATTGCACTTAATAAGGTCGAAGGTCTGCACCTCGCCGTCTATTTGTGCATTAATATCAGCAAAAAGTCTTCTCTTTGTAAAGTTTCTTACAAAGTCATTACCCGAGCCGTTGGGAATAACACCAAACTCAATATTAGGGTTAGCGGGAGCGCTGTTTGCGATCTCGTTGATAGTTCCGTCGCCGCCGATACAGATGAATCTCTGACGCTCGTCAGGGTATTCCTTGATCATAGATCGAACGTAAGTTATAGAGTTCTTAGGTCTTGTGGTGTAATATATATGATAGCTAAGCTGCCTTTTAGCGCATGCCTCGACTATTTCTTGCTCCATCTTCACCTGCTGCGGACTTCTGCCCGACTTGGGGTTAAGAATAAAGTGATAAATCATGGATAATTGATCCTCCGTCGACATTATCTTACCCTATATTATATCAAATATAGCGAATTTTGTCAAGTAATCCTTACCAATTCCCGATTACGTGTGATAATTACTTCTTTCTCTGATTCTTACAGCTTGAAACGATGAAGTCGTGATAAGCCTTTGCCGCCTGCTCGGTCTTGTTAGAGCCGAACTCGTAGTAATGCTTACCAACAAGGTCACGTGGCAGGTAATCCTGCTTAACGTAATCGTTTTCAAAATCGTGGGGATATATGTAACCTTCAAAGTTGGGACTTTGTAAATGCTTTGGCACATTCTGGCCAAGTCCTTTTGCTATATCCTCGCTTGCAGCAAAATACGCAAGATAGGAGGTGTTTGACTTGGGAGCTGTTGCAAGGATGGTCACGATATTTGCCAGCGGTATTGCCGCCTCGGGTAAACCAAGCGATCTTGCGCTCTCCGTACAGGCGTAAGCAAGAGATGCTGCCTGAGGATAAGCACAGCCTATATCCTCATTTGCGATAACTAGAATTCTTCTGCAGGCAGATAGAAGGTCGCCTGAAGCAAGTATCTTTGCAAGATAAAATATAGCCGCATCGGGATCAGAGCCACGAATAGATTTCTGTAAGCAGGAGAGAAGGTCATAGTGAACGTCGCCGTTTCTGTCATAGTGTCCAACAACAGAGGGGAGAAGAGCAGTTACAGCCTCGTGCGTTATTACGTCATCCGAGATGTAAAATGCGTTCTCAAGCACGCCGATACTCATGCGCACGTCACCAGCGCAGGCACGTGCAATTGTAAGCATAACCGACTCGTCAGCAGTCTTTTTTGTATCAAAATCCTTATTAAGAAGCTCCAATGCTCGATAGAGCGAGGGAATACAATCCTCAGGTGTTACTGATTTAAACTCAAAAACAGATGATCTTGAGAGCAGAGCATTGTAAACGTAATAATAGGGATTCTCTGTTGTGGATGCGATAAGAGTGATCTTACCGTTTTCCATAAACTCAAGAAGCGATTGCTGTTGCTTCTTGTTGAAATATTGTATCTCGTCAAGATAGAGAAGAGTACCGTTTTCGCTGAAAATGTTATCGGTAGAAGAGATAACGTCCTTCACGTCGGAAAGAGATGCGCTTGTAGCATTAAGCTTGTAAAGTTGCATTCCCGACATCTCGGCAATAATATTTGCAACCGTAGTCTTTCCCGTACCGGGAGGGCCGAAAAAGATCATATTAGGTATTCTGTTATTTTCTGTAAGGCGGCGGAGAATACCCGTCTTTCCAACTAGATGTGCCTGACCGGCAATTTCATCAAAGGTGGTGGGTCGCATTCTGTCAGCCAATGGTTTTTGTGCCATAACTCTGATGCCTTTCTATAAGCATTTTATGAAATTGTAGATTCGGAAACGTTGAATCGTCTGTCGATTTCAGCCTTAAGCTCACGGTGTACGCTTGCCTCAAGCTTGGGGTCGGACTCCACTATTGATTTCGCAACCTGAAAAGCCTTCGTAAGCAGATCGGAGCTATCACACATTGAAGCGAATCTAAACTCAAATCCGCCACTCTGCCTTAAATTATTATCCGAAACTGAAGAGAAGAAGTCTCCGGGGCCTCTGAGAACGAGATCCTTTTCGGCTATCTCAAAGCCGTCGTATGTGGTTCTCATAACCTCAAGACGCTCTCTTGATTTGGGTGAATTAATGTCTGAAACAAGAACGCAATAGGACTTTCTTGTACCACGTCCCACACGTCCTCTGAGCTGATGAAGCTGGGAGAGACCGAAGCGCTCAGCGTTCTCAACTATCATAAGACAGGCGTTGGGAACGTTTACGCCAACCTCAATAACGGTGGTGGATACAAGCACCTTTGTCTCTCCGGAGGCAAAGCGGGACATAATCTCGTCTTTTTCTGTCGATTTAATTCTACCATGAAGCACTTCAATGGGAATATCGGGCAGGGAGGCTCTCAGCTCCTCAGAGAATTCAACAGCGCTCTTTAGGTTAAGAGAGTTTTCGCTTATTACTTCACCGGTATTGTAGTCTACGATATAAGCATCCTCCTCGATTTGCTCAATAGAAGGGCATACAACGTAGCATTGACCACCCAAGGCAACCTGTTTTCTGATAAAATCATTAAGTCTCAGTCTGTACCCTTCGTTAACGACAAAGGTCTCAACTTTCTGTCTGCCCTTAGGCATTTCGGTAATTCTTGAAATATCAAGATCGCCGTACATAGTAAGGGCAAGAGTACGAGGGATAGGTGTTGCGCTCATAACGAGTAGGTGAGCTTTTTCGGATTTTTCCTTGAGCTTTGCTCTCTGACCGACACCAAAGCGGTGCTGCTCGTCGGTGATAACGAGTCCCAGTCTGCTAAACTCAACGTTATCGGAGATGAGTGCGTGTGTTCCAACAATAACGTCTACATCACCAACCGATAAAGCCTCCTTGATCCTGCGCTTTTCCTTCGCTGTGGTGGAGCCTAAAAGAAGCTCAACCCTGATTCCAAGCTTGCTTAGAAGCTCAGAAAGCTCAGCATAATGCTGTCTTGCAAGTATCTCGGTGGGAACCATCAAGGCTGTCTGATAACCGGATTTTGCCGTAATATAAGCTGAGGCGGTTGCACATACGGTTTTTCCGCATCCAACGTCTCCGACAATAATTCTCGCCATGGGAGAAACAACGCCGTCCTTACCGATAACACAGTCACGGTACACGTCGTTGATAGCCTGCTTTTGCGAGGTTGTAAGCTCATAGGGAAGCAGATCTGTAAGAGGTGTAAGAGAGCAGGGGGAAAGCTTAATTCCCTCGCCACGTGTTCTCTGGGATGCAGACAGTGAAATGGCGATTCCAAAGTAAAGCATCTCATCAAAGGCAAGCCGTCTTTGCGCCTTGAAAAGAGCCTGATCGCTTTCGGGAAAATGGGCGTTTTTGATCGCATAAGTAAGGGTAGGCAGAGAATTGTCAAGTCTTATAATATCCGGAATTGGGTCGATAATCTCGGGCAGAATATCATTTATAGCCGATTTGATAAGCTTATCAATCTGCTTTGACGATATGCCGTCGGTAAGAGGATATATCGGTACAAAGTCTGCAAGAGGCAGTCCCTCAACGTAGGGCTCGTACTTGGGGTTGGCCATCTGAAGACGGTTCTTCTGCAGGTTAACCTTTCCCCAGAATCTGAAGGTGGATCCAATGTGGAAAACATCTTTAACATAAGGGCTGTTAAAGAATGTAATATCCACCGATCCGCTCTCATCGAAGGCACGGAATTTGGATAGGGTAAGACCCTGGCGAATCTTCGCCGTTTTCACCTCGGTTGCAACAGTCAGAAGGTATGCGTTGGGACTTTCGCTGTCATATTCCGAAAGGGGAAGCATATTTCCACGCTTTTCATAAGCACGAGGAAAGTAATAGATGAGATCGCCGACGGTGTGTATACCAAGCTTTCCCAGCTGAACTGCACGTGTTTTGCCTACGCCATTCAGCTCTATTACGGGCGTTTGCGCAGTTAATCTTGCCATTTTTGCTCCTCCCTTCAAAAGAATAAATTTTCACAAATACATTTTACAACATTTTCACTCTATTTGCAATACAAAAATGAAAAAATCCAGAAAAAACGTCATTATTCACATTAATTTAAAACAAAATAATAAAAAAAATCTTTACAAAATTATTATATTGTGCTATAATATAATGAAATAATTTGTTTGGAGCAAATATGGAGATTAAATTAAAGACTTCATTCTCAGAAAAGAAGACTCTTTTATTAATATTACTATCTTTTATCTGCGTATTCCTTGGACTGCTTTCTTGTTTTCTAGGTGAGTTGGTTCTGCCTGTGCTTGTTGGAGCACTTGCATTGCTGTTTCTGCTTGATAAGGTTATGGTCAAGCCCTATGGAATTGTAGTATCGATCATTCTTTTGACGATTAATGCCGTTGGCGTGATCTTCCAGCTTATAGCATCCTTCTTTGCGCCTTGTGCAATAATTCTTGCTTCGATCCTGGTTGCCGCCTTCCGAAAAAGATCGGACAAGGCAAATACCTCTTATATAATGACTCTTATCTGCGCCGGCTTTACTGTTCTCTCCTGCATTTTGCTTGGAATGATAGCACAGGGCGAATATACGCTTAAGGCCGCAGAGACCTTTTACACCGAGTTCTTTGAGGAGCTTCGTGAGGTTATTATAACCGCCTTCGATCAGGTTACGGAGATTTACAATCAGGCAGGAATCGAGCTTGTTGACAATGCGGGAGAGGTCGTTTTTGACGTTATGATGAAAATGATGATCTCCACTCTTCTTATTGGTGCATTTGCACTTGTTGGACTGAGTATGAAGTTCTTTAAGCTTGGCCTCTTTATTTGTCTTGATGATAAGAATCCTCTTGAGGAGTGGCGCTTCAATGTAAGCAGTATCCTTGCATACGGCTATCTCTTCTCAGCTATTATTTCAATATTTACCTCCAACGCTGACAATCTGTTTGCGGTTACGGTAATGAATCTTGAAAGCATACTCTTCGTCGTATTTGCTTACGTAGGCTTCAATGCTGTCGTATCGCTGCTTATGAAGAAGATGAAGCGTGTGCTTGCAACCCTAATAGTAATCGGTGCTATTATTACGTTTTCTACCTTTGCGGTTCAGCTTCTTGCCGTATTCGGTGCAATGTATACATTGAGAATTAACAGAATGAAAAAGGCGCAGGAGTCTTAAGACATTATCAGAAAGACGTCTCGCTTGACATAAATAAGTCATAAGAAAGGAATTCCGCTTATGAAAAATGAAAAAGATAATCAGAACCTTCACGTTCCTTATGCGTCAAGGCATGATATGATACTCTACGCCGCCCTCGGTGTGCTTGGTATCGGACTTGTGGCGGTGCTTTGCAAGTTCGTGACGGTTATTGAGCCTGTATTTATCGCTCTTATTGTTGGTGCGCTTTATCTTGGCGCAGTTGCATATATAGGTATCAGAAGAGTTGCTAAGTCCAGAATATATCCCACCAAGAGCATTCACGGACTTCTTGCCGAGGATGGAAGCGTTGTATTCAAGAATGCAAAGTCTCCCATTATCATCTTTGATTTTCACGGCACCATTCTATGGTACAATGATGCGATGAGAGCTGCCCTTGATTCTTACGCCAACTATATCGGTGAGAAAATATCCGAGTTGCTTTCCATTAACGTTGACGAGCTTGAGGAGGGAGAGTGCAGAACCGACCTTTCCGGCAAGACCTATGCCGTTGAGGGATTTGTTATCTCCAAGAAGAACAACGGTCTCTACCTTGCCCAGCTTTCCGACGTTACGGCTCTCAGTGCTCTTGAGAAAAAATATTATGACGAGCGTGTAGCCGTTGCATATATTGCTATCGATAACGTAGAGGACGTACTTCAGTACGTTCACGAAAAGCTTTCCGATGCGGTTGTAAGCATTGAGGATAAGCTTAAGGCCTGGGCGGCGTCGATGAACGGTGTTATCAAGTCCTACGATAACGATAAATACATTATGTTCTTTGATTCATCCTATCTTGATACTTGTATCGCTAACCGCTTTGATATTCTCGACAGCATCCGTGATGCCAGAGTAGGCGACGGCGTTTCCATAACCGTATCTATCGGTGTATCCCGCAGAAAGGGAACACTTCTTGAGAGAGAGCAGGATGCGAGAGATGCTATCGACCTTGCACTTCAGCGAGGCGGTGATCAGGCGGTGTATAAGTCGGAGAATGAAACGGTTTACTTCGGTGGACGTACAAAGACTGTTTACAAGCGCTCTAACGTTCGTTCCCGTGCCTTTGCAAATCAGCTTACCGCTCTGATGTCCAGATCCGATAATGTTATCGTAATGGGACACAGATACGGTGACTTTGACTCTATCGGCGCATCAGTAGGTGTGGCAAGACTTGCTATGCTTTGCGGAATTAAAGCGAATATCGCTATCGACCTTACTGACAAGAACCTTCGTCCCTGTATTGAAATGATGCAGAAGACCGAGCTTTATTCCCAGGTGTTCGTAGATAACGCAGGCGGTCTTGACCTTATCGGTCCTGATACTCTCGTTGTTCTTGTTGACCATAACGGCATATCTAGAGCTCAGTTCTCGGATATTGCATCCAAGTCGGGCAATATTGCAATTATCGACCACCACCGTAAGAATGATCAGCCCACGGCGGCTGTTAAGCTTTCTTACATTGAGCCATCAGCATCATCTACCTGTGAGCTTGTTTCCGAGATGCTCGAGAGTGCGGTAAGCTCCCAGAATCTGCTTAAGCAGGAGGCGGACATTCTCCTTGCAGGTATTCTTCTTGATACCAAGCAGTTCACCAGAAATACAGGTACACGTACCTTCGGCGCAGCACAGTATCTTCGTGGTGCAGGCGCTAACCCCACCGACGTATATAATCTCTTTAAGGCGGCACCCGAGGATCTTTCCAAGGAGGCTCGCTTCCATACGTCTATTATTATGTATAAGAATCAAATCGCTCTTGCTTGCTGTGAGGGTGATACCGATGACAGCTACCGTGTTATTGCTTCCAAGGCGGCTGATAAGATGCTTACTCTCCGTGGTGTAGCCGCAGCATTTACACTTGTTCGTATCGGTGAGCAGATTCATATTTCCGGACGTTCCTCAGGTAAGGTAAACGTTCAGCTCATACTTGAAAAGCTTCGTGGCGGCGGTCACTTTGACGTTGCCGGCGCACAGGTTGTTTCGGATTCCATTGACGAGGTTCTTGAAACGCTTAAGAAGAGCATTGACGAGTATCTTGAGCGCAATCCTCTATAATTTTAAAATATAAGCAGATTGGAGAATATAAAATGAAGGTAATTTTACTCTGCGACGTTAAGGGACAGGGAAAGAAGGATCAGATCATCAACGTATCCGACGGATACGCACGTAACTTCCTTTTCCCTCAGAAGAAGGCCGTTCCCGCTGATGCAAAGGCTACAAACGAGCTTAAGAATAAGGAGGAGTCCAAGCAGTTTAAGATCCAGGAGGACAGAAAGGCTGCTACCGCTCTTGCCGAAAAGATAAACAACAAGGAGATCGAGATCATTATGGGTCACGGCGCAGACGGCAGACTCTATGGCTCAGTTACTGCAAAGGATATTGCCGAGGAGCTTAACAAGAAGCTTGGTATTGACGTTGATAAGCGTAAGATCGTTCTTAAGGAGAATATCAAGGCTTACGGTAAGCACGACGTTACACTTAAGATTCTTGCTGACATCAGTGCGAAATTTGTCGTATACGTACACGATTAATTTATAATTCTGAAAGGATAAGACAAAATGGACAATACAAGCGGTTTAATCAGACAGGTGCCGGTTTCTGTTGAGGCAGAGCAGGCGCTTCTCGGATCTATAATTGTAAGTCCTGCGGCTTTTGATAAGGTTAGCGGAATGATCTCCGTTGAGGATTTCTATGTTGCCGAGCATCAGCATATATACAGTGCATTAATTAAGATGTATACTCAAAACAAGACTATTGACGTCATTACTCTTGTCAATGCTCTTGTTGAGATGGGTGACCGTGATGAGGCGGGCGGAGTTCAGTATATCACGCTTCTTGCCGAGTCGGTTCCCACTGCGGTAAACGTTAAGGATTATGCCAGGATCGTAAAGGATAAGTCCACTCTCAGAAAACTTATCAAGACCTGTGATGAGATAAACGAAGATGCATACAGCGAGACCGATGTTCGCACTGTTATTGACAGTGCAGAGCAGAAGATTTTTGATCTTTCTCACAACAACGACTCCAAGGAGTTCAGACATATCAGAGACGTTCTTCACAACGTATATAGAGATCTTGAGATCCTCTCCGAGAGCAAGGGAGCTATTGCAGGCGCAAAGACCGGCTTCTCGGGTATTGACAGAATGCTCGTACAGATGGGTAAGGGTGACCTTGTTATCGTTGGTGCACGTCCCGGTATGGGTAAGACCTCCTTTGCTCTTAACATTGCTACCAATGTTGCAAAGTCCACGGGCAAAGCTGTTGCCATATTCTCTCTTGAGATGTCGGCAGAGCAGCTGGTAAGCAGAGTGCTGTCCAGCGAGGCGCTGGTCGATAGCTACGCTCTTCGAACGGGCGAATTGAAAACCGAAAGTCGGAGGCCAAGCG
>JAZSMV010000072.1:0-4145 GCA_045536065.1 Eubacteriales bacterium | reverse complement strand
GGAGCGTATTCTTTACGGTGAGGTCTGGGAGGATGCTTCAAATAAGGAATCTTATGGCAGGCGTAGAAGGTATTATCAAGGCAGCGAGCTTGACGGAGTAATGAATTATCCCTTAAGACGTGGTATTATCGATTACCTTCTGGGCAACGGTCACGAAAGCCTTGCCTATGCGCTTACGGACGTTACATATAATGCTCCTGAGCGTGTTTTACATAATCAGATGAATCTGCTCGGAACACACGATACCGAGCGAATTCTTACTGTTCTCAGCGGCGTTGACATTCGTGATAAGAGCAATTACGAGCTTGCAAGGCTGCGTATGGATCATGCACACAAGCGTATTGCTACAAGAAGATTAAAATCAGCTTATACCGTCCTTGCAACAATGCCGGGTATTCCAACTGTATTTTACGGTGATGAGGCAGGACTTGAGGGCTACCGTGATCCTTTTAATAGAATGCCTTATCCCTGGGGAAGAGAGGATCACAGTATTCTTGAGCATTATAAGACTCTCGGTCGCATCAGACGTGAAAACAAGGTTTATGAGTCGGGTGAATACAGGCTTTTGCATATTGACGGCGATCTTCTTGTTTTCGAGCGCCTATTTGGTGATGAAGCATTTGTTACCGTACTTAATAACTCTGACAATGAGATCAGAATTTCATTCGACCGCTCTACGACAGAGCTTATTTCCGAGGAAAAGGCTGATGAGTTCATTCTGCCTCATAATAAAGCCGCAATTTATAAGACAAATAAAGATTCCTACATTGAGATAAACTAAAGGAAAAAGCTATGACTATTACACTTATAGGCATGCCTGCCGTGGGTAAATCCTGCATGGGCAGAACTATCGCCAAGCGCTTCGGTATGAAGCTTGTGGACGGCGATAAGGTAATTGAAAAGACCGACGGCCGCCGCCTTCAGCAGATAATGGATGAGGAGGGGCTTGAGGGATTTAAGCGTATTGAGGAGGAAACTCTGCTTTCAATAGATGAGGACAATATGGTCTTCACGCCCGGCGGAAGTGCGGTTTATTATCCCTCGGTTATGGAACGATTTAAGGAAAAGGGAATAGTGGTTTATCTTTATGCCAGCGCTGACGTTATCAGCAATCGAATGGTTGATTTCTCCAAGCGTGGAGTTGTACTTAAGGAAGGTATGACCATGCATGATCTTTATAACGAGCGTGCGCCTCTATTTGAAAAATATGCCGATATTACAGTCAACTGTGACGGTACTGCTTTCGGTAAATATAAAATAGAGGGCGTTAGAAAAATCAAGGAATACTTAGATAATTTAGAGCAGAAATAAAAACAAAGGGTTCTTCCTGACTTGATAGGTCTTGAAGAACCCTTTCTTTTATTCTTTTGAAATTTCCTTGATTGCCTGATAAACCTTGTCAAGATGCCCCACGTCATTGAGATACGAAAAGGAAAGCCTTACTATGCCTCCATCTATTGTTCCCAGCTTTTTATGAATAGTCGGCGCACAGTGAAGTCCACCACGAACACAGATGCCATATTCGTCAAGCCGCCTTGCCACGTAGGAGGAGGGCAAATTAGCGATATTAAATGGAAGTATTCCGTTTCCAGATTTATAAAGTCTAATTTTTGGGATACTATATAAAAGCTCGGTCAAGCCTTCTGTCAGATCATATAGCTTTCGCTGAATAGCTTCTATCCCCACGTCACGAACGAATCTGACTCCTCTGCCAAGTGAAACGATAGCAGGAGTTGAGAGTGTTCCGGCCTCGTAAGCCTCGGGAAGAAGCTCCGGCATTAATAAGCTTGCACTATCACTGCCGCTGCCGCCCTCTATAAAGCTTTCCCTTCGTCTTTTGTCTTTAAAATAGGCAAATCCACAGCCCTGTATACCGAATAGCGCCTTATGACCGGGAGCGCAAAGCACGTCGCATGGAGTCTTTGATATATCAATATCTAGGTGACCTATGGCTTGAGATGCGTCGATAATAAGGAATAAACCAAGCTCTGAAGCTACTTTAGACAAAACAGACAGGGAAATACCGTCTCCCGTGACGTTTGATGCTATGGAGCAAACGATTCCCTTAGTATCACTTTTTACCGATGCTCTGATGTTGTTCTCTACATTCCCATCGCTACTAAAGGAGTTATAACTTATGCCAAGGGTTTCTTTGAGCCTTTCAAGAGGCCTGATAACCGAATTGTGCTCATAATCAGAGAGAAGAATATGACATTTTTCGGTAACGTGGGTTTTTATGGCTAGATTCAAGGCGTAGGTTGCGTTATAGGTAAAAACAACCTGCTCGGGAGACGGAGCATTGATAAGTGCGGCAATTTCCTCTCGTGCTTCATATATCGCCTCGCTTGATTTTAATGAAAGAGAGTGGGAGCTTCTACCGGGATTTCCACAATATTTCTTCAGACAGATATTAAGCTCATCTATGACGCAGGAGGGCTTTGGAAAGGAGGTTGCTGAGTTATCGAGGTATATCATCTGTTGCTCTTTTGCACTGTATAAGCAATGCCATTATTCTTCATTATCACTACTGCGGAGTAAAAATCCCTCTCGTCAATTAAAAGTCCGTGAGAGCATCCGCTATTGTTTGCTGTATTATCAACCTTAACGAGCTTTGACTGAATTCCCTCTCTTGAAAGAAGCTTCCGCAGCTTCAGGGCGTAGGTTATGGCACCTACCGTAACAGTTATGCTATTCAAGTCGCAACTCCTTGTATCAATAAATTTAAGGGGCTTGCCATAGACCGCCCCTTGCTTTTATTTTATGAAACATATAGAAAAAAGTTAATAAATGTATAAAAAATGCTGGACTTTTGCCATCTTGTGTGCTATACTAATATATCATAAATAATTTTAAATAAGGAGGGGGAAATGCTTAAAATTCAGAATTTAGAATCGCCCCATCCCTTTGCCGCTAACTGTTATCTCATATCATCCTGCGGTGAATATGCAATAATTGATCCCACCGCTCCCTACGATAGCTCGCTTATCGACGGGGAAGTGAAATATATTCTTTTAACTCACGCACACTTCGACCACATACTCGAGGTCGACAGCTGGGTTAAAAACACGAATGCTGTTGTTATTATTTCGGCTGATGAGGCGGATGCGCTTTCCGATCCTATGCGTAACTGCTACAAGCTGTTTGACGGCACCGATCGTGGTTATTTTGGCGAAAGAAGAGGTATAAATGAGGGGGACTTGATCCCTCTCGGTGATCAGTCTATCGAGATGATTGCTACACCCGGGCATACTATTGGTAGCGCCTGCTATCGTATAGGTAATGATATTTTCGTCGGTGATACCGTATTTGCAGGCGGTGGCTTTGGCAGATACGATCTTCCAACGGGAAGTATCGTAATGCTTCGCAATTCTATTCGTAAAATTCTCGCTCTTCCTGACGAGTGTATGCTTTATCCCGGTCACGGTGAGAGCATTACTGCAAAGGAATATAAGGGCTATTACTCTAGATAAAAGAAGGACAATAATATGGAAGAACTCAGAAGTAATTTTATACATGATATAATCGACGAGGATCTTGCGGCTAATCCCGAGCTTAAGATCCACACCAGATTTCCTCCCGAGCCTAACGGATATCTTCATATCGGCTCTGCAAAGGCCATCTGGATCAATGCTATGACTGCTAAGAAGTACGGCGGTCAGTTTAATCTTCGTTATGATGATACCAACCCCTCTAAGGAGGATAACGAGTACGTTGAGTCTATTTATGAGGATCTTAACTGGCTTGGCTGTGCTCCCACAGGCGGTGTATTCTACGGCTCAGACTATTTTGATAAGTGCTATGAGTATGCGGTTGAGCTTATCAAGGCGGGCAAGGCATACGTTTGCGATCTTAATGCAGAACAGATGCGTGAGTACCGTGGAACTCTTACCGCTCCCGGCAAGGAGAGCCCCTACCGTAACAGAAGCGTTGAGGAGAACCTTGAGCTCTTTGAGCGTATGAAGAACGGCGAATTCCCCGCCGGCTCAAAGACCCTTCGTGCCAAGATCGATATGGCATCCTCTAATATGAATATGCGTGATCCTGCTATCTACCGTATCGTGCATATTTCTCATCACAGACAGGGCAATAAGTGGTGCATCTATCCTCTCTACGACTATGCTCATCCTATCCAGGATGCACTTGAG
>JAZSMV010000014.1:0-44908 GCA_045536065.1 Eubacteriales bacterium | reverse complement strand
CACCGTGACCTCGCTTCGGGTTCTCGCCTTTTCGCTTATTCCCGCCGCCTTAAGCTCAGCACTCTCGGGCTACTTTGTGGGGGTGAAGCGTGTGGGCTTCAATGCCGCCGCATCGGTGTTCTGCCAGGCGGTTAAGATCATCCTCACCGTCGTCCTGGTTTTATATCTTGCGCCGGGTGGAATCGTAGCGGCGGTAATAGGTATCTGCATTGGTATTACTATCACAGAAATCCTCGGTTTTTGGCTATTTTTCTTTGAATTCTTATATGATTGGCGCAAAAACGGAGTAAAATCAAAAAATAAATCTCCCGCAATTTCACCCGTCGCAGCCACCGCCTTGCCTCTGGGATTTTCCGCTTACGTCCGCTCTCTGCTTCTTAATATTGAGCATATTCTTATTCCGAAAAAGCTTCGTGAGAGTGGGGAAACAAGCTCGGAGGCATACGCCCATTACGGCACGCTTCACGGCATGGCTCTGCCTCTGGTCACATATCCCATGTCGCCTCTTTCGTCCTTTGCGAGCCTGCTTGTGCCCGAGTTTGCCGAGGATATGTCGGCAGGCAGATCCCAGCGGATGAGCCGCATCGCCTCAAGGGCAACCAACCTGACTCTTTCCTATGCCGTCATCTCGGCGGTCTTTCTTTACGTCTATGCCGAGGAGCTTGGCTACGTTGTGTACGATTCCTACGACGCAGGCTATTACATATCCACTCTCGCCTTCGTGGTGCCCATAATGTACCTCGACCACGTCACCGACTCTATGCTTAAGGGAATAGGTGAGCAGGTGTTCTCCATGTGGGTCAATATCTCCGACTCGCTTCTGTCGGTTATCCTCGTCTGGATACTGATTCCACGGATGGGAATTATGGGATATGCGGTGGTAATAGTGATAATGGAGGGATACAATTTTCTCCTGTCGTTTATGCGCCTTAAAAGAAAAATCGCCTTCAGCATCACACCAATACGTTCTATCCTTATCCCCCTGGTCGCCGCCCTGATAAGCTCAAGGCTTTCTCTGCTTCTCTTTAACTTCTCGGGCAGCGCATCCCGTCCCTTCTGGCTTATAATGAAGATGCTTTTCGCCCTTTCCATAACTGTTTTTATCCTCTTTCTCATTAATGCACGACGTGAATTGGGGCGTGAAAAAATCAAAGCACAATAAAAACAAACGGCAGTCATTTTGACTGCCGTTTTTTGATTATTTGTAAACTTAAATTGTCATTATGCGCTGAAATTCAAGATTTTAACGCATTTTAAGGGAACTGTCAGACTTAAATCATGACGAAATTAATCGTCCTTTTCCTCGTCCTTTTCGTCCTCATCGGACTCTTCGCTCTCGTCGGCACGTCTGTCGAAGACGTGTACGCTCTCAACTCGGCGTCCATCCATTTCGGTAACCTCAACGGCGATGCCGTACTCCTCAAAGCTGTCGCCAACCTCGGGAATCTTACCGAGAACCTCCATTGCCCAACCGCCTACGGTGACGGAATCGATCTCCTGATCTATATCAAGCTCGGAGAAGAAGTTTTCAATATTAGCTCGGCCGGAAACGATATATTCCTTTTCGCCGACCTCCTTGATTTCCTCAACGATCTCGTCGTGCTCATCCCAGATCTCACCAACGATCTCCTCGAGAATATCCTCGAGTGTAACGATACCTGCGGTGGAGCCGAACTCATCGGTAACTACCGCCATGTGCATCTGCTTTTCCTGCAGCTCCTTCATAAGCTCGTTTACGGGCTGAGTAGTAGCAACGTAAATAACAGGTTTGATGATCTCGTGGAGCGGAACGCTTGCCTTATATGCAACGGTATAGAAGTCCTTGTAATAAATAATACCTACAATGTTATCAATGCTCTCGTCATAGACGGGAAGTCTGGAGTAGCCCGACTCTGCGAACACCTTTGCCACCATCTCCTTTGTAGCAGACGAGGGCAGGGCGGTAATGTCGATTCGGGGTGTGAAGATGTCGCCCACCTCAAGGTCACCGAACTCGATGGCGCTCTTGATAAGGTCACTCTCCTCCTTATCAATGTCACCCTCCTCCTCGGCCTCCTCAATAATGGAGATAAGCTCCTCTTCGGTCATACCTTGATCGTCCGAAGGCTTGAAAATCTTGGAGAGCAGTCTCTGCCAGCCGTTAAAGATGATATTGAAGGGGAAGAGAATTATGCGCACCACATTAATAATGGGCGCCGAGAACATTACGAACTTGTCGGGTGAGTTTTTCGCCATAGTCTTGGGAGAAATTTCTCCGAACACAAGAACCACAACTGTCAGCACCGCAGTAGAAACTATCGCCGCAATATCCTGATTTGCGATAAGCTTTGCAAACAGCAGGGTCGCTATTGCAGATGCGAGTATGTTAACGATATTGTTTCCGATAAGTATTGTTGAAATAAGCGAATCGTAGTTCTCCGATAAACGAAGCACTAACGAAGCCTTTTTATTACCCTTTTCAGCCGCATTTTTCATTCTGATACGGTTGAAGGTGTTAAAGGCTGTTTCGGTGGCCGAAAAATAGGCCGATAAGATTACGCACACGATAATTATAGCGGTATACGTTATGTGAATGTCCATGATAAGTTTTGTTTTTAACTCTACCTTTCAAAAATGATTTTTAGTATGTTATTCTTTGAAAAAACAGCAAAAAAAGGCATAACCGTACTCCCAAAAAGCGCGGCTAAGCCTGGACCTATTAATATTCAAGGGTGTTCACGTTACAAGTGTACCCATCTGCGTCGTCCATATTTCCTCCAAAACAAAATTGCCCGTCGGGCATTATACAACCACAATAATATCATATTCAGATAAGAAAGTCAAGTGTTTTCCGTAAAAACTTCATTTTCACCCCAATTTAGCGGCATTTATTGACATTTTTGTCGCTCTGTGGTAAAATATTCGTAAAGATTTTTGAGAGGAGGGGGAGCAATATGATCTGCGCCTTTACGGGACATCGCAATATAAAGGCAGAGCACAGACCGAGGATGTCGGGACTTCTTATGCGTGCGATAAATTACGCATATGAGAAGGGCTGCCGCAAATTCATCACAGGCGGAGCTCTCGGCTTTGATACCGAGGCGGCAAGGCAGGTGCTGAGATTCCGTATCGATCACCCGGACGTATCGCTTATTCTTTTCCTTCCTTGTCTTGACCAGGATGCAGGCTGGAGCGCAGGCCAGCGTGATTCCTACGACTATATTCTCTCCTCGGCAAACGAGGTTCGCTACGTTTCGGAGAGCTATGACAAGAGCTGTATGAAGCGTCGCAATCAGGCTATGGCAGAGGAGTGCGATATGATGATTGCCTACGTGGGACGTGACCGAAGCGGAGCATCGCAGACTCTCCGAATGGCACGTGAGCTGTCGAAGGAAGCCTACAATCTATACCCCGAACTTGAAAAAGGCTCGTACTGAGCCTTTTTGTTTTTTTGTAAACAATTATTGCAAAATTGTAAAACTCCTCAATTATCATTGTAAAAGTATTATTTTATATTGACAATTAAAAGATTTTATAGTAAAATATTGGATAGCAAGAATTTAAAGGAGCGTTTTATGGAACAATCAAAGCAGCTTTGGCTCTCACGCATTGCGAATGAGATCCGAAAAGACATTATCGAAGAGGTATACAATGCGAAGTGCGGTCATCCCGGCGGATCTCTTTCCATTGCCGATATTATGACCTACCTTTACTTTGTGGAGATGAATGTTGATCCCGAGAATCCGAAGGATCCCCTCCGTGACAGATTCGTTCTGTCCAAAGGACATACGGCTCCCGCTCTTTACGCAGCACTTGCAGAGCGTGGATATTTTCCCAAGGAGGATCTCAAGACGCTGAGAAAGACTGCTTCCTATCTTCAGGGTCACCCCGATATGAAGGCTGTTCCCGGTGTTGATATGAGCACAGGCTCGCTGGGGCAGGGAATCTCTGCTGCCTGCGGTATGGCTCTTTCCTCTAAGCTTGACGGCAGTCCCTACCGTGTATATGCGGTGCTTGGTGACGGCGAGAGCGAGGAGGGTCAGGTTTGGGAGGCTGCGATGTTTGCGGCACACTACAAGCTGGATAATCTTGTGGCGATCCTCGACCTTAACGGTCTGCAGATTGACGGTCCCATAACCGAGGTTATGAACCCCACTCCTCATGATGAGAAATTCCGTGCGTTCGGCTGGAACGTACTTACCATAGACGCACATGATTTTGATGAGATCGAGGCGGCATTTGCCAAGGCGAGAGAGCTGAAGGGCAAGCCCACCGTTATTATCGCAAAGTCGGTAAAGGGCAAGGGCGTTTCCTATATGGAGAACGCTTGCGAGTGGCACGGTCAGGCTCCCAAGGAGGATCTCTATAAGGTTGCTATCAGCGATCTTGAAAAAATCGGCGAAGCACTTAAGTAAGGATTGGTGACGGATATGGCAGAAAAGAAGGCAACCAGAGAAGGCTTTGGCGCCGCTCTTGCAGAGCTTGGCGATAAGTATGATTTCCTTGTTCTTGATGCAGACCTGGCGGCTGCTACCAAGACGGGTATGTTTAAGAAGAAATTTCCCGACAGATTCTTCGACTGCGGTATTGCAGAGGGAAATATGATGGGCGTTGCGGCAGGACTTGCCGCTACGGGTAAGAAGGTGTTTGCGGCGAGCTTTGCGATGTTCTCGGCAGGCAGATCCTACGAGCAGATCAGAAACTCCATCGGCTACCCCCATCTTAACGTAAATATTGTAGGCACTCACGCCAGCATCACCGTAGGTGAGGACGGCGCAACCCACCAGTGTAACGAGGACCTTGCGCTTATGCGTAACATTCCCGGCATGACGGTTATCTGTCCTGCCGATGCCACCGAGGCATTTGCGGCTGTTGAGGCTGTGCTTAACCACGACGGACCCTGCTACTTGAGATTTGGCAGATACCCCGTTCCCAACCTCACCCCCGAGCTCTTACCCGACTATAAGTTTGAGATAGGTAAGGGAATCGTTTACCGAGAGGGAAGCGACGTCAGCATTGTTGCAAACGGCTATATGGTGCATCTTGCACTTGAGGCGGCGGATATTCTTAAGGCTGAGGGCATCTCTGCTGAGATTATCAATATCCACACCTTCAAGCCCTTTGACGCCGAGCTTGTAGTTAAGTCGGCAATGAAGACGGGTGCGATCGTCACCGCCGAGGAGCATAGCATCAAGGGCGGTCTTGGCTCTGCGGCATGCGAGGCTGTGTGCGAGAGATATCCCGTTCCCGTTCTCCGTGTGGGCGTTGAGGATAAATTCGGCAGAAGCGGACAGGTACCCGAGCTTCTCGAGCTTTACGGACTTACCGCCGAGAATATTGCGGCTAAGGCAAGGCTTGCGATCTCTATGAAGCCGTCCAAGTAATTGTCGGGCGGTCTATAATACAGCTGTGGAAAAGAGAGGACATAAAATGAAACGTATTTTACTTAAGCTTTCGGGCGAGGCCCTTGCAGGAGATAATAAAGAAATTTACGACATGACCTTCGTTGACAAGGTTGCCGCCGCTATCAAGGAGTGCAGCGACAAGGGTCACGAGATCGCAGTAGTTGTCGGCGCAGGCAATATCTGGCGTGGCAGAGCAGGCGGCGAGATGGATCGCACCGATGCCGACCGTATGGGTATGCTTGCAACCGTTATCAACTCTATCTGTATGAAGGACGCCCTTATCCGTGCGGGCGCTAAGGCGACCGTGATGACAGCCGTTCCTATGTATCCCTTTGCCGAGGTATATTCGGCTCAGGCGGCAAAGGCGGCGCTCTCCGAGGGTAAGATCGTAGTGCTTGGCGCAGGACTTGGCATTCCCTTCCTGTCCACCGACACTGCAGGTGCTGTGAGAGCGGCAGAGATCGAGGCTGATGCAATTCTTATGGCAAAGAGCGTGGATTACATCTACGACGACGACCCCAGAAAGAATCCTAAGGCTAAGCCTATTAAGGAGATCAAGGCATCCGAGGTTCTTGCGAAGAATCTTCAGGCTATGGATGCGACCGCAACCGCATTCTGCCTTTCTACCGGTATGCCTGTTAAGCTCTTCGGACTTAAGACCCCCGACGATATCGTAAAGGCGGTTACCGAGGGCAAGTGCGGAACCGTTATCAGCGCAGAATAATAAATTTTGAAATAAATAACTGAAAGGTGAATAATTATATGAAGCTTGACACTAAGATTTACGAAGAAAAGATGAAGAAGACCATATCTTCTTACTCCGAGAACCTGTCCACCATCAGAGCGGGCAGAGCAAACCCCGACGTGCTTAAGAAGATCGCCGTTGACTACTACGGCTCTCCCACACCCATCTCCTCTATCGCAGAGGTTAAGGTTACCGACGCACGTACCCTTACCATCACCGCTTGGGATAAGTCCATTATGAAGGGTATTGAGAAGGCTATTCTCATCTCCGATCTTGGCATCAATCCCCAGAACGACGGTAGCTGTATCCGTCTTACCTTCCCCCCTATGACCGAGGAGCGCAGAAAGGATCTCTCCAAGCAGATCTCCAAGATGGGCGAGGATGCTAAGGTTGCTGTTCGTAACATCCGCCGTGATGCTAACGACAAGATCAAGGCTGACAAGAAGAATTCTGTAATGACCGAGGACGAGGCAAAGATCTCTGACAAGAACGTTCAGGACCTTACCGACAAGTACATCAAGGAAATCGACAATATCACCGCAACAAAGACTAAGGAAATAATGGAGATCTAAGATCTCACGAAAGAGGGTTACTCATTGGGTAATAAGGAATTACGCTCGGTTGCTATCATTATGGACGGCAACGGCAGATGGGCGAAGAGACGTGGGCTTTCACGTAGCGAGGGACATAAGGCAGGCGCAAAGGCGGTTGCGAGAGTTCTTCGCATGTTCCGTGAGGTTGGCGTCAATTATCTGACGCTCTATGCCTTTTCTACAGAAAATTGGAAAAGGCCGAAGGAGGAGGTGGATGCTCTTATGGAGCTTATCTACTCCTATATCGACGGCGTCGTGCTGAAGTCCTTGGCTGAAAACAAGGATCTGTCTGTAAGATTTATCGGCGACAGATCGGCACTTCCGAAGAAGCTGCAGGATAAGTGCGCCGAGGCGGAGAATATGGCGAGCGACACAGCCTTTGTCTGTAACGTCGCTCTCAATTACGGCGGCCGTGACGAGATAGTCAATGCGGTCAACCGTGCTATTTCCGACGGTCACAGACGGGTAAACGAGGAGATCCTGTCGGGGTATATGTATACCTACGGCACTCCCGATCCCGATCTTATCATCAGGACGGGTGGGGATTTCCGCATTTCCAACTTTTTACTCTGGCAGAGCGCATATTCCGAGATTATCATACTTGACACTCTCTGGCCGGATTTCGGGCGTGAGGACGTTGACAGATGTATTGCCGAATTTAATTCCAGGCGACGTCGCTTCGGCGGTCTTGATCCCGAGGATTCGTGAGGTTAGTTTTTTATAATGAAACAGAGAATTTTAACATCAGTGGCTATCGTTGCGATAATGCTGCTGTTGGCAATCCTTTCGGGTACGATAGTGTATCCCATCGGCCTTGCGGTGCTTGCCGTTATTGCCGTATTTGAAATACTGAGGGTAATGGGTGCGCATAAGAAATTTGCGCTCTCTATCCCTGCATACCTTCTTGCTGCCGCATTTCCCATAATCGCCTATTTTGTGAAGCATGAGTATATGATATACTTCCTTCTCGCACTTGCGGCGGCTGTGTTCGTTTATATGCTGTGGCTTATGGCGATCAGCGTGTTCTCTAAGGGCAAGGTTGCCTTTTCGAAGATCTCGGAGGTATTTATGGCCGTGACCTACGTCTCGGTATCCTTCTCCTCGCTGACCATACTCAGATATTACGACAAGAACTACGGTCTGCTTATGGTAATACTTGCATTCGTGATCCCCTGGATCTGCGACGTATTCGCCTACTTCTGCGGCTACCTGTTCGGTAAGCATAAGCTCATACCCGAGGTCAGTCCCAAGAAGACGGTGGAGGGAGCTATCGGCGGCGTAGTATTTTCGGCTATTGCCTGTGCCGTATACGGCCTTGGCGTAGATCTTATTATTGAAGGAGTTAAGGTAAACTACCTTATTCTGCTTCTTTTCGGCGCAGTTCTCTCGGTGGTATCTCAGCTTGGCGACCTTGTTGCCTCTCTTATCAAGCGTGAGTACGGCGCAAAGGATTATGGCAGAATATTCCCCGGCCACGGCGGAATTATGGACAGATTTGACTCGGTTCTTGCCGTATCCACCATTCTTTTAATACTTTGTATTCTGGTACCCCCTTTTACAGCAGTATGAAATAATGCCGCCAATGGGTGAGGGTTGATTTTGTCGGCCTTTGCTCACGGCGGCTTTTGATCCCGGAGTTTTTTATGACGAAAACAATAGCCGTTCTGGGCGCAACCGGGTCTGTGGGAATGCAGGCTCTTGAGGTTTCACGCACCAGAGGATATAAAATAGATTTTCTTTCCGCAGGTCGAAACAGCGCACTTGCCGAGCGACTTGCCAGGGAATTCAGACCCAGGGCAGTGGCTATGGCAGATACCCGTGCCGCAGCAGAGCTTAAGTTCCGACTTCGTGATACACCTATCACCGTTCTGTCGGGCGAGGCAGGCATCTGTCAGGGCATAGGCGAGAGCTGTGCCGACACTGTGGTCAACGCTATACTCGGTAAGGCAGGACTTGCTCCCACCCTTGCCACCATTGAGGCGAAGAAGCGCCTCGCCCTTGCAAACAAGGAGTCGCTGGTTATCGCAGGCGATATTGTGATGAATTATGCGAGGAAAATGGGGGTGGAGATCCTTCCCGTCGACAGCGAGCATTCGGCAATTTTTCAGTCGCTTCATTCGGGCAGACGCTCGGAGGTAAAGCGGCTTATTCTCACCGCCTCGGGCGGTCCCTTCTACGGACGGAGCAGGGCAGAGCTTGAGAGGATAACTCTTGCCGAGACTCTGGCTCATCCCACCTGGAAGATGGGTAAAAAGATCACCGTCGATTCCGCAACCCTGATGAACAAGGGCTTTGAGATAATCGAGGCGGCACATCTTTTTTCTATCAGTCCCGATAAAATTCAGGTGGTTATCCACCGTGAGAGCATACTTCACTCTGCGGTTGAGTATATTGACAATAGCATAATAGGCGAGTTTTCGCTTTCAGATATGCGTATGTGCGTGCAGTATGCAGTTGACTATCCCGAAAGATGCGAGAGCATCTGTGCCCCTCTTGACCTTATCTCGCTTGGCAGAATGACCTTCGCATCCCCCGATACGTCGGCATTTCCTCTGCTTGATATGGCAAAGCGTGCCTTTTTTGAGGGTGGCGGCTGTCCTGCGGTGCTTAATGCGGCAGACGAGGTAGCTGTGGAGGCCTTTCTTAACGGTAAGATCTCCTTTGCCCGCATTCCCGACGTGGTGATAAACACCTATGAAATGGTTCGTGGCGCAAGATATGCCACAGGCCTTGAGCAGATCATTGCCGCCGACAGGGAGGCAAGACGTGTAGCCGAGGGCTACGTAAAATAATATAGATATTTATTCAGGAGAAACAGAGTTGAACATAATCCAAACTATCCTAATAGCAATTTTAGTTTTCGGCTTTCTGATTTTCATTCACGAGTTCGGTCATTACATTTTTGCGAGAATATTCAAGGTAACCATTACCGAGTTTTCTATCGGTATGGGTCCCAAGCTCGTATGGTATGAGTCCAAGAAAACAGGCATCAAGTACGCACTTTCCGCCATTCCCTTCGGCGGCTACGTTGCTATGGTGGGAGAGGATGCGGAGAGCGACGATCCCAACGCCTTTAATAAAAAGCCTGCCTGGCAGCGACTGATTATTACTATTGCAGGCGCTACCGTCAACATCCTTGCAGGCTTTATTGCTATAACCATTCTTGCATCTATCGTTAATTTCGGCGACACCACCGTTGCTAAATTCGCTGAGGTCCCCGGGGTAAGCGAGTCCTCTGCGGACACAGGTCTTATGGAGGGTGACAAGATTATTGAGATCAACGGCAAGAGCGTAAGATTTGCCGACAAGCTCTCTTATGAAATTATGAGAAACGGCGACAAGCCGGTTGATCTCGTAGTCATTCGTGATGGCAAGAGGACAGAGCTTGACGGCGTAAAATTCCCTGTTATAGAGGAGCAGGGACAGACCTTTGGTATAATGGACTTCTCTCCCTATGCGGTTGAGAAAAATCCCATAACCGTCCTTGACTACGCCTTCTCCAAGTCCTTCCTGATTGTCAGAATGTGCTGGGAGTCTATATATGACCTTATTATAGGCAGATACACCGTTGCAGCCGTTTCGGGTCCCATAGGCATTGGCGAGGTTATCGGCGATGCGGCAAGCCAGGGTCCCGACGTGCTTCTCAATATGGCGGCGCTCATCAGCATCAACCTGGGTGTGATGAACCTGCTTCCCATTCCCGCTCTCGACGGCGGCAGAACCGTGCTTATCCTTGTTGAGATGATAACCAGAAAGAAGGTTCCCGCTAACGTTGAGGCAAAGATAAACGCCATCAGCCTTGCAATACTGCTTGGACTTTCGGCGCTTATTATGGTAAAGGACGTTGTAGGACTTTTTAAATAACGGAGAGAGCATTTGAAAAACAACTATTACAGAAGACCGAGCAGACAGGTCAGAGTGGGCAAGACCGTCATTGGCGGAGGCTCACCGATCACTATTCAGTCTATGACAAACACCGACACTCACGATATAGAGGCGACCTATCGACAGGTTTTAAATCTTTGTCAGGCGGGCTGTGATATAATCCGTATCACCGCACCCGACGTGGAGTCGGTAAACACCTTCAGGCTGCTTCGTGAGAGGGGAATAGATATTCCTCTTGTAGCAGACATTCATTTTGATTATAAAATAGCCCTTGCCGCAGTGAAGGCAGGGGTTGATAAAATACGCATAAATCCCGGAAATATCGGCAGTGAGGAGAAGATTAGCGAGGTTGTCCGTGCCTGCCGTGAGTACTCGGTTCCAATAAGGATAGGGGTAAATTCGGGATCTCTTGAGCCGTCCATTTTAAAGAAATACGGCTCACCCACCGCCGAGGCTCTGGCGGAATCAGCTCTTTGTCACGCAGACCTTCTTCGTGAGAGGGATTTTTCGGATATCATCATATCTGTCAAGTCCTCCGACGTGCAGACTATGATAAGGGCGAATCGCATTCTTGCAGAGAGGACCGACTATCCTCTCCACCTTGGCGTTACCGAGGCGGGTGCGAGAGAGCGTGCGCTTATCAAGAGCAGTATCGGTGTGGGAACCCTTCTTGCCGAGGGAATCGGCGACACTGTACGTGTATCTCTTACCGACGATCCCGTCCGTGAGATCTCTGCGGCAAGGGCGATACTCGACTCGCTCGATCTGTCAGAGAAGCGTGGTATGGACATTATCTCCTGTCCCACCTGCGGCAGAACTAAAATTGACCTTATCTCGCTCCTCTCGGAGTTTGAAAACAGGGTCAGGGCAGAGGGACTTGACAGGAAGAACATAAAGGTCGCTCTTATGGGCTGTGCGGTAAACGGTCCGGGCGAGGCTCGTGAGGCCGACATCGGCATTGCGGGTGGAATAGGCGAAGCTCTGCTCTTTAAAAAGGGTGAGATCGTCAGAAAAATTAAGGAAGAAAGCCTCCTCGACGTGCTTATCGACGAGATTAAGGCTATGTAAAAGGATTAATGGGAAACGAAATGCAACAGGAAAAGAAATTCTTTGACATTTTTTCAAGATATAAGCCCTCCGAGGAGAAGCGCAGCCTTCTTATGCGGGGGCATTCGTTGCGCCTTCGTGTTGCAAAGGATCCTATGCGTGTAGAGCTTGACATCTCCTTCGACTATCACGAGGACGCCGAGCTTATTTATGAAATTGAGGACGAGTGCCGTGAGCTTTATTCGGCACAGTCATTTAAAATATTGCCTCATTTCAAGCCCGAGTGCTTTGATATGTGCTTCTTTGACGAGATCGCCTGCGAGGCGGCTCTCTGCGGCGCTGTTACCAACGGCTTCTTCAGCGGGGCAAAGTATTACGATCAGGGTGGAGTTATCACCGTTGCCATTCCTTTCTGCGATGCGGGCGTTGATTTTGTAAAGCGCTCGGACACCGAGACCATTCTTGCCAATATTCTTCGCTCGAGATACGGCATTAACCGTACCGTGAACGTTGTCTGCGGCGAGGGGGCGGAGGAGCGCAGCCGTATGATCCGTGAGAGAAGGGACGAGCGCCTTGCCAATGCAGAGCGTGGGAACGCAGAGCGTAATATTGCAGAGAGGGAAAAGTCGGCGAGAGAGCAGGAGGAGCGTGCCAGAGCCGAGGATCCTACATACGATTTTGAGGCAAAGTCGGGCTTTTCCCCTGCCACAGGCGTTGCCGAGGCAGTAGGCGATTCTGTCTACAAGATGGGCGCCACCACATACGATTTTGCAGGCGGCGAGGTGATCTTTGGCGAGGATTTCGTTATCGACACCCCCACGCCCCTTGCCGATGCCCCCAAGTCCCACGGCCGTGCGGTATTCCTTGGAACCGTCTTTGACGTCAGTATGAAGGAAACACGTGCAGGAGATAAGACCAACTGTATGATTGGCATTTCCGACGGCGCTTCGGCTATTTATGTAAAGAAAACTTTACCAAATGAGGAGTTAGACTGGATAAAAGGGTTAAAACCCGGCACTCACGTTGCAACACTTGGCAGAGTGCAGGCGGATAAATTTGACAACGAGCCCTACATATCTCCTATCTCCATAAAGAAGATCTCCACCGTTCTCCGTACCGACGGAGCGGAAAAGAAGCGTGTAGAGCTTCATCTCCATACCAATATGTCCCAGATGGACGCTATCATCACTCCCGGGGAGCTTATTGATACTGCGCTTCGCTGGGGTCATAAGGCTATCGCCATTACCGACCACGGCAACGTTCAGGCATTCCCCGAGGTTATGCTTGCGCTTGAGAAGTCCAAGTCCGACCTTAAGGTTCTCTACGGCACCGAGGCATACTTTGTAAACGATACTGCAAAGTGCATTTTCGGTAAAAACTATCCCGCCTTCACCGACGAGATGGTCTGCTTTGATATAGAGACCACTGGTCTTTCCAACCGTACCTGCAAGATCATCGAGATCGGTGCGGTAAAGATCAAGGCGGGCAAGATAATTGATAAATTCAACATCTTCGTTGACCCCGAGTGTCCTATCCCCGAGGAGATTACGAAGCTTACTTCTATCACCGACGAGGACGTAAAGGGTGCTCCCAAGGAGAGAGAGGCGCTGGAGCAGTTCTTTGCCTTCGCAGGCGAGGAGCTTCTGATCGCTCACAACGCAAGCTTCGATATCGGCTTTATCCGTGTTGCCGCCGAGCGACAGGAGATGCCCTTCAACAATTCCTATCTTGACACCGTAGGTCTTTCAAGATACGTAAATCCCGAGCTTAAAAATCATAAGCTTGATACCATAGTTGAGCATTATAAGATCGGTGACTTTCACCACCACAGAGCGTCGGATGATGCAGAGGTGCTTGCCCGTATCTTTATTGAGATGCTTAAAAGACTTAAAAAAGAGGGTATTCTTGACTTTGATAGCGTGGTAGCGGCAATGAGCGAAACGGTTGATCCCGTAAAGCTTCCTGCATATCACATGATCATTCTCGCAAAGAACAAGGAGGGCCTTAAAAACCTCTATAAGCTGATCTCCTACAGCTATCTTAACTATTACGGTGGCTTTGGCAGACAGAAGAAGGTGCCGAGAATTCCCAAGACCGTTCTCGATCAGCACAGGGAAGGGCTTATCATAGGCTCCGCCTGTGTATCGGGCGAGCTTTACAACGCAATTCTCGACGGCAAGAAGGCGGAGGAGATCGAGGAGATCGCAGAATTCTACGATTATCTTGAGATCCAGCCTCTCTGTAACAACCGCTTCCTCATCGATGAGGGCAGGGTTGCCGACGAGGAGGCTCTCCGTGACATAAACCGCCGTATTCTTGCTCTTGGCAGAAAGCTTGGCAAACCGGTCTGCGCCACCTGTGACGCACACTTTGTCAACAAGGAGGACGAGATCTACCGCCGTATTCTCCTTGCTGGTATGAAGTTCAAGGACGCCGATAAGGACGAGCCTATCTATCTCCGTACCACCGACGAGATGCTTGAGGAGTTCTCCTATCTTGGAGAGGCAGATGCATTTGACGTTGTTGTCACAGCACCGAACAGTATCGCCGATATGTGCGAGAAGATCAGACCTATTCCCGAGGGCAGATACGAGCCCGATCTTCCGGGCGCAAAGGAGGAGCTTGTAAACTCCTGCTGGCAGCGTGCTCACGATTGGTATGGCGACGAGCTTCCCGATATAGTTAAAAACCGACTTGACAGAGAGCTTACCTCTATTATCAACAACGGCTTTGCAGTGCTTTATATGATCGCCGTTAAGCTTGTTGCATATTCCGAGAGCCTGGGCTATCAGGTTGGCTCACGAGGCTCGGTTGGATCATCCTTCGTTGCCACTATGTCGGGCATTTCGGAGGTTAACCCTCTGCCGCCCCATTACAGATGTCCCAAATGTCGCTATTCCGAGTTCTTTACCGACGGATCTGTGGGCTCGGGCTTCGACCTGCCCGATAAGGTATGTCCCGTCTGCGGCGAGTTGCTTTATCAGGACGGCCACGATATTCCCTTCGAGACCTTCCTCGGCTTCTACGGCGATAAATCTCCCGATATAGACCTTAACTTCTCGGGTGACGTGCAGGGCAGAGTACATAAGTACACAGAGGAGCTCTTCGGTCAGGGTCACGTATTCCGTGCAGGAACTATCACAGGTCTTGCGGACAAGACTGCCTGGGGCTATATTGCAAAATACCTTGAGGATAAGCGTATCAAGATCCCTAAGGCGCAGATAGCCTATATGGCGACCAGAATTATGGGTATTAAAAAGACCACCGGTCAGCATCCCGGCGGTATTATCGTTGTGCCTAACGAGTATGACATCTACGATTTCACACCCGTTCAGCATCCTGCCGACGATCCGAAGGCGGATACGGTAACCACCCACTTCCAGTTCTCCTATCTTCACGATACGATTCTTAAGCTTGACGAGCTTGGACATGATATTCCCACCAAGTATAAGATGCTTGAGCGTTATACCAACACCAGCGTTCTTGACGTTAAGATGAACGATAAGACCATCTACGAGCTCTTTGCGTCCACAAAGCCTCTTGGTATCACTCCCTCGGATATTGGCGGCAGCCAGCTTGCCACCTTTGGTATTCCCGAGTTCGGTACCAGATTCTTACAGCAGGTTCTTGTGGAGGCAAAGCCGAAGAACTTTGCCGATCTTGTGCAGATCTCGGGTCTTACCCACGGTACTGACGTATGGCTGGGTAACGCACAGGAGCTTATCAAGAACGGCACCTGCGACATTTCCGAGGTTGTAGGTACACGTGACTCTATTATGCTTTATCTTATCTCTCACGGTATGGAAAGTAAGCTCTCCTTCGATATAATGGAGTCGGTAAGAAAGGGTAAGGGACTTAAGCCTGAATGGGAGGCATCTATGCTTGAGCATAACGTTCCCGAGTGGTACATCTGGTCCTGTAAGAAGATCAAGTACATGTTCCCGAAGGCGCACGCAGCCGCATACGTTATGTCGGCTATCCGTCTGGCCTGGTATAAGATATACTATCCTATGGAGTTCTACGCCGCATTCCTTACCGTTGCTCCCGGCGGCTTTGATGCCGAGATCGTGGGTAGGGGAATTGAGGGTGTAAATGCCGTTATCAAGGAGATCGAGGACAAGGGTAACGAGGCAACACAGAAGGAGCATCAGACCTGTCAGACACTCTATCTTGTAAGAGAGGCGCTTGCCAGAGGCGTTAAATTCCTTAACGTTGACTTAAAGAAGTCCGACGGTACGGCATTCCTGCCTGAAAACGGCAAGATCCGTATGCCCTTCAACTCGCTTCCCGGACTTGGCGACACCGCCGCCGAGAAGATCCTTGAGGCAAGGGCAAAGTACGATATTTACTCTATCGAGGATCTACGTGAGCATACGGGTATATCCAAGACGGTTATCGAGCTTCTTCGCCGTAACCACGTGCTTGACGGACTTTCCGAGACAAATCAGTTCTCGATGTTCTAATATACAAAAGCAAAATCGGGTGTTAAAACACCCGATTTTGTAAATAAAAGCGTACTTTTTAATTAATTAACAGCAACAAAAGGAGAAAAATTGCGCTTTCCTTGTCGCCATCCTTTGAGAAAAAGAGGAAGGCGGCAATGGCGATAAGCAGTATCTCCTCGGTGCCTATTTCGGGGATTTTAAGGTTCAGCCCGCCAAGGAGGCCACCCTTGCTAAAAAGTCCCGACAGCACCGATCCACCGGAGAGGCTTTTGAAAACACTCTCATCCTTTTCCTCTCTTTCGCTTGGGGGACTGTCAATAAATGATGCCTGCACGCTGTCCTCTTGCTCGGGCGACTCTCTTTCAATAAATGCCGTTCCGTCATAATTCTGAGGCAGATTCACCTTGCCCACTCCATCGGGGTAATAGCTTCTTGAATACATAGGCTCACCTCGTTCTCATCATATCGAGAATATCCGCTATGGAGATCATAGAGTCTATGGCCTTTGCCCGCTCGCTTGATACGTAGGGCTTCAGCGCACCGAGAAGATGGGCTCTGTTCGTACGGCTACCTCCTCTTTGGTATGTAGGCTCACTCATAACGGGTGTAGTGTCACCGGCTTGCTTGACGGTCGGTATATCGGTTTCCTTTGGCGGCTCATCCTTGCTCTCACTCTGACCCTTCGCCAGATTTGCTATCTGCTCGATCAGCTGGGGATTTTCCATTATCAGCCCGATAACCCTGCCTACGTCCAGATTTTCCTGCTCACTCATAGGTTCACCTCTGCTTGTATTGGTTTACCACACGGAGCGCCTCGGATACGTTTATCCTGTCGCTTCTCACCGCATCACGCATTTTCTGAAGATCGCTATGTGGCGGTGTCTTTTCGGGCAGCGAATAACCAAATCCCTCTGCGATCTTCACCACCTCTGCCCATAATCTGTCGTCGGGCAGGGCGGCAAGAGCCTCAAGTCTTGCTCTGTCAAATCTCATATCATCCCTCCTTGAATATTTGTATTCATTAGGAATTATATGAAATCTAAATTCAAAGGTTACTTTTATGAAATGTCTTGTGTTTTCCGACTCTCACGGCACGGGCTACGGTATTCGCTCTGCCCTTAATATGCACCCCGACGCCGAGGTAATATTTTTCCTCGGTGACGGTCTTTCGGATATTGACGTCTTTATTTCAGACAGAAGCCGAATGTGGATAGCCGTTCGAGGCAACTGCGACCATACTGCGCTCCTTGGCGACACTATGGTAAAAAAGACCGACAGCATAACCCTTCTAGGCCATCGTATATTCCTTACTCACGGCGATCTTTACGGCGTGAAATACGGACTTGACGGCATAAAAAAGCTTGCTGTCGATCATAATGCGGATATTGTTCTGTTCGGTCACACCCACCAGCCTCACGAGAGCTATAATTCCACCGAGGATAGGGGCTACTATTTGTTCAATCCGGGTAGCATCGGCGGTGGCTTTGGCGCACGTGGAAGCTACGGGGTGATAAATATTACCGAGCAGGGTATTCTTCTGTCACACGGTTTTGTTTAATTCACGAAGCCTTGCATCGATCGAGTCTGCAAGCCTTTTGCAAACTCCCTCGGCAAGTGTGGGATCCTCACCCTCGGTCATAACTCTGATCAGCGGCTCTGTGCCTGAGGGACGGATGAGAATTCTGCCACGGGTACCCATCTCGCTTTCGCTGTCCGAGATAAGTCGCTTTATCACCTCGTCGGTCTTAAAGGCAGCCTTATCCTGACTGTCGGCGTGTACGTTTATCATAAACTGAGGATATTTTTTCATAACAGAGGCAAGGGCAGAGAGGCTCTTGCCGCTTTTCTTTAGGTGGGAGAGGAGGAATACTGCGGTAAGCTGTCCGTCACCCGTAGTGGACAGACGGCGCAGAATTATATGTCCCGACTGCTCGCCGCCAAGGGCAAGCCCCTCGTTGTTCAATATCTCAAGAACGTATCTGTCGCCTACCTTTGCGCTCTTAAAGCTGATTCCTCTCTCCTCGCAGAACTTTATAAGACCCAGATTGCTCATAACCGTACCTACTACGGTATTCCCGTCGAGGCATCCCTCGCTCATAAGCTTTTCTGCAAGAATAGCGATAATATAGTCGCCGTCAACCTCACGTCCCCGCTCGTCTATGGCAAGGCATCTGTCTGCATCACCGTCGAAAGCGATACCTACGTCAAGACCCTTTTCGGTAACGAGCTTTTTGAGATTTTCAAGATGCGTAGAGCCGCAGCCCTGATTTATGTTCATTCCGTCGGGATCGTCGGCAAGCATATAGCACTCAGCGCCCAGCTCCTTAAAAATTCTCTCAGCCGTAGCCGATGCCGAGCCGTTTGCGCAGTCGATACCAACCTTAAGACCCGAGAGCGAGCAGTCGCAGGAGTCGATAATATATCTTGCGTACTCCTCAACTGCGTCAAAGGAATACTCAACCGTACCCTTTTCGTCGACCACCAGCTCCTGAGTATCGGTATCGAGAATTATCTCCTCTATCCTCTCCTCAAGGGCGTCAGAAAGCTTAAAGCCGTCACCGCCGAAGATCTTTATTCCGTTATATTCCCAAGGATTATGCGAGGCAGAGATCATCACACCTGCGTCAAATCCCTGCTTTTTTACAAGATATGCCACCGCAGGAGTGGAGCAAACGCCTATGATCACGGTATGACCGCCGACGTCGGCAATACCCTCCATAACCGAGTCTGCCAGCATATCCGAGGACAGCCTTGTGTCCATTCCGATAAGTATACGGCTATCCTTACCCTTACCGAGAACGCTGACAAGCGCACGACCTACGAATCTCGCCAGGGCGGAGTTCAGCTCACCGCCGTAAACTCCTCTTATTCCGTCTGTACCAAAAAGTCTTCCCATATTTCCTCCGGGATAAAATCAATGCTTTTCCTTAATACTCTTTCCGTCGTAAATGCTGTATGCGGGTATAGTTCCTCTTACTGCAGTCAGAGGATAAACCATAGCCTCACGGCCTACCGTACTGCCGGGGCAGAGCACACTGCCACAGCCGATCTCGGCGTGGTCGCCGAGGAATACGCCGATCTTTTTAAGACCGCTGTCCATCTGTTCGTCCTCGCTTTTGAGAACTATGATCTTTTTATCCAGCCTTAAATTTGATGCAATAGCACCCGCTCCCATGTGAGCCTTATGTCCGATAATGCTGTCGCCAACGTAGTTGTAGTGGGGAAGCTGAGCACCATCGAAGATTATTGCATTCTTCACCTCGGTAGAGTTGCCGATAACAGCGCCGTCACCGATAATTGCATTACCACGGATAAATGCGCCGGGACGGATCTCTGCACCGTGACCGATCACAGTAGGACCTACGATAGTCACGCCATCCCATATTTTTGCGTCATCAGCCGCAAACACACCCTCGCCGATCTCCTTATAGGAGCCGTCAAGATTTGGGATAAGATGCTCCTTAATATAACTACCTATCTTAGGCAGAGCCTGGTGAGGATATTCACAGCAGTCGAGCAGGGGAGCCGCTACTGTATAATTCAAATCAAAAAGCTCCTGTGTTTTTAATATCATAAAGCCTTTTTCCTTTCTTAAAGCATTGACACAATTAGAGCCGTATTGCAATAATTGTGTCAAATGTCTTTCGTTACTATATTATTCTTAAAGCCGACTTCGGTTAAAATTATCTGCCGAGACCTGCAGCGCCTACGATACCGGCATTGTTACCGAGGGATGCGACCTTGATCTGAGTTTTCTTCTCGTTAGCTCTGGTGTACTGCTCGGATGAAACGATAATGGAAAGGGGCTCAATAAGCTTTTCCTTTTCACCCGACACACCACCGCCGATACAGATGATCTCGGGCTGGAAGGTGTTGATAAGATTGGTGATACCAACAGCCAGATTATTTATGTACTCGTTAACTATGGCCTCGCCGTGAGCATCGCCACGGTACTTCGCATTAAATGCGGTTCTTGCGCTGACCTTACCCTCTCTGTCCGCACAGTCAAAGAGCAGGGAATGGATACCCTTGAGCTTGAGCTCACGCATCTTTGCCTTGGTAATGTCGGTAAGAGCGGATGCTGAGCAATATGCCTCCCAGCAGCCACGTCTGCCGCAGGAGCACTGTCTGCCGCCTGCCATAATTACGGTATGTCCAAGCTCGCCGCCTGCGTCGTTAAGTCCGCCGGAGAAGATCTTTCCGTCGAGAATAATTCCACCGCCAACGCCTGTGCCGAGGGTAACCATTATAGAATTCTTACTGCCTCTTGCCGCACCAACGAGCGCCTCGCCGAGAGCCGCCGCATTTGCATCGTTTGCAAGATAGATGCGGGATACGGGCAGGTACTTCTTGAATACCTCTGCCAAGGGGAAATTCTTAAAGGGCAGGTTGTTTGCATACTCAACCATTCCAAGTCTTGAATTTGCAATACCGGGGGTAGCAATTCCTATATATTCAATATCGTTTAAGGTAAGATTGTTTCGTTCAATCAGATTTTTGGCAAGTCCGGCCATATCTGCAACTATCTCCTCACCGCTTCTGTGGGAAAGGGTAGGGCAGGAGTCCTTATCAAGAATATTCAGATTTGCGTCGCAAAGTCCGGCCTTGATACCGGTTCCGCCAAGGTCAATTCCAATAGTATACATAATTTCCTCCAGGGATTTTATTACCATATTAATTATAAATATTTTTAATACTCTTGTCAAGTAATTATTGCCTTTTTTTGTCTTACAGAGGATAGGGAGCGATTGTTCACAAAAAATTAACAATTCTACTTATCTAAAACTATTGAAATATTTACAAAAAAGGTATACAATAACTACGGTAAAAAAATGTATTATTTTGAAAGGAAATCTATAAATAAATTGAGTAGATTTGTATATGCAGATAATGCGGCTACCACACCGGTCAGCCGTGAGGTAATAGAAGCAATGATGCCTTGCTTTGAGAGCGAGTGGGGTAACCCCTCCAGCCCTCATTCCATGGGTATCAGCGCAAAGGATATGCTGGACGATGCCAGGGAGAGAATTGCCTCTGTTCTCGGCTGCTCTGCAGGCGAGATATACTTCACCTCCTGTGGCACCGAGTCTGACAACTGGGCTATTCGTGGTGCGGCTATGAGAATGAAGGCGAAGGGCAGAACTCATATCGTCACCAGCAAGATCGAGCATCACGCTGTTCTTCACACCTGTAAGGCGCTTGAGAAGGAGGGCTTTGAGGTAACCTACGTTGGCGTTGATCAGTACGGTATCGTAGACCTTGACGAGCTTCGCTCTGTCGTAACCGAAAAGACAGCTCTTGTGGCTATTATGTTTGCCAACAATGAGATAGGCACTATCGAGCCTATTGAGGAGATCACAGAGATAGCACACAGTAAGGGTGCGCTTATGTTCACCGATGCTGTTCAGGCTGTCGGAAACGTGGAGATCGACCTGTCAAAGCTTAAGGTTGATATGCTTGCTCTCTCGGGTCACAAGCTTCACGCCCCCAAGGGCATCGGACTTCTCTTTGTTCGACGTGGCGTTGTTATCAATAATCTTATTGAGGGTGGCGGCCAGGAAAAGCGTAAGAGAGGCGGAACAGAGAATCTTCCTTATATCGTCGGACTTGCGAAGGCGCTTGAGATGGCGAAGGAAAATATGAAGTATCTTCCCTCTGTTGCAGAGAAGCGTGACCGTCTTATTGCCGCTCTTACAAAGATCCCTTATTCCAGCCTTAACGGACATCCTACAAAGCGTCTGCCCGGCCTTGTGAATATCGGCTTTGAGTTTATCGAGGGTGAGAGCATGCTGCTCTGGCTTGATATGAAGGGCATCTGCGCCTCCACAGGCTCTGCCTGCTCCTCCGCATCGCTTGATGCCTCCCACGTGCTTTTAGCCATCGGCGTTCCTCACGAGAAGGCACACGGCTCTCTCCGTCTGTCTATTTCCAAGGACACCACCGACGAGGATATTGATTACATTATTGAAAACGTTGCTCCCATAGTTGAAAGGCTTCGTAATATGAGCCCTCTTTGGGAGGATGTAGTAAAAAAGGAAACTGCTAACAAATAAAGGAAAAACAAGATGAAATACAGTGAAAAAGTAATGGACCACTTCACCAATCCCAGAAACGTTGGTGAGATTGAAAATGCCGACGGTGTAGGCGTTGTAGGTAACGCAAAGTGCGGCGATATAATGAAGATGTATCTTAAGATCGACGAGAACGACGTGATCACCGATTGCAAGTTCAAGACCTTTGGTTGCGGCGCAGCTATCGCCACCTCCTCTATGGCAACCGAGCTTGTAAAGGGACACAGCGTATCCGAGGCTCTCGCCCTTACCAACAGTGCGGTTGTTGAGGCGCTTGACGGTCTTCCTGCAATTAAGGTACATTGCTCGGTTCTTGCCGAGGAGGCTATCAAGTCTGCTGTTGCCGATTACTATAACAAGATAGGCAGACCTATTGACTTTGACTATGATCCCGACCACGATCATGACCACGATCACGAGGAACAGGACTAAAAAGACAATAATTATTTGCAAAATCCGCACATTTTAGCGGATTTTTGCATTTATTGGAGAAAACAAAATGAAAATTCTTGTAGGAATAAGCGGCGGTGTTGACAGCGCCTATGCCGCAAAGCAGCTTCTTTCCGAGGGGCACTCGGTGGAGGGCGCAGTCCTTATTATGCACGAGCATACCGAGCTTGCCGACGCCCGTGAGGCAGCCGCATCTGTGGGTATTGTGCTTCACGAGATTGACTGTCGTGACAGCTTTCAGCAGATAAAGGACAACTTTGTTTCCGAATATATAAATGCCAGAACTCCCAATCCCTGTATCATATGCAACGAGCGTGTAAAGTTCAAGGGACTTTATGATTTTGCAATGGCAAACGGCTTTGACGCTATTGCCACAGGCCATTATGCCTCTGTGGTGAATATCGATGGCAGATTTGCTCTCGCAATGCCCGAGGACAGACGCAAGGAGCAGACCTATATGCTTTACCGCCTGCCGGAGAGCATTCTCTCAAGGCTTGTCCTTCCTCTTGCAAAAGGAACAAAGGCGGATATCCGTGTAAGAGCATCAGAGCAGGGCATCTCAGCGGCAAACAGAGATGACAGCCAGGAGATCTGTTTCCTTCCGAACGGCGGTCACACCGACTATATCGAGTCGGTTGCAGGTAAATGCCCCGAGGGTAATTTTGTGGATACCCAGGGGAAAATCCTTGGCAGACATAAGGGAATAATCCATTATACCGTAGGACAGCGCAAGGGACTTGGCATCTCACTAGGCGAGCGTGCCTTTGTCACCGAGATAGATCCCGAGAGGAATACTGTCACCCTCTCTCCCGATATGCCGGGCAAGAGCGAGGTGCACGTTTCCGAGGTTGTCTATTCGGGTATGGCAAAACCCGAGGTAGAAACCGATGTTCAGCTTGAGGTAAAGCTTCGATACACCGCACCTCTTATTCCCTGTATCGCTCACCTCTATCCCGACGGCAGAGCAACCCTTAGCCTCGCCACGCCTCAGAAGTTTGCCCCCGGACAGTCGGCGGTGCTTTACCGTGAGGGCGTTGTGATGCTGGGCGGCTTTATAGAATAATAAAAAGAGACGTGCTTTTCGCACGTCTCTTTTTATTATTCATCTCTTAGCAAAAGCGTAAGAGGAATTAATGTCTGGGAGGGAATATAGAACACCCAGATAAGATCTATATCCGCATTGAGCAGATTATAGAGCAGGGAGCCCTCCGGAGAGCCACCGTAAATGCTGTCAAGTCCTGCAAGTCCCACGTTTATATCGCATAGAGCGAACAGAACAAGACCGATAGTCAGCATTATACCGCCCTTGCCGCTTCGGTGAGCAAACGCCGCATTGATGCAGAGGTTTGCGTAATAAACCGTGCTGATAATGGACATCAGATCGGTGGACTTGCCGAGAATAACACCCACCACGCAGATAAGTATCAGCGACAGCACGTAGCGGATTATTATCTGAATAGTGTTGACCTTTTTATTCTTTTCGTTGTAGATAATATGCAGGCAGATAAACAGCTGAGTGCCCAGAAACACAGTTACTCCCGCAAGATTATTCACCTTGTCAAGCGCCACCATGAAGAAATCTGCCACAAGGGTAAAGAGCATAGCGATACGGATAAGATTTCCGTTTGTTTTGCTAAAGAGTATATCCTTTATATCTCGTTTTTCCACCTTAGCAAGGATCAGCTCGATTCCCAGAGTCAGCCAGGAGAACACCACAGCCCCCACAATAGAGGCATATCGCATATTGAAGTCGGTATCAGGCCTTACAAAATGGATAAGGCAGAATAAAACGGCCTCAAATATTATAAAAACCGAAGCCACAGACCAAAGAATGATTTTTCTCTTTGTCACGTCCTCTGCCTCCTTTCATTCGCTTTAAAATCAAAGCACCTCTGCTATTTCGTAAATAAGTCTCTCGGTCTTTTCCCAGCCTAAGCAGGGGAATAGCCTTCCCTGTTGGGTAGCGTAGCGGCAGAACGGAAGTGAATTGCGTTAATAACGCAAGAGCCGTTCTGTGACCGAGGCGCAACGAGAAGGGGGACCGCCTTTGGCGGTGGATGAGGTCCGACCCCAAAAAAATCAAAGCACCTCTGCTATCTCGTAAATAAGTCTCTCGGTCTTTTCCCAGCCAAGACAGGGGTCGGTAACCGACTTGCCGTATACCGAGTTATCACATATCTTCTGCGCTCCGTCCTCAATATAGCTCTCGATCATAAGACCCTTAACTATACTGCGCACGTCCTTTGAGTAGCGACAGCTGTGAAGTATCTCCTTTGCGATTCTGATCTGCTCAAGATACTTCTTGCCCGAGTTTGCGTGGTTGGTGTCAACCACAACGGCAGGGTTCTCAAGACCGGACGCCTTATAGGTCTCATAGAGATCGTACAGATCCTCATAGTGATAGTTGGGATGGGACTTGCCGTGCTTGTCAACGTAGCCACGGAGAATAGCGTGAGCATAAGGATTGCCCTGAGTCTTAACCTCCCATCCACGGTAAAGGAACACGTGGGATGACTGAGCCGCCTTAATGGAATTCATCATAACGCTGATGTCACCGCCGGTGGGGTTCTTCATTCCAACGGGAATATCAAGGCCGGATGCGGTAAGTCTGTGCTGCTGATTTTCCACCGATCTTGCCCCCACCGCATTGTAGGCGATAAGATCCGAGAGGTATCTGTAATTCTCGGGATAAAGCATCTCGTCCGCACAGCCAAAGCCGGTCTCGGCAATCGCTCTCATATGCAGGTGTCTGATTGCGAGAATACCCTTCAGCATATCGGGATCCTGATTAGGATCGGGCTGATGAAGCATACCCTTATAGCCCTCGCCTGTGGTTCTGGGCTTGTTGGTGTATATTCTGGGAACGATAATGATCTTGTCATTAACCTTCTCCTCCACCTTGCGCAGACGGTGGATGTAGTCCATAACCGCATCCTCTCTGTCGGCAGAGCAGGGGCCTATTACAAGAATGAACTTATCGCTCTCTCCCGCAAAAACAGAGCGCAGCTCGTCAACTCTCGCCGCAAGAGCCTTCTGGCTCTCGGCGCTTATAGGAAACTGCTCCTTGATCTCCTTGGGTATGGGCAGCTTTCTGTAAAATTCCATATTCATATCTGTAAGTATTCCTTTCGCTATTGGGTGTCCTTGCGTGAATTAAGCCTTATTTTGCAGGCTTGTCAAAGAGAGATCTTCTGGCACTTGAGGAGCGCATTTTTTCTCTCATTCTCTTTCCGTCCTCGGCGGCAAGATAGCCTCGGAACTCGGTAAATTCTTCGATAAATCTATCCATTTCCTCAAGCAGCGCATCCTTATTCATAAGGAAAAGCTCCGACCACATACGGTCGTTTATCTTTGCTATTCGGGTAAGATCTCTGAAGGAGTCACCGGTGTATTTCTCAAGATCGCCGGTATCGTTGCAGTTCATCAGCGTAACCGCAATAATATGGGTCAGCTGGGAGAGGAAGGCGATCATTCTGTCGTGCTCCTCGGGACTCAGCTCGCTGATACGGAGGAAGCCAAGCTCCTCGCCGAGAGCCTTACAGAGCTTAATTGCCTCAAGGCTATTCTTCTCGGTGGGTGTTACGATATAGTTTGCGCCCTTGAAGACCTCGGGATCGGCAAACTCAACGCCGCTTCTCTCACGACCCGCCATGGGATGTGCGGCAATGTATTCAACGTCTGGGCGGAGTATCTCCTGCACCTTATATACGACCTCACCCTTGACACCGGTAACGTCGGTAATAACCGTTCCGGGCGAGATAAGATGCTGATACTTCTCGATCCAAGCGATAAAGGTGGTGGGGTAGAGTGCAAAGACGATAAGCTCAGCCTCGCCTACAAGCTCGGGCTCAACCTCGCATGAGCCCTTTGCTATCATACCTCTCTCACGGCCAATTCTTAGATCTGCCGCCTCCTTTGTAATACAGCTTACGCTGTAGCCACGGTCGGTCAGCGCCTTGGCATAGCTTCCGCCAATAACGCCGAGACCAACAATAAGTATTTTCGTATCTTTAGTTAACTTCATAAGTAAAAATTCCAAGTCTGTTTATATTTTCAAAGAATTGAGGATAGCTCTTCCTCACCGCCTCACAGCCCTCTATCTCACCACCGAACAGGGTAGAGAGAACTGCCAGCGACATAACTATTCTGTGATCGTTGTGGCCGCACAGTCGCTCTGTGGGAGCTTGAAGCTGCTTCGGTACAACCGTCACCGAGTTTTCCTCGACGGTAAGCTCTGCGCCGAATTTGGAAAGCTCAAGCTGCATAGCCAGAACTCTGTCGCTCTCCTTATCACGAAGCCTTCTTGTGCCGATAAATCTTGCGCCATTTTTTGCCGCCGCTATGGTGAACAGTATGGGCCCAAGATCGGGACAGTCGGAAATATCTATCTCCGCAAAGCCTCGGTCAAGCTTATCAAAAAGCTCTCTGTATATCTTGTCACCCTGCAGGCTGTCAGCCCGAAGCCCGAGCTGATTTACCTGACCGCCGAGAAGATCTAGCGCATCGATAAATGCTCCGTTTGACCAGTCACCCTCAACGGTTTTCTCACCGCCACGGTACTCCTGACCGCCAAACAGGAAGAATGAAGCCTCCCCCTCACGGTAAACCCTTACGCCAAACTCCGCCATAGCCGCCATAGTCATATTCACGTAGGGCTCGCTCTCAAGATGGGTGTTGATAATTATTCTCGAGTCACCCGACAGGGTAGAGAGGGCAAACAGCATGCCTGTAATAAACTGGCTGCTGATATTTCCGTCGATAAAGTATTCTCCTGCCGAAAGCGGACCCTTGACGGTAATTCCGTCCTTATCTCGCTTAAAGGTCAGACCGTAGTTCTTCGCTATCTGCTCGTACACGCTCTGCGATCTTTCAAGCAGTCTTTCGCTGCCCACAAGCCTTACCTCGTTTCCCGAGAGCCAGGCTATGGGGATAAGAAAGCGCAGGGTACTGCCGCTTTCTCGACAGTTAAGGGGACGGGTGGGCTTTGAAGCGGAAAGATCCACTCCCGTAACCGAAGCCACCTCGCCGTCATATTCAATTTCACATCCCAGCTCACGAAGGCAGTCTATGGTAGCAAGAATATCCTCGCAGGGCTCAACTCCGTGGATAACGCTTTTCCGCCCCTTGCACATTGCCGCCGAGATAAGCAGCCTGTGAGCCATGCTTTTGGAGGTAGGGGCATTGACAGTTCCCCCAGCCCTGCCTCTCTCTATTTTTAAAATCATTTTTCAGCCTCAATAAGATAATCTATTGCCTCGGTATAGCCTGCAAGTCCGTGACCTACGATAGACTTCACACAGGCAGAACGAATGTAGCTCACCTGACGAAAATCCTCACGCTTTGTAACGTCGGAGATATGCACCTCGACGGTGGGAATATTCACTGACTTCACTGCATCAAGCAGGGCAATGCTGGTATGAGTGTAGGCTCCGGGATTGATGACAATTCCGTCTGCACCCTCAAAATATGCTTCCTGTATCTTATCCACAAGGTCTCCCTCGTGATTAGACTGATAGCATACCGCAGTTATGCCACGTTCTTCGCAATGGCTCTCTATCATAGAGATAAGCTGAGCGTAGCTCTGCGTTCCGTATTTATCGGGCTCTCTTATGCCCAGCATATTAAGATTCGGGCCGTTAATTACGTATATCTTCATTTATAAGCTCTCCAATATTCTGTCTGCAACGTTTTCTGCGTCACCGTCTGCCTCAATACGCAGATCACACAGGTCGCAGTAAATAGGGTATCTCTCTCTGTATCTTGCCTCAATAGATGCTCGGTCGGAGGACAACGGTCTGTCCTCGGTGGGTATAAGTTTTTCAAGCGGGCGATCAATAAAATACAGTTTTCCATTATATTTTAAGGCAGAAACGTTTTCTTTTCTTAAAACGGCGCCGCCGCCCGTAGCAATAACAAGCGAGCTTGAGCCTGCAATATCTCTAATAACCGCACTCTCTACGTCCCTGAATTTCTCCTCGCCATAAAGCTCAAAGTACTCCTTGATGCTCATGCCGATCCTCTTGATGATCAGCTCGTCGGTGTCGGCAAAGCCGTAGCCAAGCTTCTCTGCGAGTATTCTGCCGACAGTAGATTTACCCGATGCGGGCATACCGATAAGCACCACGTTCTCCTTCTCGGCCTTCACCGACTCATAGATCACGTCCAGCATAAAGGAGGGACATTTCGTATCGGTAAACAGCTCGCTGGCTCGAAGGGCCTGACCGACCAGCATATAAAGTCCGCTCTCTGCAGGAACTCCCATAGCCCTCGCCTCTTTGACAAGGGTAGTGTTTATAGGGTTATATACTGCGTCGATAACACCCGATAGTCTTTCGAATTTCGACAGACTGACAGGACAGCCGAAAATATCGGGATACATTCCCACAGGGGTAGTGTTAACTATAATCTCTGCGTCGCTATGCTTTTCGTAAAGCTCCTCGTATGTCACAGCGTCACCCTTGCCGCTTCTGCTGACCTTGATTATCTCGGATGCGCCAAGAGATTTCAGCACAACGTATGCGGTCTTTGAGGTGCCGCCCGAGCCGAGGATAACCGCCTTTTTGCCACAGGCATCAACGTCTGCGTAATCAAAGAGCGCCCTCATGCCGAGGTAGTCGGTGTTATAGCCGTAAAGCCTGCCGTCCTTATTTACGACGGTGTTAACGGCGCCGATCTCCTTTGCGGCATCGTCTATCTCGTCAAGGTAGGGAATAACCATTTCCTTGTAGGGAATAGTCACGTTTATACCGAGGAAATTCTTCTCCCTCATAAAGCCGTCGAGCCTGTCCCTCTCTATCTCGAGGAGCTCGTATTCGTAGTCGCCAAGCTTACCATGTATTTCCTTTGAAAAGCTGTGTCCCAGCTTTTCGCCAATAAGTCCGTATTTCATCTAATTATCCTTTGTAGCAAGGTAGTCTGTGCCGTATCTTTGGGTAAGGGCATCAGCCATAACGATAACCGCCATAGCGTCAACCACCGCTCTTGCTCTGTGAATTATGGCAGGATCGTGTCTGCCCTTGTTATCAAGGGTCGCATTCTCCATTCTGGAGAGAGAAACGGTGTTCTGCTCCTTAAAAATGGTGGGGGTAGGCTTTATCACCGTACGGAATGTGATGGGCATACCGTTGGTAATACCGCCGTTAATACCGCCGTTGTTGTTTCCCACGGTGACAACTCTGCCGTCATCGATACGGTATGGGTCGTTACCCTCACTGCCGTACACGTCGGCAAAGGCAAAGCCGAGACCGAACTCCACGCCCTTAACCGCAGGGATAGAGAATAGTGCGTGGGAGAGCATGCTCTCCATACTGTCAAACCAGGGCTCGCCAACTCCACAGGGCATACCGATAATTGCGCTCTCAAGTATACCGCCAACGCTGTCGCCCTTCGTGAGAGCCTTCTCGATCTCCTTTTTCATGCTCTCCTCAGCACTCTCTGTAAGTGTGGGGAAGGGCTTTTTGTTTACTGAATCAATATCGCTTTCATAGTCCTCAAAGGGACGGTCAAAGGCTCCGTGAAGCTCGGTGATGTGGGAGCCGATCTTAATGCCTTTATTCTCGAGAGCCGAGCCAAGCAGTGCGCCTGCCGCTACGATAGCCGCAGTAAGTCTGCCCGAGAAATGTCCTCCGCCACGGTGATCCTCAAAGCCGTGATACTTCATCCTTGCGGTGAAGTCTGCGTGACCGGGACGGGGCAGATCAAGAGCCTCGCCGTAATCCGAGCTCTTTTTATTGGTATTGGGAATAAGAATACAGAGAGGTGTTCCGGTGGTATAACCGTTAAATTCACCGCTCACTATTCTGTACTCGTCTGCCTCGACTCTCGAGGTAGAAATTTTACCTGCAGGGCGGCGAAGAGCCAGCTTTGCAGAAATATATTCATGGTTAATCTTTATTCCGGGCGCAAGTCCGTCAAGCACTGCGCCTATGTAATCTCCGTGGCTCTCGCCAAAGAGGGTTATCACTATGCTGTTACCAAAGCTGTTTTTCATATAAGCACCTCACGCACCCTGTTAATAAAGCTGTCAACGTCGGTTTTCTCTATCCGACAGCTTCCGATCTCGTCAACGTACACCACCGAAATAAGTCCGCCCTCGCACTTCTTATCGTGGGAAATAAATGCCAGCGCTTTATCAAGCTCTCCCTCATAGAGATAGGGAAGTCCCACCCTTCTGAGCAGAGGAATAAGCCTTGCCTTTACCCTCTCAGAGCAGACTGCCGTCATACCGATAGCAACGCACTCGCCGTGGTAAAGGGCGCTCATATCCTCGGCAGACTCGATAGCGTGACCGAGAGTGTGGCCGAAGTTAAGTATTCTTCTGATACCGCCCTCACGCTCGTCCTTCTCAATCACGTCCTTTTTTATTAAAAGCGACCTTGTGATGATCTCCTCAATGTTTTCATCAATATCGCCCCCCTCAATAAGCTCAAAGAGAGCCTTATCCGAGGTAAGCGACATTTTTATAGCCTCCGCAAGACCGCTCAAAAGCTGTCTTTTCGGCAGAGTTTTCAGCACGTCGGGGTCGATGATAACGCCCTTGGGCTGATAGAATGCGCCGACTATATTCTTAACGCCGTCAAGGTTTACAGCCGTCTTTCCGCCGATGGATGAATCCACCTGGGAGAGCAGGGTGGTGGGAATGTTATAGAAATCCACTCCACGCATATAGGACGCCGCCGCAAAGCCTGCAAGATCGCCAACTACACCGCCGCCAACGGCAACAACGCAATCGGATCTTGTCATTCCAAATTTCAGCATCTCGGAGAGTATCTCTCCGAAAACTCTGACGCTCTTTGACTCCTCGCCCTGATCTACGGTAAGGATATTTCCGTCCTTGCAGAGAGCCTTTACTCTCTCTGCGTACTCCCTCGGTACACCCGAGTCGGTGACGATCAGCACACGGCGATCAAGGTCAAAAAGCTCACCTGCAGAGCCGATAAGTCCACGTCCGATATTTATATCATATCCTCTCTCCGAGAGGTTAAGATGTAAGCAAGTCATAGTAAGCTCCCTTAAAGCTTGATGTATGTTCCTGCGAATTTCAGCTTGTCACAGAATTCGCCAAGTGTCTCGATAAGCGAGGTACCCTTCTCGCTCTGAATATTGCCCTCTACCTCAACGTAGAAGTAGTACTCCCACAGCAGCTCCTTCATAGGTCTTGATCTGAGCGTTCTCATATTAAAGCCGTGGCTGCCGATAACGTCAAGGGCCTTTGCAAGTGCGCCTGCCTCGTTGCGAACGGTGAAGAGCAGAATAGAGTGAACTCCGCCATCCTTTGAAATTCGCTTGTTGGACACACGGGAGAATATGGCAAATCTTGTGGAATTTCTTCTGTTTTCATTTATATCGTGATCCAGCACGCAGAGGCCGAACAGCTCTGCTGCCTCACGGCTGCCGATAGCCGCCACCGATCTGTCGGGGTTTTCCGCAACCCACTTTGCCGCAAGGGCGGTGTTAGCAAATTCGTGACGGGCAAAGCCGTGGTTTTTAATATACTCGCTACACTGACCGAAGGCTTGAGGATGGCTCACGACCTCCTTTATCTCATCGATGGTCACGCCCTCCTTCGCCAGCAGATCCTGGGTAACGGGCAGATCAAACATTCCGTTAACGTACAGCGAGCCCGAGAACATAAGATCGGTAACCTGACCAACCTCACCGTTATAGCTGTTCTCAACGGGAAGCACACAAATATCGCACTCGCCTCTCTCAACCGCCTTGTATGCGCTGGAGAAATCGCCGAAGGCAACCTTCTCTGCGGTGGGGTAGAGCTTGCTTGCCGCAATGTGGGCAAAGGCACCCTCCGTACCCGAGAATGCAACCCTCATTCCCTTCATAAGACGGCTCTGATATGCTCTTGAGGTAGCCATAGTATCACGGAGGAAGTTAACGTAGAACTCACGTAATTCCTCGTCCTCTATGAGTGCGGAGTTGCGTCTTACGACCTCCTCCTCTCTCGCCTCGTCGAGAATTGCAAGTCCTCTCTCCTTTTTGTACTGGGCAACCGACTCTGCCGCACGCATCCTGCGTACGAAAAGATCAGCCATTTGTCTATCTATTTCGTTTATTTCTTTTCTTGCCTTGTCAAGTGAATTGTTAGCCATTTTCTTAGTCCTTATATGATTTTGCAAGCCTCTCGAATGCAGGCAGGGCTCTCTCTATCTGCTCTGTTGTGACGCAGTAGGAAAGTCTTGCATAGCCACCGATTCCGAAATCGTCGCTTGCTACGATAAGTATTTCATTTTTTTTCGCCCTCTCACAGAACTCCTTAGCATCACCGCTTGGAGATTTGATAAAGAGATAGAAGGCACCCTGTGGTTTTATTATTTCAAATCCGTATTCTGTAAGCCTTTCCATAAGCAGACGTCTGTTTCTGTCATAGACGGAAATATCCGCCGTCACACCGAGACATCGGGGCAGAAGCTTCTGCAAAAGGCTGGGAGCGCAAACAAATCCGAGCGCACGTCCCGCACCGCACACCGCCTGATAAACCGAGGTAAAGTCCTCGCATCTGGGGCACACCAGCACGTAGCCTATTCTCTCACCCGGGATGGACAGCGACTTGCTGAAGGAGTAGCACACTATGGTATTGTCGTAGTACTTGGTAAGGTATGGAACCTTTACTCCGTCGTAGACAAGCTCTCTGTAAGGCTCGTCCGAGATAAGATAAATGGGATGACCGTATTTTTTCTCCGAGCGACGAAGGGCATCCGTCAGCGCCCTTATATTCTCCTCGGTATAGACCGCACCTGTGGGATTATTAGGGGAATTTATAATGATCGCCGCTGTTTTCTCATTTATAGCGCCCTCGATAGCATTAACGTCAAGCTGAAGCTCTCTGTCACAGGGAACCTCTTTAATAACGCCGCCGCATCTCTCGATAAACACTTTGTATTCGGGGAAGTATGGGGAGGGAACTATAACCTCCTCGCCGGGTGAAACGATAGCCGTCAGCGAGCAGGTAAGGGCAGCCGCCGCTCCCACGCTCATATACAGACAGTCGGCGGTAATACTCTCGCCCTCTGTCCTGTTTATATAATTTGCGATAGCCTCTCTCACGCCTATATCACCCTGAGCCGAGGTATAACCGTGAAGCCTTACGGGATCCTCGTTTTTAATAAGCTCGGTCATAGCACAACTCACCGCCTCGGGTGCAGGCACGCTGGGATTACCGAGAGAAAAATCATATACGTTTTCCTCTCCGATCTCTGCCTTGCGTACTTTTCCGTATTCAAAAAGCTCTCGTATGGAGGATCTGTTCGCTCCAAGCTGCCGCATTTTTTGGTTGATCATTTCTTTTCTCCAAAAGTGTATAATAATTTATTATACCTCTTTTATGTAAAGTTTGTCAAGGAAAAATAATAAAAATATATTTATAAGCATCGAGTTGACAAACCCTGTCTCTATGGTGTATAATTGTTTTATTCAATGAAAGGAGTGGGGCAAAATGATAAAAACCGATATAAAACTGCCATTCAGCTATACAGATGACGACATTTTTGCCGCCATTTCTTCACGTATTCCTGTCAGAAAAGAGGAGATCGGCGAGCTTAGAATTATCAAAAGATCGCTTGATCTCTCGGATAAAAACAACATTCATTATACCGCCACCGTAGGCATCAGCCTTTCGCCCGAGAGGGAGGCGGGACTTCTTAAAATGAAAAAGAAGGTCAGCCCGCAGGACGACCTTTCGTTTGATATTCCACCCTGCGAATTTACATCAAGACCCCTTGTGGTCGGCGCAGGTCCTGCGGGACTTTTTGCCGCCCTCCTGCTTGCCGAGGCTGGAGCAAGACCCGTACTTATCGACCGTGGACTTGCCGTTTCCGAACGAGAGGAAAGGGTAAGACTTTTCAACACTCTCGGCATACTCGATCCCGAGTGCAATATTCAGTTTGGCGAGGGTGGAGCAGGTAGCTTCTCCGACGGAAAATTAAAGGTCGGAGGTATGGATAAATACAAGTATAAGCTGCTCTCCGACTTTATTTCGGCAGGCGCTCCCGAGGATATTTTATATACAGTCGGCGCTCATCTGGGAACGGACAAACTTAAAAATATAGTACAAAATATCAGGCAGAAAACTATTTCTCTTGGCGGAGAGGTTTATTTCTCCACCAAGCTCACGTCGCTTAAGCTTCGTGACGGCAGACTTGTCGGCGCTATCCTTGAGAGAGGCGGCGAGAGCTTTGAATTTGACACCGATACTCTGGTTTTAGCCACAGGTCACAGCGCTCGTGACACCTTTGAAATGCTTAAGAAAAGCGGACTTATAATGGAGGCCAAGGGCTTTGGCATAGGCCTTCGTATAGAGCATCCGAGAGAGCATATCAACAGACTTGTTTACGGCGATAATGCTCCTTCGGGCATAGGTGCCGCAAGCTATCATCTTGTAACTCATCTCTCTTCGGGCAGAAGTGTTTACAGCTTCTGTATGTGTCCCGGCGGAACGGTGGTTGCCGCCGCAAGCGAGCAGGGCGGAATCGTCACAAACGGTATGAGCGAGTATGCCCGTGACGGTGAGAACTCCAACGCCGCATTTCTCGTATCTGTAACTCCCGATGACTTCGGCTCGGATGATCCTCTTGCAGGCATTGAGCTTCAGCGCAGGATAGAACAGGCTGCATTCAAGGTGGCAGGCTGTGAGTACAAGGCTCCCACCACCACTCTCGGCTCGTTCCTTGAGGGCAGAGCCGCCGTTATGCCCGATGCGGTACACCCAAGCTACCCGAGAGGAACCCTTCCCATATCTCCCGAGGAGTATCTTCCCACCTACGTTACCGATTCGCTTCGTGCATCCATATCAGATTTTGATGCCTGGATGCCCGGCTTTTATCTTCCCGAGGCTGTTATGACAGGCCCTGAGACACGCACTACCTCCCCCGTACGAATTGCACGTACCTCTCTCTATGAGGCAGAGGGAATAGAGGGTCTATACCCTGCAGGTGAGGGCGCAGGCTATGCGGGAGGCATAGTTTCATCCGCCCGTGACGGCCTTATGGTTGCCGAGGCAATCATAGAAAAGCATAAAAAAGCATAAATTTAAGGCTACCGATCCTCTCGGTAGCCTTTTTATTTAATTGATAGATCCGTTTTCGTATTCTGCCATAAGCATCATCAGATCAGCGATCCTCTCACGTATCTCGGATCCACGGTAGGTCTCTCTTATACGGAGCTTGTCGGATTTGCTCTCGAAGATAATGGTCTGGGAAACTATATCCGCATTATTCTTTATAGCGTCCGCCTTATCGAAGAAGGGCTCGTGAGCCTGAAGTCGCATTCCGTCGGCATTGTAGATAAGCGTGTATCCGCCGATGCCGGTCGATCCGTGATATGCCTTACAGAAGCCGCCGTCGATAACGAGAATTCTGCCGTTCGCCTTAATGGGATTCTCGCCTCTGTGAACGGGCAGGTGACCGTTGATAATATGCGAGCCAAGGTGATCCAAACCGAATTCACGAAGGATCTTTATTGCGATCTCCTCATTGTCCCAGGACTTATAGTAGGCGTTCTTGGGCTCAACCCAGGCGTCCTTATCGTCGATAAGAAGTCGCTCAAAGGTCGCCATCTTCTTTCTTGCGCAGAGCGGGGAATCCTTGCCGCACCATAAGAACCAAAGGAAGTCCTTACCCGCCTGTCTTTCCTCACTACCATCCTTTGCAAAGTAGCCGGTTCTCGCCATTCTGTCGCAGTAGTCCATAAGATCTCTGCCACATCTGCCACCTGCCGCCTCAAGACGCATAAATTCGCCGTCCTCATCCATAGGTATCGCACCGTGGTAGAGGAGATTATTGTTGTATATGGTATACATTGCGCCGTGGTCGAAAATAAACCTGATCTGCTTATTTAGCTTCTCCGAGCGCATAAATGCAACACGCAGGTATTCCATAACCCGACTCTCGTCCTTGGTAAGCTTATAGGGATCCTTTCCGAGCGTTGGGAAGTCGGAATCACGGAGGGTGTATTCCTTGCCGTCAATGCTGACTGTGCCACGTGATTTATCAATCTGCTCAAGAATAAGTCGCTCATTCATCAAAAAGCTGGGATTTCTCTTAATGGTCTGACCCTCCAGCTTGAACTGAATAATGCTTATTGCCTTGTGCATCATAGCAAGCAGTGTATCGTCGGTTCCACCGTAAAAGCTGCCGCCGGAATCACCCTTCGGCATATATGCGGATATATCGGATTTTCCGTACACCTCCTCTGCAAAGAGGGCGAGAGGACGGAGAGAAATACCGTATCCGATCTCAATAACGTCAAGATTTTTATAGGTAATAGAGTTGTTAAGCACGGTGGCTATACAAACTCTCGAGCCTGCCGCCGCACCCATCCATAATGCGTCGTGGTTACCCCACTGAATATCGATTGATCTCTCACGCATCAGCTCGTCAAGGATCATATCCGCACGAGGACCTCTGTCAAAGAGATCGCCAACGATATGCAGATGGTCGATAACAAGGCTTTTTATGGTTTCGCACAGACCCTTTATAAGATCATCGGCGGCGCCGATTCTGATAGACGTTCTCACAATGCTGTCGCAGTATTGCGCCTTCAGCCTGTCCTCACCGTCAATAAGCAGTTCCTCCAGAACGTAAACGTACTCGCCCGCACGGTCTTTCAGATGACTTCTCACGACCTCTCTTGTGTACTTACTGCCTACAAGACGGCATACCTTAAGGAGTCTGTCAAGAGTAACGGTATACCATTTTGTGAGATCCTTTTCGTTAAGCTTCGCCTCGGCAAGCTTCTCGCCGGGGTAGTAGATAAGGCTTGACAGCTCGGAGAGCTTCTTTGCGCCAAGCTCCTTGCCGAACAGCTGCTCCACCTTGTTTCTTATAACGCCCGAGGCATTACGTCTGATATGAGAGAATGCCTCCCACTCGCCGTGAATATCGCTTAAAAAATGCTCGGTACCCTTAGGCAGATTAAGAATGCCGTTAAGTCTGATAATCTCAGCGGCAACCGCCTTTCTGGAGGGATACTGCTTTGCCAGCTCCCTCAGATATTTTCTATCACTTCTTTCAGCGTTTGACATCTACGATCCTCCACATATTAAAGGATTTTCATTAAAACAGTCTGCCGTCGTATCTCCTTAGCAGATAATAAAGTCCACTGCCGCCCGCACCTGCGCAGACGATCTCTCCCACACCCACAGTCAGCATAAGGAAGGGGTATGAATCGGGCGCTCCGTATGCGTAGATAAGCACCAGGGGAACGATGATCATATTGGCAAGAATGGTGGGCAGGGTAGCCATCCATTTCAACCTTTCGGGCAACTTCATAAGGAGCCTTGCTCCCACAGCGCCGATCAGCGTTGCAAGGCTGCCGAACACAATATCCCAAATAACAACCCCCGGCACCATCAGATTTGAGATGATGCAGCCGATAAACAGACCGGGTATTGCCTCGGGGAAGAATATAGGCAGTATGCACAGTGCCTCGGATATGCGGAATTGAATTACTCCGCTTGACAGACCGATAAGAGTTGACAGCTCGGTCAGAATCACGTACAGCGCAGCTATAAGTGCGCCACGTGTGGTGTAAAGTGTGATTTTGCTTCTTGGTTTCATTTTCTTTTCCTTTAGTTTTGTTTTTTTCGTTGCACTGCAACACGGTGAGGAAGGTCTCGAACTCACCACCACACATTATATCACAAATTGAAACCAAAAACAATAGCCTTTTCATGAAAATAATATTGACACTAAATAATTCCTATGACACAATTAAATAAAAAGGGCGTATCCCTATATAAAAAAACAGAGCGTAGGGATGATATTTCTATGCTCTGATTTTTGTTTTTCTGCAACGTTTTGCCTTTTTTAGTGTCTTATATAGTGAAAAGAAAAAAATTTTCAAAAAAATACGTAAATTTTGAAGAAAAACGCAAAAAAAAGAGTATATACATATAGAGAGTTTTTCTCTCGGCCCAAGTTTTATTGTCGCTAGGGCGGCAGAAAGGAGAAAAAATGAAAAACATTATTAAAAAAGCCATAGGAGTTTTGCTTATTTTACTTACTATGTTTTACACTCTTATCGGATGCGTGAATTCCGACGATAGTACAACTGATTTAGAAAACGAGCATAAAAACGGCTTAGAATTTGGTTTTATTGGTACCGGTGGCCTCTCAAGAATAGAGATAGCGGCGTATAAGTGCGATAAAAATACTTTTAATATTGATGATGTGACCATTACATTTTATTATGGCTTTGTATTTAGTCAACCGGATGATAAAGCACTAGAGATTGCTAGTTATCCCGATGGATTTGATATTTGTTTTGTAGACGAAAAAGGAAATATAATGCTTTATAGACATAGTGATGAGAATTTTATTTCCGAAAGGTACAAAATAAAAACAACATATAATGAAAATGATAACTCTTTAAAGTATGAATTCAATCATTCTGAAAAGATAACCATTCCCAAGGAAATGTTTATTAACGAGTCCGGAATGGTTCGGTTTGTGATAAAAGGTATTAATGTTAAAGGTCAGCAACTTAAAAATGAGCCATTTGTGGGTTTGGTTATTTTTTACATAAAAAAAGATAATCAGGTTGTTTTATATGATAATGGCGATTATTGGAAGGAGGATGTAGAAAATGAAAAATAAGATTTTTTGGGTGTTGTCTATTTTTTTGCTTATTTCATCAGTATTGATTATTCCGGTGAACGCTATGAATAGCAGAGAAGTTCTTAATTCAGTTGATATAGATTTTTCTAAAGAGTATGGATGTTCTCAAGAAGCAACAATTTCTTTTGAAGCAGATAAATATCATTTTTCACTCGATGAGTCCATATGCGTTTCTTATAAATTGTTAGGTGATAGAGGCGCTGACTCGATAGATAAAATACAATATACTCAACAGGGATTTGAAATCATCAATTTATCGATTGATGAAAATGACGATAAAAAAATAGATATTGAATTAAGATGCAACGAAAACTATTTTGAATCATCATTATCAGTTAAAGTATATTTAGCGAACTTTGCACCATACGAATTAAAAATATATGCGGTTAAAAGAGAATGTGGCGTATTTATTAGCCCTTCGTCAATGAGTCATGCTTACCAAATGTATATGGATTACGCAAAAGAGATAGGGATAGCACAAGAAAAAAATATATATACAGTTGAAGAAATAAATGCTATTAAAGGGAACTCTGCTCAACCAAGTAACGTAATCAATGGTGTTGAAGAATATGTAGCAAGCATGGCAACACTTCCCCAAATAGAAGGGGTAATAACATGGGTAGATGATAATAATGTTCATCATCCATTAATGAAAGCAAGGGTTGAAATTTATGCAGACTCATTAGATGGTCTTATTTTGTTAGGATCAACCAGGTCAGCATATGATGGTAGTTACTCAATAGATAAACCTCAAATTTCCAACATTTTGTTTGAAAATAACGAAATTACGCTTGTTTACAAAATATATGCTGATGATGGTAATGTTTCTGTGAGAAAAAATACAGTAGATGAAGCTATCTATGTTTATGAGACAACAGCGGAAACAATGGCTTCCTATACAGAATGGGAAAATTTGGGGACTTGTGCGAATGTTGCAGTATATATGAATGCCTCCCTCACAAATGATTTAGCAGGACGAGCGATTCAAATATTTCAAGCATTAGTTGTTGCAAGGGATTACGCTCATGCAATGATGCAATCTCAACCTGAAGCAACAATAGCGTATTATCCGATTATCAATAAAGATTATTGTTTTTATGATGATTCTAGAAAAGAAATATATATTACGGGTCTAAATCCCGCGTCAAGCAGTTTAGAAACTTATGAATCATGGGATTTGCTTATGCACGAGTATGGTCATCATGTGCAAAAGATGTTAGAATCATCTTATTTTCTTGATAATCCACATTGGACGCACTACATTCTTGCAAGTTATTATGGAAAAGATATTGGTATGAAGCTTGCTTGGCAAGAGTCGTGGCCAACGGTATTTGCTTTATTGGCACAGAATTACCATGCTTCTTTGTTAGGAAATATTAATACGGTTGGAAATTCAAGTTACGAAGATTTTATACCCATTAATTTTAATTTGGAGAGTGAAACGACAAATGGCGGAGAAACATGCGAGGCATCTATTATGGCCGTACTGTGGGATCTTTTTGACAGCACCAATGATTCCAATGATACCATTTCTTTGGGGCATACTGCTTTCTGGTCGGTTACAACGGAAAGCCAAGCAAAGACTTTTTCTGAGTTTATTGATTATTTCTATCAGCAATATCCTGGGTATATTGATGATATAGGAGCAAATCTTTCTTATTACGGAATGGCGACCTCGGTTCCTGCACTTGATAGTTCTGTTGCTCCTTCGCAAACAACTCCGCCAAAGTTTACCTGGATTGCTCAAGGCGGAAGCACAACGTATCCCAATGATCGTTTTGAGTTAATAGTTTACGACAAACGAGGAAATGAAATTTTTCGTAGCGGCGTATTAAATACTACGAGTTACACCCTTACCGCAGATCAGTGGCATGATGTTCTTTATAGTTATGGATCAACCTATAAGGTTGCGGTTTCAGTAATCCAAACAGGAACTCCTGCTTCAGGATATACCGCCACGGTCGGTCCTCAAACAGGACCGTATATTTCCGAGGTAGCAACCTTTTCTAAGCCCGCTGCAAGTCCATTGACATATACCGGTACTATTCCTGCTAATGCTACCGGCAAATTAAAGGAAATTAGCGAATCTCTTCAGCCGGGGCAGTATATGAATTATAAGGTCACCTTCGCTTCAACGAGCAGAAGAATAGTACAGACCTTTGGAAAAGAGGATACATACGTATATATTTACGATTCTACGGGAACATTGGTTGCTTCAAACGATGACGGTGGATACAATTCCAATGCTTTTCTTAACTACTATTTCCAAAAGGATCAGCAATACACGATAAGAGTAAAATTTTATTCTGCTGATGAGACAGGAGAATTTAAGTTGTCGATAACTCCTGCTACAACGATGAAAAACAGCTCGTCTGCAAGCTTGTCGTCATACGAGTCTATTTATTCTATTTCAAATTCCAACAGCGGTAGTCTTACCGTGTCTCTATATCCGCATAATACTACTATTTTAACGTTTACCCCCAGCGTTACAGGAAATTACACCTTTACTATAAACAGCAGCTTGGACACCTACATATACGTAATTGATCCCAGATCGGCAGAGCCGGTTATACGTAACGGAGATTTCAATGACGATGACGGAGAAGGACAAAATCCACTACTCACAAAGCGATTAGAGGCCGGCGTGCCGTACTATATTATAGTCAGTACGTATAACCCTTCTACTATGACCTCTCCGACAACCGTCACCCTTGTTTACAGTAAGGAAAACTAAAAATATTTAACCCCGAGCTTTGCCTCGGGGTTATTTTATGGGAAATTACAGTAATGCAGAAAATATATAGAAGAAACAAACCCCGCTTTTCAGAAATCCCCACTCCTTCCAACAATTAACGGTAGCAAGTTTAATCTCCCTTTTGTATAATGAAAAAAGAAATAAAACGGGGGCAGAGTATGGAATTTCTACTTATCGGAGAATCGAAAATAAAAATAGTCCTGGGCCGTGAGGAGGCCGAAAGCTACGGGCTCGACACAGGCGCACCCGATGTCAGCGGCCCTGCCGCAAGGCGAGGCTTCTGGCGAATTCTTGATATGGCAAAGGCGCAGGTTGGCTTTGATCCCGCAGGCGATAAGGTCTTGATCCAGCTTTATCCAATAAAGAGCGGCGGCTGTGAGCTTTTTGTCACAAAGCTTGGTATTCTGTCGGATTCATCCGCAAGACTTGTATCAAAATCCGACCGTATCGCTATGCTGTCGAAAAAACGGAGCATCTATTCCTTCGATTGCCTTGATGATATTATCAGAGCCTCACGGGCTGTCAAGGCGGCCTCGGGCGAGCTCTCACTCAGGAGCGACGTATACTCCGAGGGTGATCGCTATTATCTCTCCATCGAGGAATACGGAAAGGGCGGTGAGCCCGTCGAATTTCCTTGCATTCTGGAATTCGGATCAGGGCTCACCGCCGATCTGTCATCATATATTTACGAGCACGCAGCCTGCCTCACCGACGGTGACGGAATTGATCGCTTTGCCTCGCTATGAATTACTTATTTTCTATATCCATCATCATTCCCACTCTGAGAGCGTGTCTGCCGCCCTCAAACTCTGCGCCGAGGAAGGCGTCAACGATGTCAAGCGCAAGACAGCTGCCGATAACTCTCGCACCCATGCAGAGCAGGTTTGCGTCGTTATGACATCTGGTCATTCTTGCGGAATAGGTGTCAGAGCAGAGAGCCGCTCTGATGCCACGGTGCTTGTTTGCGCACATTGACATACCGATACCCGTGCCGCATATAAGAATACCGAAGGAGGAGTCAAGCTCTGCCTGAACGCCCTCGCACACCTTGGATGCAAACTCGGGGTAATGGCAGGATGCTGTTGAATCACATCCGCAGTCGGTCACCTCATAGCCCTTTTCGGTAAGATAATTTTTAACCTCTTCCTTAAGAGTATATCCCGCACTGTCAGCGCCTATAAAAATCTTTCTCATAATTAACTCCTTTTCGCCGCCTCACGCTCAAGCCTTTCACGCTCAGCCTGGGGCATTCTTAAATATATGGGAGAAAGCTCGCTGTCGCTTACCGCCTCGCCCTTTTCGTATTTCCTCTTTGCAACCTTGGCAACCGATGCCGCATTTTCAAGTATCAGAAGCTCGGGTGTCTCCTCGACGGTGATGCCAAGCTCGGTAAGTGCTTTTCTTGCCACCGAGTAGCCGTCACCCGAAATATAAATGCTCTGACCCTCGTATTCACGAAGCTCCTCTGCAAGCTCCTTTAAGGAGATCGCTCTGTCCTCGGTGAGCCTCTTAAGCTCTCTGCCGTCGGAAATAAAGGTGGCAGTATAAACCTGGCCACGTCTTGCATCCATGCAGGGAAGAACAATTCCTCTCACCCCACGCAGATTCTCTGCCAAAGCCTCAATGGTGGACACGCCTACGCAGGGAATATCTCTGCCAAAGGCAAGTCCCTTGATAAGCGAAACACCGATTCTTACACCGGTAAATGAGCCGGGGCCAACCGATGTGGCATACAGCTCAATATCCGAGAAGCCAAGCTTAAGACCTCTCAGCATATCCTCTGCCATAGGTAGCAGAAGCTCGCTCTGGGTAAGTCCGTTGTCCACGGTGTAATGGGCGAGTATTCTGTCGCCGTCAGCCACAGCCACCGACGCCGCCTTTGCCGTACCGTCAAACGCCAATATCTTCATTTATTTCTATCCTTCTTTCACCCTCGCTGCCGTCAACTCTTGAGATAGTGACGAAAATAGCGCCCTCGGGTATTTCATTTTCAATATTCTCCGACCACTCGGCAATGCAGAAGCCATCTGCCTCAACGTAGTCGTCATAGCCAATGGAGTAGAGATCGTCGCCGTCGGATATGCGATACATATCGAAGTGGTAGAGGTTAACTCTGCCACGGTGCTCGTTGACGATGGTATAGGTGGGGCTTTTCACACCGCTAATGCCGAAGTGAGAGGCAAAGCCTCTTGTAAATGCCGTCTTTCCCACGCCCATCTCGCCACGCATAGCGATAAAGCCACGTTTTATTCCGGCATCCTCAAGCCTTTTTGCCAGCTCCAGGCCAACCCTTTCGGTCTCCTCGGCCGATCTTGTAATGTATGTCATAACGTAAATCCTTTTTTACTTTATCTCGGATAAATAGCTATCCGCACCCTCGCCTAGAATAAACGAAAGCATAGCCTTGTACTCATTCATAGCTCTTTGCTTTTCGCCCTCGCTCATCTTGGGATTTTTAACCGCCTTGATAAGCGTGTTTTTTGGCGTATTCTCGGGGTCGGTAAGCTCTAGAGCCATAACGCTGTATCCGCCTGCCTTCAGTCTTGCAAGTCGCAGGGCATCGGTGATAGCCTCGCACATTTTACCTGCAATATGAGGGTAATCGGTGATAAACTTAAGCTCATCTGCCACCACCTTGCCGTTAAGGTATCTGTGACAGCAGGGAGTAGAGAGAATAATATCCGCCTGAAGCCTTACCGCCGTGTCGAGCACGATGTCGGTAGCAATATCGCATGCGTGGAGCGAGATGACCATATCAGGCTTTTCGTCGGGGACGATCTTTGAAATATCGCCCACCTCAAATCTCATTCCCGAGTAGCCCAGCTCTCTTGCAAGTCGGTCGCACCAGATGATAACGTCACGCTTAAGATCCGCTCCGTAGAGGAATACAAGTCGGAGGCCAAGCGGT
>JAZSMV010000015.1:0-23621 GCA_045536065.1 Eubacteriales bacterium | reverse complement strand
GTTATTGCAACAATGTCATTGCCGGGACCGTTAAGGAGAGACAGGCCATTCTTGGTAAGCACATCACCGTAGTCAAGAACGTCAACCACCTTGGAAAGACCTCCCTTCTGCACACAGCCAAGGGACTTTTCCTCAAGGGTTGTAATTCCGCCCTTCTTATTTCCGGGCGAAGGATTTTCATAGATAACCTGATTATGTCTGGTGTAGTAGTCCTTGAAATCGTTGATAAGCTTTACGGTTTTATCAAATACCTCACGGCTCTCACAGCGCTGCATGAGCAGATGCTCTGCACCGAACATCTCGGGAACCTCGGTAAGAACACAGCTACCGCCATGGGAAATAACCTTGTCAGAAAGTCTGCCTACAAGGGGGTTCGCAGTAATACCGCTATATCCGTCACTACCGCCGCACTTAAGGCCGATGCGAAGCTTGGATACGTGTACGGGAGTGCGCTCAAACTTATCAGCATATTCCTTAAGCTCGTTGATAAGAGCTACACCTGCGGCAACATCATCATCGTGATCCTGGGTGTTAAGGAACTTTACTCTGTCAGGATTGTACTCGCCAAGCACCTGCTTGAACACGTCAATATTGTTGTTCTCACAGCCAAGGCCGAGAACAAGAACGCCTGCGGCGTTAGGATGGTTTACCATACCGCGAAGGATCTTCTGAGTTATGGTCTGATCGTCACCCAGCTGAGAGCAGCCGAAGGGATGAGGAAAATATCTTGCGCCGGTAAGAGCGGAAAGCTTCTGCGCAATTTTATTTACGCATCCAACGGTGTTTACAATCCAGATCTCGTTTCTGATACCAACGTCACCGTTCTCACGTACGTAGCCCATAAAGGTACGGTCGGTGGGAGCGACAGGCGTATCATAGAATTTAGGCTCGTAGGTATACTCAAGATTTCCGGAAAGATTAGTCTTTACGTTATGAGTATGCACGTGCTCGCCCTTTTTTATATCGCAGATAGCGTGACCTATGGGATTGCCGTACTTGATGATGTCCTCACCGCACTTTATGTCACGGAGAGCGTACTTGTGGCCGTCCTCAAGGTTAATATCTACGTTGTCAAGCTTATTTATTAACATACTTCTCTACCTCGGGTGTAAGGAATGTAAGATCCTGGCCCCACAGCGACTCGTTTGCAAGGATCTCTGCGGTGTTGTGAGTCTTCATAAACTCAACAACGGCAGCATCGTCGTCTGTCATATCGGTCTTATAGAACTCAATAAGCTTTGCGAAAGCAAACAGAAGAGTCTCGGGCATCTTGTCAAATCTCTTGATGTACTCAAGGATAGAAGGAAGAACTCTTACCTTAAACTTGGATACAGAGTTAAGAGCGATAGCGGAAAGGTAGTGCTTTATGTAAGGATTGCTGAAACGCTCAACAACGCTGTTAGCATAGGAAAGAAGCTCATCCTTAGGAAGATCAAGGGTAGGCATGATCTCATCAAATACGCACTTCTTAAGATGCTCGCTCATTGTAGGATCATCAAGGCAGCTCTTTACGGTATCAAGGCCGGAAAGAAGAGCGTAAGGAACAAGAGAGGTGTGAGCGCCGTTAAGGATTCTTACCTTTCTTGTACGGTACATCTCAAGCTTGTCAGGAGTGATGATAACGTTAAGATCGGTCTTGTTGAAGGGGATCTCGCTGTTAAGATCAAAGTCGGTTTCAATTACCCAGAGATGGAAGAACTCGGATGTGTTAACAAGGTTATCCTCATAGCCAAGTCCAAGGTCCTCACCCTTAGGATAGCCGGTATTGATACGGTCAACAAGAGTGTTGGTGAAAACGTTCTCCTCGCAAACCCACTTCTTGAAGTCATCACCCAGGCTCCAGAGATCGGCATACTGAAGAATGCACTTTCTGAGATTATCACCGTTGCGATCAATTAATTCGCAGGGAAGGAAGATAAAACCGGGCAGACCGAGTTCAAAGCGTTTTTTAAGAAGCACAGTAACCTTTGCGGGGAAGCTCTTGGGAGGAGCATCTGTAATCTTATCATCTGCGGAGAAAACAATACCGCTCTCGGTGGTATTGGAAACTACGAAGCGAAGCTCAGGCTGCTCTGCAAGTGCAAGATAAGCATCAAAATTCTCATAGGGCTTCACACATCTGGAGATTACGTCAACAAGAGTGGTATCTACACCCTCAACGCCTCTGATAACGTGAGTATAAACGCAATTCTGAGCGGTAAGCATATCGCACATACCTTGTTCAATAGGCTGAACAACTACTACACTACCGTCAAAATTAGAATTTTCATTAACCTTCTGAAGCATCCAATCAACGAAGCCACGAAGGAATCCGCCCTCGCCAAACTGAATAACTCTTTCGGTTCTCTGCTTTTTCTCAAAACCCATGATGAAATCCTCTCTTTATATTATTTTATTTATCCATTTTTATTATAAAGGAATAGGAGATTATGCGCCTTAATTATTTTGATGTAGATTTTAATAAATTTATTTAAAACTTAATTTTTTTGATTTTAAATAATAAAAGGCAACCTATCAGAGATAAGATTGCCTTTTTATATGTTCTCTTTAATAGAATAAACGTATGCCTTATTGCCCTGTCTTTCCCTTGAAAGAATCCCCAGCTGTAAAAGAAGCATCAATGCTCCGTGACAAGCTAGTGCACGAAGCTTCGTGCATTCTTCAAATTCCGCAGCGGTAAATTGCTTAGGAAGATCGGGTGGCAAAAGTCTATAAAAATCCAAAGGATTTTTAAGATCAATAATAGAATTAAGCGATGTCGGAATACAATCTATCTTTGAGGTGCGCTTTCTTCCAACCTTGACGTGACCGCTTAGCATTCTGGTTTCAGTGGCATCAAGAAAAACAAGAGAAACAGTAAGATTTTGGTGCGGTATAAACCTTCTGATTTTGTAAAGCTCACCAAGAGCGTCGACGGCGCCTCCCTTTTTCCTGCTTTTTCTTGGCGATTTACTTTCTCCGGTCTCGGTGTCGATTCTGCAAATCGTCCTTTGCACTATTATTGGATAAACAACGGTAACTCTATCAGCTTCGAGAAAGCGCTCCAACTTCGGCACCAGCTTATCAAAGGATCTGGTCTGTATCTCGACGATACCGTTTTCGTTACGAATATCAGCCACCGATCCGAGATAGGTTACTTCATGGTATTCTTCATTAGGCTCAAAATAGAATTTTAATGTTCGATGAAGCATCTTTTCACCATAGGTGCCAATTCCGCCCTGTGCAACCGTCTGAGCCGTCGCCAATGCTATGGCATTGGAAAAGGATACCCGATCAAGCATCTTTTCTAAGCTCATTTATAGCCGAGCTGCGATCATCGCTTTTGAACACTGAGCTACCTGCAACAAGTATGCTTGCTCCCGCATTTATAAGCTCTTCGGCATTGTCTGGCGTGATACCTCCATCAACCTGTATTTCAACGTTCATTCCACGGTTTTTGAGTTCTGCCTTGAGTTTTCTTACTTTTTCTATGGTTTCGGGGATCAGCTTCTGGCCACCGTAACCCGGTTCAACGGTCATTACAAGCACCATATCACAGCTGTCAAGATAGGGGTAAACGTCCTCAATAGAAGTGCCGGGCTTAACTGAGATTCCCGCCATAACTCCCTCTGAGCGTATCTCATCAAGCAGCTTTCCCGGCTCCTTACAAGCTTCTAAATGGAAGGTAAGAATATCTGCCCCCGCCTCAATAAAACGCATTGCATAGCGCTCAGGAGCCTCTATCATAAGATGCACGTCGAAGATCATATTACTTCTCTTACGAAGAGAGGAAATGACAGGAAGTCCAAAGCTGATATTTGTAACGAACATGCCGTCCATTACGTCAAGATGAACCATATCCGCTCCTGCAGATTCTATATCTGCAACCTCAGCGGCAAGATTGGAAAGATCGGCGGCAAGCACCGAGGGAGAAATTTTAGTCATATCTTTTCCTTTCTAATATTATATAACTATATAATACAGTGACATAAGTTTAGGTTTGCCATAAGATAATATAGAGCCACGTTGTGGCATAAAGCGGCATAATACCTTGCGCCGACAGTAAAGTTAAAGAAGTTTCAAGCATTTACGCAGGGTGCCTTTGCCTTTTGATTGGGGTGATCATTCACCCCTTATTTTTTTACACTGACCACAGCGTGCGCGGCAATTCCTTCCTCGTTGCCCGTAAAACCAAGCTTTTCTTCGGTTGTGGCCTTAATATTTACTCTGCCCTGATCTATTTTAAGAATATTTGCGATATTTCCTCTCATTTCGTCAATATATCCCGCAATTTTCGGGCGCTGAATTATTAGAGTCGCATCAACATTTACAATCGAATACCCCTTTACAGATATAAGCTCTGCAACCTTATCTAACAGAACAAGGCTTGAAATATCCTTGTATGCGTTATCGCTGTCAGGAAAAAGTCTGCCGATATCACCGAGAGCACAGGCTCCAAGGAGTGCATCCATAATTGCATGAGTCAGAACGTCTGCGTCGGAGTGACCAAGCAAGCCCTTGTCATGAGGAAGGTTTACACCGCCAAGAATAAGTCTTCTGCCCTCTGTCAGCCTATGCACGTCGTAACCGTGACCTATTCTGATCTCGCTCATAGCAGCTCTCCTTTCAAGAATATACTCGGCATAGGCAATATCCTCTGCCGTTGTAAGCTTAATATTATGCTTTCCTGTGTCTACAGGGCATACCTTAACACCAAGTCGCTCAATCAGCATATTATCATCTGTGACAGACTGATCGTTAATATTATAGGCAATCGCTTTAGAATATAATTCACGCTCGAATACCTGAGGTGTATGAGCGGCAAAAAGTCGCTCTCTCTGAAGTGTGGAGCCTATGAATCCTTCCTCCAACAGCTTTACCGTATCTGTAACGTAGCTGCCTGCTGTGGCGGCAGAATGCTTGATCGCCGCATCAATAACCGCATTGATGTTTTCCGGGGTAACAAGGCATCTTGCGCCGTCGTGAATTGCCACGTAATCTATATCGCCGGAAATCGAAATAAAGCCGATTTTGGCGGATTCTGCCCTTGTTTTACCTCCGGAAACGATAGAGGTAACCTTCGAGAAATTCTTCAATTCTTCCCTTGCCCATTCAATCTCATCAGCCCTGCAAACCACTAGGATTTCGGATACAGAATCACAGGCCAAGAAAGCCTTTACCGATCGCCTAAGCACGCTCTCTCCGAAAAGAACAAGCCTTTGTTTAGTTATTTCTCCGCCCATTCTCGTACCACTACCGGCGGCAAGAATTATAGCGGCAACCTTTGGATTTTTGCTCATAATTGGCTAAAGCTCCTTTCGTTAAAGCTCTTAAGTGAAATCAAAGTGGGAAAACGGGGTTCTCAAAAATTTTACAAATTGATACAAAAATCACCTTTTTCCTCTTACATTTTACCACAAAGAAAGGCAAAAGAAAAGGGCTTTTTTAGTTTTTTGCCCCGTTTTTTTACTAATAAATCAAAAAAATGTAAAAAAAATTGTATTTTTTCGAATATTTTTTTCAAAAACCCCTTGATTTTCTCTAAAAGATGTTCTATAATATATGCGTGGGAGAAAGTGGGGATTTGTGTGGCATTTACACAGATTTGTGTGGATCACTCCCAATCACATCCAAAAAATCAATCAAAATGTGAAGGAGGCAGAAAAAATGGCGTTTATCAGTTCGTTTATGTATTCGCTGGATACTAAGAAGCGTATACTCATTCCCAATAAATACCGTGATGAGCTTGGCGATACCTTTTACGTAACCAGAAGCCTTGACACCTGCCTCACCATATACACCGAAAGCGAGTGGGAGCTTTTCTTAAAGGGGCTCAGCGAGCTTCCCAACACAACTGCTGCAGCGGCTAAAGAATACTTTATGTCTGCGGCTCAGAAATGCACACCCGACGGTAGCGGTAGAATACTTCTTGACGACAAGCTTATTGATCACGCAAGAATAAACAAGAACGCCGTATTCGTTGGCGCAGGAAACGCTATCAACATCTGGTCCGAGGAGCTTTGGGCTGCCCGTGAGGCAAGCCGAGACCTGGAGGGCATCCGTGCCCTGCTCCAGCAGCATGGACTTTAATTCAGATCCGAAAGGACTCTTGATTCAGTATGAACAGCTTTTCACACGTATCGGTTCTCCTTTTCGAGTGCATCAATGCTCTTAATATCAGAGACGGTTACACCTACGTAGATTGTACTACCGGCGGTGGCGGCCACTCTCTTGAGATCGCAAAGCGACTTGGTCCGAATTCAAGGCTTATCTGCTTTGACCGTGACAAGGACGCAATTTCAGCGGCAAAGGAAAGACTCAAGGATCACCTTGATAAGATAACCTTTGTAAATGAAAATTTCTCAAGTCTTGAGAGTGTAATTAAGGAGTACAACATAACAAACCTCGGCGGAGTACTTGCTGACCTTGGCTGTAGCAGCTATCAGTTTGACACTCCCGAGAGAGGATTCAGCTATATGCACGATGCAAGGCTGGATATGAGAATGGATACCGACTCTCCCCTTTCGGCATACGAAATCGTGAACGAGTATCCCGAGCATGAGCTCAAAAGAATTATCTATGATTATGGCGAGGAAAGATTTGCCCCCAGAATTGCCTCTGCCATTTGCAAATACCGTGAAATTGAACCAATAACCACAACACACAAGCTCACAGAGATCATCAAAGGCGCAATTCCCAGCGCAGCGAGAGCAGAGGGCCCCCACCCCGCCAAGAGAACCTTCCAGGCAATCAGAATAGAGGTTAACGGCGAGCTCGACGCAATCAAGCCCTTGATCGACTCTGCGGCAGCAAATCTTGTACCAACAGGCAGACTTGCTATCATTTCCTTCCATTCTTTAGAGGACAGAATAGTTAAGCAGACCTACAAATCACTTCTGGGCGGTTGCACCTGCCCCAAGGACTTCCCTGTCTGCGTATGCGGCAGAAAGCCCGTTATCAAGGAAATATCAAGAAAACCAATATTACCGTCGGACGAGGAGCTGGAAATCAACCCTCGTTCAAGAAGCGCAAAGCTACGAGTAGCTGAAAAATTGTAAGAGGAGAAAAGAAAATGACACAGACTAACAACAATTACGACAGACTTTATGAAAATATGAAGCAGAGATTTACTATCTCTCAGGACAACACTGAATACACCCTTGGCGAATATATGCTTATGAAGGCTGACGTCAAGAAGACTGAGACCTCCTCTCTTCCCGTAGCTGTTAAGACCGCTGTTACCAGAAGCGAGATGGCTATGACCAATATCGTTTCCTTCGTTGACGATAAGCTTACTATCAAGCAGGCTCCCGTTAAGGACAAGACCATCAAGGCATTCCCCTTCCGTGCATCTGCCTCTGCTTTCCTTACCGCAACAGTTGCTTGCGCCTTCGTCCTCTCCTTCGTACTTATCGGTGTTAAGGCTCTCTCCACTCCCGCATCGGTTAACGGTGTTGCTGTTAGCGAGCAGGCTCCCGAGAACAACAACGAGGTGGGCTACGTAGATTACGCAAAATAATCAAAAATACATCATATTTTCCAATATATTATAATAAGATATAGCGATGGAGCTTTCGTCCGTCGCTATATTTTTTTATTATCGAGGAAAATTAATGAAAGCAAATGACAAGAAAACGACCAGAATAAGAATCACGGCTATAATGCTGATATTTTTTCTCTTTGCCACATATCTGCTCTTTAATATATTCAGACTGGATTATCTGAAATACGATTATTATAGAGATAAAACTTACGACCAGGTTACCACGTCCTCGGCGCTTACTGCCGAAAGAGGGAAAATATACGATTCAAATATGAACGTGCTGGCTGAAAGCAGCACAGTCTGGCGAATATTTGTTTCGACCAGAGATATAAAAAATGCGAGTAAAGAAAACGGTGTTGATTATGCCAGAATTATAGCAGACGGCATATCTCCTCTGCTCTCTCTTTCGGCAGATGATACCTATAGTAAGATCAAAGGCACATCTGTGCTTGATGTCACACTCAAGAGATCGGCATCCGAGACCGAGTACAAGGCAGTCCTTGGTTTTATCAAGGCCGCAGGTCTTGAAAATCTGATATTTACCGAGGCAAAGACCTCTCGCAATTACCCCGAGGGAACGCTTGCCGCTCATGTGCTTGGCTTTACGGGAAGCGATAACCAGGGCCTTTACGGACTGGAATACTATTACGATGATATTCTAGCAGGAACCGACGGATATTACGTTTATGCAAAGGATGCTAACGGTATAGCTCTCGACACCGAATATTCCGATTACTTCCCTGCAGAAGACGGATATAGCATTGTAACTACGGTAGATTCCTATATTCAGACCGAGCTTGAAGCGGTTATAGAAATGGCAAGAGTTAACCATGGAGCTCAAAACAGAGTTACAGGTATAGTTATGGATAGCTCCACCGGTGCAATTCTGGCAATGGCAACCACATCCCCCTTTGATCCCAACAATCCGTTTGCGTTAGACGAGCAGTCAAAGGAAAAGTTAATTGCTTCAGGTTTTCTGCCCGGAACCGAGGAATACAACGCCTATAAAAATGAGCTTATGCAGATTATGTGGTCAAACAAGGCCGTCAGCGAAACCTACGAGCCCGGCTCAACCTTTAAAATAGTTACGGTTTCTGCGGCGCTTGATCTGGGTGTTGCCACCGAAAACAGTACGTTTTCCTGCAAGGGATATTACCAGATAGGCGGCTGGCGTATCAGATGCCATAAGACCACAGGGCACGGCTCGGGCTTTAATCTGGCATACGGTTTACAGATGTCCTGCAACCCCTGTATGATGGTGCTGTCGCAAAAGGTCGGAGCGTCAAATTTCTATGATTACGTAGAAAAATTCGGCTATTTTGAGAAAAGCGGAATTGATCTGCCAAGCGAGGCCTCAACAATATTTCACAAGGAAGAAAACATAGGCTCTACCGAGCTCGCAACAGCCTCCTTCGGGCAGAGATTCAAGGTTTCGATCATCAATCATCTGACGGCGATCTCTGCCGTTGCAAACGACGGCAAGCTTGTCACCCCCTACGTAGTGGATAAGGTATTAGATTCCAATGGAAATATTATTTCAGAGCATCAGACCGAGGTTAAGCGTGAGGTGATCTCCGAGGAGGTGGCTCAAAAGGTGTCGGAGATACTGATAGAGGGAGTAAACGGCGACGGAGGGGCAAAAAACGCAGGTGTTTCGGGCTATGATATTGCTGCAAAGACAGGAACCTCACAGAAATTTGATATTCTGGACGAAAACGGAAACTCCTACCTGCGAATCGGTTCCACCGTTGCGTACGCTCTAGACGGAGATAAGAAAATATCAATGATAATAGTAGTTGATGAGCCCACATCCAACGTAAAATACGGTAGTGTTGTTGCCGCTCCCTACGTGTCAATGCTTATGGAAAAGATACTTCCCTATCTTGAATATAAATCGGATGCAGAAGAGGTTAACGTTAACGTCGAAAATTACGTTGGAATGAACGTAAACACGGCAAAGGAAAAGATCAAGGCCACAGGACTTAGCTACGAATTAATCGGAAACGGAGATACTGTTATCGCCCAGACTCCATCAGGAGGAGATATGTTGACGGTTGCTCTTTCAAAGATAATTCTATACACCTCGGAATGTGAGGAGGAAAGCGTAACAGTGCCAAGTCTTATAGGTATGAGCACGGTGGATGCCATCAAGGCGGCAATCAATACAGGCTTGAACATTCGGCTTGCCGGAATTGACTCAACCGTGCCCGATGCTGATGCAAAAATCCACGAGCAATCACTACCGCCGGGCTCCATAGTAAAGCGTGGAACGGTAATAGTTTTGCGCACTATCGTCAATGATTTCAGCGATTAAAGGAGGGGCGTATGAAGGTCAAAGATATAATTTATCCCGATGAATACATACTCTGCGAGGTGGATGAGGGCAGCGAGTTTCAACGGCTTGTAACCGACATAAACGAGGCCTCGGAGGAGGATATTTTATTAATAGCGAATTCAAAGAAAGCTCCTGATTTTTCAGCAAATAACTTGAAGGTATTTGCAGTAATTTGTGACGCAAATACCATTCTGCCCGATAATATACCCTCGATTCGTGTGTCAAATCCACGGCTTGCTATGTCGAGAGCTTTTTACAGATATGAAAGCCCAAGGCTTGACGGCATCAAAATTATTGGCATAACAGGCACCAACGGCAAGACCACCACCGCTACGCTCATTAAGAATGTGCTCGCTGAATCAGGATATAGAACGGGGTTTATCGGTACAGGCAAAATTGAAATAAACGGTGTAGAGGTCAACGAAGAAAATTACTCTATGACCACTCCCGATCCTCCCCTGCTCTATAGCGCTTTACGGCGTATGGGAGATGCGGGATGTGACGCAATAGTTATGGAGGTATCAAGCCACGCTCTGGCACTTGATAAGGTGGCGCCACTTAGATTCAACATAGGCGTATTTACAAATCTATCGCCCGAGCATATGGACTTTCATCACAATATGGAGGGCTACTTTTCTGCCAAAGCAAAGCTCTTTGATCAATGCGATATCGCCATATTTAATATTGACGATAAATACGCCAAAAAGGCATACGATCTGTGCGAGTCAAGAAAAATATCCACAGGCATCTTATGGCGAGGTGACGTATGGGCATCAAATCCGCAGAACCGAGGCTTTGACGGTGTAGAATATACCTACCACGGTGTTGATTTCTCATTCAAAATGAAGCTTCCCCTACCCGGAATATATAACGTCTACAATTCAATGCTAGCGGCGGCTGTATGTATAGAGCTTGGCTGTAAGCCCTGCGAGGTAAAGAGGATCATGGGCAACACGTCACTTCTTCCCGGCAGATATGAGATTATAAAAGACAAAATATCGGTAATAATAGATTATGCTCATACCTCCTATGCCTTTGAGAGTATTATGAAGGATCTGTCAAAACTCAAGAAGGACGGACGGTTGACAGTAGTTTTTGGGTGCGGTGGAAACCGTGACAAGAATAAGCGACCAATTATGGCAAAAATCGCCGAGAAATACGCCGACAGAATAATACTAACCTCCGACAACTCACGAACAGAGGATCCAAAGGATATTATTTCGGATATAATCCGAGGTTTCGAGCGAGGATGCTATGAAATCAAAGAGAATAGATCTGAGGCTATACGCTGCGCAATATTAGATGCGAGTGACGGAGATCTTGTTGCTATTATCGGCAAGGGGCCCGAAAAATACAATATTGACTGTCAGGGTTATCACGCCTTCGATGAGCGAGAGATAGTCAGATCTGCCCTTCGCATAAGAAACGGAGAATCGGAATGAGAATAAAGCTAGGGATACCTATGACTTTGGAGGAGATCGCAGGGGCCTCAAAAGGAGCATTAAAACATAGTAACAAGGCCATAATTACACATATCTCCACCGACTCAAGAGAGCTATTTCAGGGCGATCTGTTTATTGCCCTTAAGGGCAATAATTTCGACGGCACCAGCTACGTAGAAGAGGCAAAAAATAACAACTGTTACGTGCTATCGTCAAGAGAGGATAAAAGCGATATTTTTCATCCCGATACAAGCCATGCTCTGCTCAATTTAGCCTCGGATTATGCAAAAAATCTTCCTTATTTATTATATAAGATAGGAATAACCGGAAGCGTAGGAAAAACAACCACCAAGGAATTTGCTAAAATATTGCTTTCGAATAGCTTCATTACCCACGCTTCCGAGGAAAATTTTAATAACGGAATAGGTATGTCATTGTCCGTTCTGAAGGCACCTAAAAGCACGGAGATTTTACTTATGGAAATGGGTATGAATTCACCCGGGGAAATAGCCAAATTGTCCGAAAGTCTGAGGCCTGATATTGCTCTGATAACCAACATTGGAACCGCCCATATCGGAAGACTTGGAAGCCGTGAGAAAATAGCAGAAGCAAAGCTTGAGATCCTGTGCGGTATGGGTGAAGGAACTCTCATTGTTCCAAAGGATGAAAAGCTACTGTCGGGAATAGACAGATCAGAGTGTTTTTCTATTAGTGATCCAATAGCTGATTACTATCTTAAAAGCGAGAAAAACGATAATGTCTCGATATACAAAAACGGAAGAAAATACTGTGACGGAGTCTTTATGCTTTCGGGTGATCAGTATAAAAAATGTCTCATTGCCGCCGTCTCATTAGCTATAAAAATTGGAGTATCATCCGATAGGCTTTCTCAAAGATTGGCTTTGATTTCGAATGATAATATAAGGCAGAATATATTTTATGCCAAAAACTATTGTTTTTACGAGGATTGCTACAATGCCTCCAGAGAATCAATGATAGCTGCAATAGAATCATTTGCCAACGACACCACCGACGGTAAAAAAAGTCTGGTTCTCGGGGATGTTCTGGAGCTTGGAGAAATGGAAAATAAGATCCATTTTGAAATCGGAAATCATATTCCGTCAGATAAGATACATAACCTGTTTTTATTTGGAAAAGCTGTCGAAAATATCGGTAAAGGTGCAATATCAAAGGGATTCCATGCCCGGCGCATCTTTATCAATTCCGATCTGTCGAGACCTGATATTACTGCAGAACAAATAGGAGCTATTTGCTCTCCGGGAGAACACATTTTATTCAAAGCATCACGAGGGGTACGCCTTGAGCGAGTTATCGATTATTTTACTGAAAACGAGAAAGGAGAGACTACTTGAATAATCCAATATTGCTCTGTTTTATTGTTTTCGGCTTAACACTACTTATTACCGTTCTGATTGAAAGACGGCTAATTCCTTTTTTGAAGGAACGTGCGGCACAGCCGATCTATGCAGAGGGCCCCTCCTGGCATTTATCAAAAAGCGGTACACCAACTATGGGTGGCGTAGCATTTATTCTCGCCTGCGCCATTTCTCTCTCTCTGTCTTTGCTATTTATTGAAGATAATCTCACGATAACATCGGTGCTTGTATCTCTGATGTATGCCATAGGCAACTCCTTGGTCGGTGTTTTTGATGACTTGATGAAGCTTCGCAAAAAGAAAAACTCAGGATTGACACCAATACAGAAGCTTATTCTCCAATCGCTTCTTGCCATTCTTTTTCTTATGGCGAGAAGGTTCTACTTTAACGATCAAACCACCATAGATCTCGGTCTGTTCAGATTGGAAATGGGATTTTTCTATTATCCCTTTGCATCTATCATTCTGCTTGGTATTGTTAACTGTGCAAACCTAACCGACGGAATTGACGGACTTGCCACATCGACCTCTGCGACGATAGGTACCGCCTTCCTTGCCATTGGTGTATTCTCTGCCGCTTTTGATATCACCATCGTTTCCTCGGCTCTTATCGGTGGTGCTTTGGGCTTTCTGATTTTTAACAAGCATCCTGCAAGAGTTTTTATGGGTGATACAGGTTCGCTGTTTCTTGGCGGCATGGCAGTAGCTCTTGGCTTTTCCACAGGCAATCCGCTGACGGTGGTTTTTATCGGCGGAATATACGTTATTGAGGGTGTTTCAGTCATACTTCAGGTGCTGTATTTCAAGATAACTAAGAAAAGGCTTTTTAAAATGGCACCCCTGCATCATCACCTTGAAAAATGCGGATTTAGTGAAAATAAAATATGCATTATTTCCGTTTTGTTAACTATGATTTTATCTGCTGTTTCTTTTCTGCTGTTGAGGAAATAAAGGTGCTTAATAAATCAATACAAAGAATCACTGCCGTAATCAAAAGCAATAAATACGGCAGAATTGACGGGCTTTTTTTGCTCGCAGTATGTCTTGTCACGGCATACGGAACAATTATGGTTTTCAGTGCAGGAACTGCTTATGCCGAAGCAAGATACAACGACAGCCTTTACTTTGTAAAAAAACAGGCTATATGGCTGCTTCTGGGATTTGCCGTTATGATGCTCGCATCTCAGATTGATCCTGCAATATACAGAAAATATACCCCATATCTCTACGGCCTTACCCTTTTTCTGCTTCTGCTCGTGCTTTTAGTAGGCTTTGTGGGCAACGGAGCGCAGAGATGGATATCCATAGGCCCTATTACGATACAGCCCTCCGAGATAGCAAAAATAGCTATTATTATGGCTCTCGCATATTACTTTTCGAAATTTGAGGACCGTGCAACAGACAGAAGAAGCAAACGAAACGTTTTTATCTATGGAACTCTGCTTCCATGTCTGATAATCGCTATTCCAATTTTACTTGTTATGCTTCAGAAGCATCTGTCCTGCATAATCATACTCGGAGCCATCGGTCTGCTTCTTATTTTCGCCGCCGGGATAGACCCGAGATACATATCCGCTTTTTGCGGTGCGGGTGTTGTGGGAGTTACCTGTCTTGCGCTCTTTACCGACTACACCAAGGATAGAATAACCGTATGGCAGGATCCCGAGAAATATAAGCTCACGGGCGGCTGGCAAACACTGCAAGGCCTTATGGCTATCGGCTCGGGTGGAATATTCGGTGTAGGCTACGGAAACAGTATTCTAAAGCATTGTTACGTGTCTGAGCCTGCAAACGATATGATATTTGCTATCCTCTGTGAGGAGCTTGGACTTATGGGAGCAGCGCTGGCAATGGCTCTGTTCGGCTTTCTTATCTACCGTGGCAGCGTAATTGCCATGAGGTCTCCCGACTGCTTTACCAGACTCGTATGTCTCGGTATATGTATTAAAATGGCAGTGCAGGTTCTCCTAAATATTGCGGTAGTAACAAATACCATTCCCAATACGGGAATATCACTTCCCTTCTTCAGCTACGGTGGTTCATCTCTTGTAATGCTGTTTTTTGAGATGGGAATTATTCTGTCCATATCAAGATACTCAAAAATTCAAAAGTAGAAAGGACTAACAAATGAGGCTATTATTATGCGGTGGCGGAACAGCCGGACATATAAACCCTGCTATTGCTGTGGCAGAGGAGCTTAAAAATCAAGACAAGGACGCAGAAATACTGTTTATTGGCCGTGAGGGTGGACGTGAAAATGAGCTTGTAGAGAAGGCTGGATTTAAGATAAGAACGGTAAGCGTTGAAGGAATTCGCCGTTCTCTATCCACCGACAATTTAAGACGTATAATAAAAGCCATAAAGGCGAGAGAAGAGGCCGCAAAAATTATTAAAGGCTTTCGCCCTGACGTTATTCTGGGTACGGGCGGATACGTCTGTTGGCCCGTGATAACTGCCGGAAGCAAGCTTAATATTCCAACCGTCGTTCATGAATCAAATATTACCCCGGGAATGACAACAAAGCTGCTGTCGGCAAAATGCGATCTGCTGTTATTAAACCATGAAAAGACCCAGGAGTATTTGAGTAAAAAAAGCAACACAAAGGTTGTCGGTAATCCTCTTCGACAGGATTTTGGAAGAATAACAAGAGGTGAATCAAGAAGAAAAATGGGAATTGCAAAGGATGAAATTTTCATCCTTTCCTTCGGCGGAAGCATCGGAGCAAAGAGACTAAATGAAGTTTTGCTCGATGTAATGGAAAGCCACTCATCAAAGGTAAAGAATGTTCGGCATCTTCACGCAACCGGAAAAAGATATTATCATCCCGAGGAGAAAAAATACATTGAAAAGGCCTTCTGCGGATGCAGGATAGTTCCCTTTATCAGCAATATGCCGACGGCTCTTCAGGCGGCCGATATTGTCATTTGTAGATGCGGAGCAATGACACTTTCCGAGCTCTCAGCTGTGGGGGTAGCATCCATACTTATCCCATCGCCTAATGTATCGGATAATCATCAGTACAAGAACGGTTTTTACCTTTCAGAACGGGGGGCAGCCGACATGATCGAGGAGAAAAATCTTACTGCAGATACGGTCATCGAGCGTCTTTTGTTCTTAGAAAACGATGAAAACGAACGAAAAAACAGGGCAAAAAATATCAGAGCTCTTTACAAGCCGGATGCTGCAAAACTTATCGTAAAAGAACTGTTTTCGCTGAAAAAAGAGGCAAAATAGCCTCTTTTAAAGCATTTTTTATGTTTCTGCTTCGAAAACCGTTTTTGAAAATTTGAACAGATATTTTTCTGCCCTGTTTTATATTCTTATAATATAAAAATATGTTAATAAATAAGAAAATATTTTAAATCTCTTGCAAGTAAAAAAAACTTATGTTATACTATAGACGATAAATATTTTAAATAAGTATTATATTAAAAGTCTAAAATAACGGAGGATTTAAAATGGAATTCGATTTCGAACAGGTATATGACAGTGGTGTGAATATAAAGGTTATCGGTGTAGGCGGCGGCGGAAACAATGCTGTTAACCGTATGATTTCTACTAACATTCGTGGCGTTGAGTTTATTGCTGTAAACACCGACAGCATGGCTCTCGATACCTCTTGCGCAGCAAAGAAGCTTGTTATTGGTGACAAGATCACTCACGGTAAGGGCGCAGGTGCTAACCCTGAGGTTGGTAAGCGTTCTGCTGAGGAGTCTATCGAGCTTGTTAGAGATGCTCTTCAGGGCGCAGACATGGTATTCATTACTGCCGGCATGGGTGGTGGTACCGGTACAGGTGCGGCTCCCGTAATTGCTAAGGCATCCAGAGAGATGGGCATTCTTACTGTTGGTATTGTTACTAAGCCCTTCTCCTTCGAGGGTAAGAGAAGATATGCTCAGGCAGAGATCGGTATCGCTGAGCTCTCCAAGTACGTTGACTCTCTTATCGTAATTCCTAACGAGAGACTTAAGCAGGTAGAGGATACTCACATTACCCTTGCTAACGCATTCGAGATCGCTGACGACGTTCTTCGCCGTGGTGTTCAGTCTGTATCCGAGCTTATCAACGTTCCCGGCTTCATCAACCTTGACTTCGCCGACGTTACTTCTATCATGAAGAACGCAGGATATGCTCACATGGGCGTTGGTGCCGCTAAGGGTACTGACAAGGCTCAGGTTGCTGCAATGCAGGCAATTTCCTCTCCCCTTCTCGAGACAAACATCACCGGTGCTACAGGCGTGCTTGTAAGCATCACCGCTTCCGAGGACATTCAGCTTGACGAGATCGACGCTGCTTCCAACATGATATACGAGGAGGCTCATCCCGACGCAAACATCATTTGGGGCGCCGCATTCGATCCCACTCTTCAGGATGAGATGCGTGTAACCGTTATCGCTACCGGCTTCATCGCTGACAACGCTGACACTAAGAGGCCCGAGCCCGCAAGAGTTGCTCCCCAGCCTGTTGTAGAAACTCCTGTTGCTCCCCAGCCCGCTCCCGTAGCTCCCTCTGTTGATGACATCTTCAGAAAGCTTGACGCAGAGCCTGTTGTTGCTGAAGCACCCCAGCCTGTTGTAGAGCCTGCTGCTCCCAAGTCCTCTTATGAGGATATTTACGGTGGCACTTACACCTGCATCGTAAAGAACAAGAGAAGATAATTTTAAAGCGAATACATAAAGCGGAACGCAAATTGCGTTCCGCTCTTTTTTTTCATAAAAAAACAGCTTCTTTAAAATTGAATATCCTACTCAATAAACGGGTAAAGAAAAAAGACCTATCAGAGTAAGCAGCATCTATAAACAAAATGCAACCATGATAAAAAGTAACGTTAGCAAACATAACGCACCGCATGCAAAGCAATCCCGCCTGTCGAATCAATGTTAATAACAACAGTATTCCACATTTTTATTTTGTCGGATGTTGAGAAAGAAAAAAATTACATTTTTCCGTTTTTGATTTTTCTACGATTTCCGCACATATATTTTTCCGCCTCGGCTAAAATGAATTCTCAACACGCTCAAACCGTCATTTTCGTTTTATTTTTGACGATTTACGCAACGAATTATGTCAAATAACGGAATAGTGTAGTTTTTGAGGTTGGGTTTTCAACATAGATTTTGGGGGCGAATTTTTGCAATGTTGAAAAAGCCTTGCTGTTTTCCACACCCATCAACACTTCTTAGGGGTGTGAACGGAAAAGTATAATTTGGGGTAATTCGGGTGATTTGGTGCAAAATCAACGACTCGTCCATTGACCGCATCTCCCTCTTTTTTTTCATAACTTTTTTTGTTTATATATGCTATTCGTCCGATTGAAATAAAACAAAAAAAGAGCCCCCTGCCCTAAAATGCAGAAGGCTCTTTTTTTATCACTTACTGAAGAAAGTAGATAATAGCGATTGCAACAACGCTAATTATCATAAGGCCGGCAAGAACTGCCGCAATGATCTTTGCGTATAAAGAATTCTGTTTCATTATGTATATTTCCTTTGTTTTTTAGTCCTTGTAATAATTAGCCAACTGAGCTGTAACGTTCTTTCTGCTCGACTTCCCTCTTACAGGAAGCTTTGCGTTAATGATCGAAAGTCCTTTAGCAACCGAGTCAATAGGATCGACAGGCTGTCTTACGGGAACACCGAGAACCTTGCTCATCATAAGATCAAGACCGTGGATCATCGCTCCACCGCCGGTGAGAACGATACCGTTCTTAAAGATATGCTCAACCTGATCGAGAGGTATTTTCTTGATCGCAACAGCAACAGCCATAAGAAGCCTGTGCAGAGGCTTTTCAAATACACCAACAATATCCTCGGAGGAAATAGTCATTTTGACACTGTTACCCGTCAAGGAGAGTGTTCCCTCGATTTCAACGCTGGATTCCTCCTTGCCCTGCCATACGGATCCAAGCTGCTCCTTGATCGCTCTCGCAACAGAGATAGAAACGTTTACACCGCCCTGCTCTCCAATATACTGCTTAACAGCCTTATCAAAGTCTTCACCGCCGATAAGCTCTCTTGCGGTATAGGTAACCTGTCCGTTGTGAAGCACGGCTATCTCGGTAGCAGATGCGCCTACGTTAACCGAAATAACGCTCTGCATAGGATTACCGCCTGCGCCGATCAAAGCGGCCACAGCACGGTTTACAGCATAACATTCCTCTATGCCTGCATCGCCGAGAATATTAAAGATATCCTTCTCCTGCTTGGCAATAAGATCAGAAGGAATTCCGATAACGCAACGAAGTCGCTCGCTCTCGGGAATAGATCCAACAACGTGAGAAACAATACTCTGAGTGATCTGTCTGTCAAACAGAAGTCCGTTCTTAAAGGGTCTGACAAGCAAAGCGCTGTCGCTAAGCTCCTCAGCCTGCTCAATAGCGGCATTGCCCACCGAAATAATACGGCGACTGTCTTTATCTATAAGAGCGACCGACTGCTCACGGTATATACCGGCTATCGTATCACTCACGGTAATATTAGCGTAACCTAAATCAAGACCGATTTTTGTAACCATGCCGCCATCCTTTCAATGTTTTTAGCACCCCTATTTATACAGGTACAACATATTATACTACATTTCCGTAGAAATTTCAAGTATATTTTTAAATATAATCACAAATTTTATCTTTTAATGCCGTAAATCTCATAATTTGACGGTTGTTTTCGGTCATTTTATGAGGAATGTCCGATCTGCCGACCAAAATTACCATGCTTTTCGCTCTTGTCACCGCCGTATAAAGCAGATTTCTCGCCATAAGCATAGGTGCACAGTAATACATCGGGATAATAACAACAGGATATTCACTTCCCTGACTCTTGTGTACGGTTATCGCATAGGCAAGATCAAGCTCGTCAAGCATAGTAAAGGAATACTCGGCAGTTCTGTCGTCAAATCTTATCTTAACATTCTCCTCGTGTAAGTCTATGCTCTCAATCACTCCGATATCACCGTTAAAGAGTCCAACGCCGACAACACCGTTCTTTTCCCACTCGATCTCATAATTATTTGCCGTCTGCATTACCCTGTCTCCCTCTCGGAAGATAACACCGTGGGAGGTCTTTTCTTTTTTGAACTTTGTCGGAGGGTTAAGCCTCTCCTGGAGCACCGAGTTGAGAGCCTCTACTCCCGCAACTCCCTTCTTTGAAGGAGTGATGACCTGTATCTTTCCCTTTATGTCCTTACCATATGTTCTGGGCAGTCTCTCATCAATAAGAGTTGCTACCGTTTCTGCTATTTCATTCTCCCTCTCACGTCTTACAAAGAAGAAGTCGTTATCGGTAACGTTCAGAATGGGAGCGGTTCCCTCGTTTATTCTGTGTGCATTGGTGATTATCAGGCTTTCCTTCGACTGTCTGAATACCTCTGTAAGCCTTACAGTTTTAATTCTCTCCGATCCGATAAGGTCGGCAAGCAGGTTTCCTGCACCAACACTTGGCAGCTGATCCGAGTCACCAATGAGTACAAGCCTTGCTCCACGCTTCATAGCCTTGATAAGCGATGCGGTAAGCGATAGGTCGAGCATAGACGCTTCATCTACTATAACTACGTTCTCTGTCAGCGGATTTCTCTCATTTCGGCAGAATCTTGCGCTACCGTCAATGGTTCTCTCCATCTCCAGCATTCTGTGAACCGTCTTTGCCTCCTCACCCGTCGCCTCACTGAGTCTTTTAGCCGCACGGCCTGTGGGAGCTGCAAGAACAGTTTTAAGACCGACGCTTGAGAATATAGATATCATTGCACGGACAACCGTTGTCTTACCTGTTCCGGGACCGCCTGTAAGAATCATAACTCCGTTTTCAAGAGCAGTAAACAATGCAGTTCTCTGCATAGGCGCAAAGCTTATACCAAGGCTTATCTCTACCTTCTCTATAAGCGAAGATATATCCGCCGTACCGAAATGACCCGCAGAACTAAGAAGGCGTACAATACCTCTTGCAATAAGATCCTCCTCCTCGGCGGTGGTATTCGTCATTATATAGTTTATGCCATCTCTTTTATAGCAAGAGAGATCCGAGGCATCAAGAAGCTCAGATAGGCTATCCCTTATAACATCCTCGCCGAGCTCAAGCAGCTCTGATGCCGAGTAGATAACCTCACATTCCGGCAGACAGGTGTGTCCGTTTAAGGAAGCAGCATGTGAAAGAACGTAGCATATACCGCTGAGTATACGGTTTCTCGAGTCAAGAGCTGCCCCCAGGCTCTTTGCAATAGCATCAGCCTTGGCAAAAGGAATACCAAGCTCACCTTCGCAGAGAATATATGGATTATCCTTTATAAGTCCAACCGCACCCGTGCCGAATCTCTTGTATACCTTGGCAACCTCGCCAACACCCATATAATCCTTGCAGAACATCATAACGCCACGAATACCCGATTGCTCACGGAAGGACTCGGAAATGGCGACGGCCTTCTTCCTTGTAATACCTGAAATATCTGCAAGCCATTCGGGACGATGCTCTATAACGTCAAAACTGTCGGTACCAAAGCGGTTTACTATCTTAAGGGCGGTAACAGGACCGACTCCTTTAATTGTTCCAGAGGAAAGATATTTAAATATGCCGTCTACGTCATCGGGCAGGCTCTTGTCAAAGGAATCAAAGGCGAACTGCTTTCCGAACTCCTTGTGATAGGTCCATTTGCCACGCAGAGAAACTATTTCGCCCTCAAAGGCCATAGGAATAACGCCTACCGCAGTAACGAGATTCTCATCACCGTCAACTATCTCAAGTACGGTGTAGTCGTTGCTCTCATTACGGTAGACGACGTTTTCAATTGTGCCCTTAAGGACCTCTATTTTTTCGACACGGCTCATCTTATTTCCTCTGTATTTTTTCTTATAACCATTATACCAACTTTTTTCATTTATTTCAAGTATCTTACCTTGGATTTATATATTTTTCGCCGCATAAAAATCGGTAGCAAGGTTAAAATATCGTTATCACGGAAAATGGAAAGGAATGTCAGAATGAAAAAAACAGTTTCTCTTATTATAGCGATCTCGGTTATTGTATCGGTGCTATGCTTTGGTGCTATTGAGGCATCGGCATTTTTTGGACTTGGTGCGCAGGTGGTTGCAGCCAACGTGAATATGATAAAGACCGGTCTTATCGGACAGAAGATCAGCTTTACCGACGGAGATTTTAAGTCTGCGCTTGCACTCGCAAACTTTGACAGCATTACCGTAACCGAGATCCCCTCCTCTACCGAAGGTACTTTACTACTCAGCGGCAGACGTGTTGGAAAGGGGCGTGTTATCAAAAGAAAAAATCTCGGCGCATTGGTATTTATCCCTGCATCAGACTCGGTGACCGAATGTAGCTTCAAATTTACCGTAGAGGGCTACGCAGGCGGTGCCGAGATAGAGTGCATACTGAAATTTATCGATAAGGTCAATTACGCTCCCGAGGCTCTTGGAGATTCGGTAAGCGCATCTAATATCGAGACCCAGAAATCTATATCGGTATACGGCAATCTTGACGGATACGATCCCGAGGGCGACGCTCTTGAGTATATTATAGTCACCTACCCGAAGCGTGGCATACTCACACTGACCGAGCACGAGAGCGGTAGATATTGCTATACACCCATAGGAAGCTATACCGGCAAGGATAAATTTACCTACGTGGTAAGAGATGAATACGGCAACTATTCAAGGCCTGTGACCGTATCGGTAAGGATCGGCGACAGAATGTGCGACACGGTATATCGGGACATGGAGGATCGGGAGGAATATAACGCCGCCGTGGCAATGACTGCAATGGGTATTATGAGCGGAAGACAGATAGGCGACGATCTGTACTTTGAGCCCGATAAAACGGTCACACGTGCAGAATTTGTGGCTATGGCGATGAAATGTGTCGGTATCCGAGCCGATTCCACACTCTCATCCACCTATTTTGACGACGACAGCGAGATTTCGGTATCTCTTAAGGGTTATATTGCCACGGCACAGAAAATCGGGCTTGTAGTGGGTGATTTCAAGGACGGAAGGCTTTTATTCTCCCCCGATGAAGAAATAACGAAATATGAGGCGGCAAAAATCCTCGCAAATATGCTGGGCGCAAATGACGACGGTGAGGAAAGCGTATTTGCAGGAGATGACGATGTTCCCGTATGGGCAAGAGCCGGAGTATACGCTATGTGCTCGCTGGGTATTTATGATATTCAGGACAGCTCTACTCTGACCGATCACGTTACAAGAGCCGATGTTGCCGAATTTTTATACAGACTGTCAAAGCTTAAATAAACTGCAAGACACGCCCGATCATACGGGCGTGTCGATTTTTTTGTATCGTTTCCTATTTACAAACGGCGTTTTTTGTGTTAAAATATTGTTACAGAACATTTGAGAGGAGATCTACCATGGCTAAAAAGTTGATAATAACGATTGCACGTCAGTACGGAAGCGGCGGACGTGAGATAGGTGAAAGGATCGCAGAGATACTGAATATTCCTATCTATGACAAGCTGCTTATCACCGAGGCCGCAAGCAAGGGAAATCTCAACGAGGAGGTGCTGAGAAAGACCGACGAGTCTGCGGCAAACAGCCTGCTCTATACTTTGGCGGTCGGCTCCAACACTCTTGGAGCAGCTATGCACTTCGGATATAAGATGCCTCTCAGCGACAAGCTCTTTATTCTTCAGTCTGAGGTTATCAGAGAATATGCGGCAAAGGGCAGCGGAGTGTTTATCGGAAGATGCGCCGACCACGTGCTTCGTGATGAGGCAAATATTCTTCGAGTGTTCGTTTACGGAGATCTGGATCACAGGCAGACCAGAGTGGCAGAGAGACACCCCGAGCTTAAGTCCTCGCAGATAATGGATGCAATAAACAAAACCGACAAGCGACGCTCCACCTACTACAATTTCTATACAGGAAACAAGTGGGGAAAGTTCGATAACTACGATCTGGCAATCAACTCCTCT
>JAZSMV010000052.1:0-2419 GCA_045536065.1 Eubacteriales bacterium | reverse complement strand
GTAGGGGCGACCATTGGTCGTCCGCTTGCTGAGGTGTTGACCCTTGCCAAAGTCTAAGCCGATGAAGGCTCCAAGAAGGAGATCCTTCGCTCCTTCGGAACAGTCTCCGAGAAGGCTGACTACCGCTCAGGATGACAGCTTTAGCTGACGGATGAGGATGACCCCGAAAAGCTATCATTTTTATTTTTCCAAAGCACCCCATTGCGACAATGTTTTCGCTTTCTCTATGCTAAAATTAGTCAAGGAAAAAGCAAAGAAAAGGAGAACAAAAATGAAAGACTGCGTAGAATTCACACGCCGTGGCGATACACTTGTGGCGTCCATACTCTGCGACCTTGACCACCACAGCGCAAGGGAGATCCGTGAGAGGATAGACTCTCTGCTTCTGTCGGTTCGGCCGAGGGTCCTGGAGCTTGATTTCTCGGGGGTGGGCTTTATGGACAGCTCGGGGCTTGGGCTTATAATGGGCAGGCTTGAGAGGGCAGAGCAGATAGGCGCAACCCTGCATCTTACAGGCCTATCGCCCACCATCTGTAAGCTGATTCGTCTGTCGGGCATCGAAAGGCAAAAAAATCTGTCCATAGAAAATAAGACGGTAAAGGAGATTACAAAATGAAGAAAAAGATAAACGAAATGACCCTGACCCTCCCTGCCATAAGCATAAACGAGTCGGTTGCCCGCTCCTGCGTATCGGCATTTGTAGCAGGCCTTGACCCAACTGTCGAGGAGCTTGGCGACATCAGATGTGCGGTCAGCGAGGCGGTGACAAACTGCATAGTCCACGCCTACCGTGGCTACTCTGCCGACTCGCCCGGGCAGATCTACATAACCGTCCGACTTTACGACACGAGAGAGGTTACCCTTGAGATAGCCGACGAGGGCTGTGGCATCGAGGACACCGAGCTTGCCAGACGGCCTCTCTTTACCACGGGATCGGACGAGAGATGTGGAATGGGTTTTCTTGTAATGGAGAGCTTTACCGATTACCTTCACGTAGAATCAAGGCTTGGTGAGGGAACGAGGGTTCTTATGAGGAAAAATCTAAAGCCCTGACCGAAGGTAGAAATGAAAATCAAAGAAAAAAAGAGCCCCTATGACGAAAACCTGACCCTGCTCAAGTCCTACCGAGAGGGAAACGATGAGGCAGGCGAGCGACTTGCAGAGCTGAACGCACCCTTGGTTTACAGCATCGCAGGCAGATTCAGCGGCAGGGGAGCCGATATGAGCGACCTTATCGAGAGCGGAAATATCGGACTTGTGAAGGCGATGAAAACCTTCGATTTCTCCCACGGCACCGCCTTTTCCACCTATGCGGTTCCGCTCATATTCGGTGAGATACGCCGCTTTCTCCGTGATGACGGAATTATCAAGGTGTCAAGAGAGGAAAAACGGCTTTCCGCCCTCCTCTGCGCCGAGAGGGAAAGGCGGCTTTCGGCAGGTGAGGATGCCGACATCTCATCGGTTGCCGCCGCTGTGGGAATATCCAGAGAGGACGCCGCCTCGGCTCTCTTTGCCTCATCACCCGTGCGCTCGCTGGACGAGGCGGCCTATGACGATGACGACAGCACCACTCTCGGCAGTATAATCTGCGACGAGGAGGCAGAGGGTAGGCAGTTTGACCGCTTCGCCCTGCGCCTTGCCATAGAGAGCCTGTCCGAGAGCCACCGTCGGCTGATAATCCTTCGCTATTTCCGTGATCTCTCCCAGACCGAGACCGCAAGGCTGCTTGGTCTGACACAGGTAAAGGTGTCCAGAGAGGAAAAGAAGATTATGGAAATTCTAAGGCGACAGCTCACCTGAATCAAAGATAAATATTTTGTTAAAAAGCAAGAAAACTATTGACTTTTTAAAGCATATAGTTTAAAATATATGCTGTAAGCGTTAGCACTCGGAGTGCAAGAGTGCTAAAAACACTAAAAGGAGAAACTAAAATGACAATTAAGCCTTTATTTGATAAGGTTGTATTAAAGTCCTGCGAGGTAGAGGAGACCACAAAGTCGGGTATTCTTCTCACAGGCAGCGCAAAGGAAAAGCCTCAGATGTCCGAGGTTGTGGCAGTAGGTCCCGGCGGCCTTGCAGACGGCAAGGAAGTGAAGATGACCGTTAAGGTTGGCGACCGTGTTATTGTAGGTAAGTACAGCGGCACAGAGGTTAAGCTGGATGGCGAAATGTATTCTATCGTGTCACAGTCCGATATTTTAGCTGTAATAGAATAATCCGCCGTATCCAAATTTTAAAATAATGTAATAGAAAGGTAATTATATATGTCTAAAGAAATACTTTACGGTATGGATGCTCGATCTGCACTTCTTCGTGGCGTAGATAAGCTTGCCGATACCGTTAAAATTACACTTGGCCCCAAGGGCAGAAACGTAGTTCTCGACAAGAAATTTGGTGCTCCCCTTATTACTGACGTCGG
>JAZSMV010000092.1:0-2155 GCA_045536065.1 Eubacteriales bacterium | reverse complement strand
TGTTTTATAGGTGTCGGAATATATGCGCTTTCCTGGTATTTATCTATTGTGTTTTATAAAACAAGAGAAATATAGTAGACATATTCAATAATTTAACGAATACCAATCTTTTAACGATTAGAAAGGCACTACACCTTGATTAGGAGTAGTGCTTTTCTGCATTTTGAGCTTTCCTCAGCACATGATATAGGCACCACAAACATCGCAATGCACCAGAAAAGCAAAAAGCCCTTGTAAATCAAGGACTTTCGGCTGATTTTTAACGATAAGAAGAAAACAGTAGGTCGATACGATTGTATCAATCTACTGATCCTTATTTGGTGCGGGAAACGGGACTTGAACCCGTACATCAAAGATACACGCCCCTCAAACGTGCGCGTCTGCCGATTCCGCCACTCCCGCGAACATTTGATATTATAGCATACACTTTTACATTTGTCAATAGTTTTTTTACAAAAATCCCCGAGAATTTTTATCTTCCCGGGGACTTTTTTATTATTGACAAATAATTGATCAGAACTTGAAGTAATTCTTTGCGTTATAGTATGCAATTCCGGTAACAATGCTCTCAAGAGCCTTGTAATCCTCGGGATACTCGCCCTCGTCTACCCACTTACCGATAAGGTTACACATAATACGTCTGAAGTACTCGTGGCGGGGATAGGATACGAAGGAACGGCTGTCGGTAAGCATACCTACGAATGCAGAGAGTGTGCCAAGATTAGCAAGTGCCTGCATCTGAGCCTCCATACCGTCACGCTGATCGTTGAACCACCAGCCGGAGCCGAACTGGATCTTACCAGCTACGCCTGCGCCCTGGAAGCAGCCAAGCATAGTACCGAGAACGTAGTTGTCCTTGGGATTAAGTGTGTAAAGGATAGTCTTGGGAAGACAATCTGCACATTCAAGGTGATTCATAAATGCACCAAGATCCTCTGCGATGCAAAGATCGTTAATAGAGTCAAAGCCGGTGTCGGGACCGAGCTTGTTATACATCTTCTGATTATTGTTACGAAGTGCGCCGATATGAAGCTGCATTGCCCAATCGTACTTTACGTACTCCTCAGCGCAAGCCTTAAGCATAGCGGTCTTGAAGGAATCAATCTCCTCCTTGGTCAGCTCGCCGCCTGCCATACGCTTATCGAAGGCAGCCTTTGCATCGCCTACTGCGAAGGGAACGTACTCAAGAGCATGGTCGGAAAGACGGCAGCCATACTGGTTGAAGTATGCGATTCTGCCCTTAATCCAAGCAACAAGCTCCTCATAGGACTTAACGCCTGTGGACTCAATGTAAGGAATGAAGGTCTCCTTGCCGATCTCAACAGCCTTGTCGGGACGGAAGGTAGGAAGAACCTTTGTGGAGAAGCCACGGAGAGCTGCGTGATACTCAAGAGTATCGACAGGATCGTCGGTTGTGCAGATAATCTCAACGTTAGAGCGCTTGATAAGCTCCTGAGCACGGAACTCGGGCTTTGCAAGGCACTCGTTTACCTTGTTCCAGATGCGCTCGCAGGATTCCTCGTTAAGAGTCTCGTCAATGTCAAAATATCTCTTAAGCTCAAGGTGAGTCCAGTGATAAAGGGGGTTGCCGATAAGACGAGGAAGGGTCTTTGCAAACATCTTGAACTTCTCATACTCATCAGCACCACCGGTGATAAACTCCTCGGGAACACCGTTGGTTCTGATCTGACGCCACTTATAGTGGTCGCCGCCAAGGAAAAGATCAAAGGCGTTCTTGAACTGATAGTTATCTGCGATCTGCTTGGGAGAAAGATGGCAATGATAGTCGATAATAGGAAGATCCTTTACCATTGCATAGAGCTTCTTTGCAGGCTCGTTTTTAAGCATAAAATTATCATTTATGAAACTCATAATGTTACACCATCCTTAAATATTGAAATTTCTCTGTAATCGTTGATCTCGTTTCTCGTTTCCCTGCCCTCTGCAACGCTGATAACGTATTCAAACAGCTCATCAGTGAGAGGATCTCCGCTAAGCGTGGGGGATGCATCAAAGTCTATCCAACCTGCCTTGCGCCCTGCAAGAGAATGATTGGTAGCAATCTTTACAGTAGGCACAGGAGCGCCAACGGGAGTACCTCTGCCCGTGGTGAACAGAATAATATGAACACCTGCGGCCATAAGGTTGGTTATTG
>JAZSMV010000032.1:0-12163 GCA_045536065.1 Eubacteriales bacterium | reverse complement strand
ACCGCTATGGTTAAGGATCCCGCAACCGGCGAGAGAGTTGAGACATCCAAGATCGTTTGTCAGCTTAAGGCAGGCGCAGCTGTTTCTCTTTCCAGAAACGATGTTGACTATCTCGTTACCGAGTACGGCTGCGTATCCCTTCGTGGTACAAGTATCGCAGAGCGTGCAGAGCGCATCATCTCTGTTGCTCATCCTAAGTTCAGAGATCAGATCCGTGCTGAGGCTCTTGCTCTTGGCATTATCGCTAATAAGTAAGGTATATCGCTATGGCAGAATTTCTTTTTGAAGGCAAAAAGGTTTACTATGAGGTTCACGGCGATCACGGTCAGCCTCTTGTAATCCTTAACGGAATTATGATGTCCACTGCCAGCTGGAAGTCATTTATCCCTAATTTTTCAAAAAACAACATTACCATTCTCGTTGACTTTCTCGATCAGGGACAGAGCGCCAGAATGACCGAGCCCTACGATCACTCCATTCAGGTAAGAGTGCTTGAAACTCTTCTTGATAATCTTCCCTATGAGAAGTATACCGTTATGGGTATTTCCTACGGCGGCGAGGTTGCTATTCAGTATGCTGTAAAGCGTCCTGACAGAATAAGAAGTCTTATTCTTGCCAATACCTGCGCTCGTACGTCTGATTGGCTCAGAAAGATCGGTGACGGTTGGAATGCAGTAGCTAAGACAGGCGTTGGCGAGGCTTATTATCTCACCACCATTCCTGTTATTTACTCCACCGCCTTCTATGAGAGGGAGGCTGCCTGGATGGAAAGAAGAGAGGGAACACTTATTCCTTACTTCTCCCGTCCCGACGTTCTGGAGAGCCTTATCCGTCTGACCGACTCCTCCCGTGATTACGATTACACCGATAGGGTAAGCGAGATCAAGTGTCCTACACTCATCATCTCCTGCTCCGAGGACGGTCTTGTTCCTCCCACAGAACAGATCCTTCTTCACGAGAAGATAAAGGGCAGCTGCTACGTAACTATCAACGGCTCCGGTCACGCAAGCATGTATGAGGATCCCGCATCCTTTACTGCGCTTGTGCTCGGATATACCAACCTGCTTGACGAGCAGATAAAAATCTAATTTTGGAGAACCGATATGGAAAAGAAGTTTATATCTATTGGCGCAGAGACCATTGCATATCTTGACGAGGGTCAGGGCCCTGCAGTAGTAATGGTACACGGAAATATGTCCTCCTCCGTTCACTATGAGCCCCTTATCTCTCGCATCAAGGATAAATACAGATGTATCGCCCTTGACCTTCGTGGCTTTGGCGATTCCAGCTATAACAACCGTTTTGACACCCTTGAGGAGCTTGCAGATGACGTTAACCTCTTCACCGAGGCTCTCGGTCTTGACAGCTACTATCTTGTTGGTTGGTCCAACGGCGGCGGCGTAAGCCTCAGACTTTGTGCAAAGTATCCCGAGAAGATCAAGAAGTTCTTTGATATAGAGGGTGCAGGCCTTAAGGGCTATCCTCTCTATAAGAAGGAAAATTATCAGTCCACAGGCAAGCCTTATGCCAACAAGGAAGAAATGGCTACCGATCCTATGCAGGTAGCTCCCGTGCTTGGTATTTTCGAGAAGGGTGACGCAGCTATGATGACCTCCATCTGGGATGCCACCATTTACACCGTTAACAAGCCTACCAGAGAGCAGAACGATCTTTGGATGAGCGAGACTCTTAAGCAGAGAAACCTGGTTGATCTTGACTGGGCTCTTGCAACTCTCAATATGTCCGATGAGTTCACTCCCTACGGCCCCGGTGACGGCAGTATTCACAACATCAAGTGTCCTGTTGCGCTGACTATGGCAGAGAAAGATATTGTAGTTCCCGATTATATGGTGCTTGATAATTACAACGCACTTGGCGATCTTGCAACCCTTCTTCCTTACGAAAACTGCGGACATTCTCCTATGGTTGACTGCCCCGACAGATTGGCAAACGACGTAGTTAATTTCTTCACAGAGTAAACTATACTTAACAAAAAGCACCGCTAACAGCTATGTTGGCGGTGCTTTTATATAAAAAGGGCGATCCGAATCGGATCGCCCTTTGATGTTAAATTTGCTGATTATTTGTTGGGAAGAAGGTTGCTGGTTACAAGGATGTAAGCAGTGCAGGGAGGAATGGTGATGCTGCCGCTGCATGTGCGAATGCTTGTAGTGCCTGCGTTTACGCCGTCACAGATAAGTGCATAGCTGCCGTCAAGGGTGTAGCTGATGGACTTGGACTGCTCGGGGTTAACGATAACGTATGCCTTACCGCCCTTTCCGTCCTCGATCTCGATAGAGAAGCCGGAGTTGTCACCGTGAGGATGAGTGGTGAACTTGGTGTTTTCGGTGAAGATATTGATGTTTCTTCTGATTGCCGCAAGTCCTGCATAGTACTGGAACATCTCGTACTCGTCAGAGCCTTCCTTAAGGGTATCCCACTTAAGGTTATTGATCTCGTCGGAGGACTTGTAGGAGTTGTGGTCGAAGCCGTACTCATACTTGTCGTTGGGCTTGGTACGAAGCATTTCCTCGCCTGCCTGGAAGAATACGATACCCTTGGAAACGAAGAGTATGGTAGCGCCGAGACGGTTCATAGCAAGTCTGGACTGCTTGGAGCTGGAGCCGTTTGCTACGGTGAGCTTATCCCAAAGAGTAGAGTTGTCGTGAGCGGACATGTAGTTAACTACCATGGAGTTGGGAGTATTCCAGCTTGCGCCTGCGCCCGAGCCGTTACCGCCGTTAACGCCGAAGAGAACTCTTCTTCTGGTGTACTCATCGGTCTTACCGTTGATGTAGCCCTTAGATCTGTCGTCGCTCTCGCCCTTAAGACCGGTACGGATGATATCGTTGAATACTGCAATTGCGCCGATACCGCCGTTGGTAGCATCGATACGTGCAATATTGCTCTGGGTTGCAGCTCTGAGAGTAGGATCGTAGGAGTTCTGCATCATAGTCCAGCCCTCGCCGTAGAGGATAGCCTGAGGATTGAGCTTGTGAACAGCGCTCTCAACGTTCTGCATGGTGTTGATGTCGTGAAGACCCATAAGGTCGAAACGGAAGCCGTCAAGGTTGTACTCATCCATCCAGTAGCTGGTGGAATCAACCATGAACTTACCGAACATATATCTCTCGGATGCAGTGTCGTTACCACAGCCGGAGCCGGAAGAGTTAGCGCCGTTGGTCTTATATCTGTAATAGTAGTAAGGAACGATTCTGTTGAAGCAAGCGTTCTTATCAAAGGTGTGGTTATAAACAACGTCCATAACAACGCCGATGCCTGCCTCGTGAAGAGCCATGATCATTTCCTTAAGCTCTTTGATTCTTACTTCACCGTTATAAGGATCGGTGGAGTAGCTTCCCTCGGGAACGTTATAGTTCTTGGGATCGTAGCCCCAGTTGAATCCGCTGTCGGGATCCTCTTCCTTAACGGTTGCATAGTCGTACATAGGAAGAATGTGAACGAAGTTAACGCCAAGCTCCTTAAGGTAATCGATACCTACAGGAACACCGTGTGCGTTTACAAGACCCTCCTGAGTGAATGCAAGGTACTTGCCCTGATACTTTTCGTTAAGCTCATCGCTGCCGAAATCAATGTTGTTGGAGAAGTCTCTTACGTGAATCTCCCAAACGATAGCGTCATCATAGCTGTCAATACCGGTATTGAATGCCTGATCCGCATCCCAACCCTCGGGATTGGTTCTGTCAAGATCAACTACCATGCCTCTGTTACCGTTAAGACCTGCTGCCTTTGCATAGGGGTCAACAGCCTCCTGAGTACCAACTGCTGTGGTTACGGAGTAGGTGTAGTATGTGCCGTGGCCGCAAGTCTCGGTGTGAGACCAAACGCCCTTTGCACCCTTAACCATATTAACGGTCTTGTATGCCTCGCCCTCGTGACCGCTGGTGAAGAGGTTGAGAACAACCTTAGAAGCGGTGGGAGCCCATACCTTGAAGGTGGTCTTGTCGCCGTTGATAACTGCGCCGAGGTCGTTGCCGTCGTAGTGATACTCCTTAGCAAACTCATCGGTGTCGAAGATCTTGGTAGGAACTACGGGCTTGGGATCCTCGAAGCCATCAAGCACGATAGTATATGTCTTTGTGATGTCAAGCTCCTCATCAACGGTAATAACGCCGTTGGTGCTTGTTCTGTTAAGGCTGTTGATGCCGGTGATCTTGATTTCTCTTTCACCGTCATAAACCTTGAACTGATCAATGCTGGTAAACTTGGTAGCGGGAGTGATGATATACTCGATCTTGTTTGTATCGGTCATACCCGCAAGGTTGAATTTCTTAATGGGTACCAAGGTTTTTCCTCCGTCGTAGCTGTGATATTGGTTAGCATCACCCTTACCGCCACGAAGGTAGATGAAGGTATCCTCACCCTCAATGGTAGCAAAAAGGTCATCGGGACCGCAGTCCTTGCTGGCGTTACCCCAGGATGTTCCACCGGGATCAGAGCATCCGGTACGTACAATGAAACCAACCTCGGTAACGTCCTTAGGAATATTAAGAGTAAGCATTGCGCCGTATTCACACTGCTTCATCATACGGCCGCCGCCCTCGCCGCCGTCCCACCAGCACCAGATGTCACACTGTGCAAGCTTTGCGGGGTCCTTAACCCAAAGGGGATTGTTCCAGAAGAAGGTAATAAGGTTACAGCCCTCTTCTCTTGCAACCTCGGGGTCGTGCTGGTTAGGTACAGTCTCGGTGTTGCCACCGCCACCGTTTCCGCCGTCACCGTCACCGTCGCCGTCACCGCCGCCGATGCCGTCGGGGTAGTACTTGTTCATATAATCCTCACCCAGATTTTCGTAGCCGACAAACTGTTCGAGCTGTGCGCAGGATGCTGTTGTTGCGCAAATGCCGAAGAGCATGATTACGACAAGAATGAGAGATAACAAACGATTTCTCATAGTATAAGTTCCTTTCGCATATATATTTTTTTATTAAAAATCAAAATTATTTGGTCGCACGTCCATTGCGTACGGTCATATCCTTGATCTTTTTAGTGAGAGATGCTGTTCTGTATCTCTTTGAGAGACGCCAGTTCCAGTTGCCCTCAGCAACCGCAGGAGTGTTCATTCTGCCTTCCTCGTTGGTAAGCTCAAGATAATCCTGCATAGGAATAACCGCCAGGTTAGCACGGCTGGACATAGCCAGCTCGATTACGTCGTAGGTACGACTCTGACCCTTGCGAGAGGGACATTCCTTTCTGAAGCGAGCCTTTACAGATGCTTCGTTAAGGTTCTTTATCCAGCTCTTGGTACAGTCAGCATCGTGAGATCCAGAGTAAACAACACAGTTGGAGTGAGGATATACTCTGGGGAGATATTCTGCATCGTCATCATAGAATGCGAACTGAAGGATCTTCATTCCGGGGAATCCGCAGTCGTCAAGAAGCTCACGTACGTCGGGGGTGATAAAGCCGAGGTCCTCGGCAATGATCTTCGCCTTAGGGAAGTTTCTTGCTATGGTTCTGAACAGAGCAATACCGGGAGCGCTGTCCCACTTACCGTTTCTTGCTGTGGTGTCGCCGTAGGGAATGTTATAATATCCTGCAAAGCCTCTGAAGTGGTCAATACGGAGAATATCGTAGATCTTAAAGCTCTCTGCAACTCTCTTCTGCCACCAGGAGAAGCCGTCGGTCTCCATAAGATCCCAGTCATAGATGGGGTTGCCCCAAAGCTGACCGTCGGGAGAGAATCCGTCAGGTGGACAGCCTGCAACAACAGTGGGATTGTAGTTCTCGTCAAGGAGGAACTGCTCGGGAGCCTGCCATACGTCCATACTGTCGTGAGCAACGTAGATAGGCATATCACCGATGATCATAATACCCTTGCTGTGAGCGTAGGAGAGAAGCGCCTGCCACTGGGTGCTGAATTCATACTGGATCCACTCCCAGAATCCGCACTCACCCTCAAACTCGGAGCGATGAGATCTGGCTCTCCTAACGTCCTTATGCTCCTCGTTCCAGGAGGTCCATACTGCGTGGTTGTAATGCACCTTAAGTGCCATAAACAGCGAGTAGTCGGGAAGCCAATGTGCATTGTTTCTTACGTATTTCTTATAGGCCGCAGTCTTGTTGCCGCCCTTTTCAAGAAATCTTGCGTACGCACGTCTTAAAAGGCTGTATCTTGTATTGAAGAGCCAACCGTAGTCAACTCTTACTGTATCGTGCTTGTTTTCGTTAAGCTCATCCTTGGTAAGCAGACCTGCCTTTGCAAGAATGTCAAGATCTATAAAATAAGGGTTACCTGCAACCGCTGCGGGCGACTGATAGGGGCTGTCACCGTAGGATGTGGGGTTTAGAGGTAAAACCTGCCAGCATTTTGTTTTTGTTTCTGCGAGGAAATCTACAAAATCATAAGCGCTCTTACCAAAGGAGCCTATACCGTAAGGCGAGGGAAGAGAGCTGATAGGAAGCAGAATTCCGCTCTTGTGCTTGAAACCGAAATTCTTCTGAGGATTGTTCATAATATTGCTATTTTCCTTTCCGTCGCACAGGCGACGTTTACCCATACCTTCAGGGCTGTTATTATTTTAACATCTAAATATTATAATGTCAACATCTACCATATAATAAATAAATATAAGTTTGTGAAAAGTAAACAAAAACCAATATGAAAAATTGACACTCAAAACTTCATAACGGAAATTAAATTATTCGTTGCATTTTTCGTCAATTTATGATATAATATTTTAGTTAAAGAAAAAATGGGAAAAGCTATCCCGAAAGGACAAAATATGTTTGAAAAGATACTTGCTCTTATAGAGAAATATGACAGAATTATAATTCACCGTCATAAGAACCCCGACGGAGATGCTCTCGGCAGCCAGCTGGGACTTTTACACATGATCAAGGACACCTATCCTCATAAGGAGGTTTATGCGGTGGGTGATATGACACCCCGTTACGCATTTATGCTCACACAGCCTATGGATGAGATCGCAGACGAGCTTTACAGCGGCGCTCTTGCTATTGTTCTCGACACCTCTGCAAAGTCGCTCATCTCGGATGAGAGATATACACTTGCCGAGGCAACTGCCAGAATGGACCATCACCTTTTCGTAGAAAAGATCTGTGATGAGGAGATAACTGCTACCTCTTATGAGAGCTGTGCGGGACTCGTTGCCGCAATGGCAATGGCAGGCGGACTTACCGTATCTCCCATTTGCGCCAAGACCCTTTATACCGGAATGATCACCGACTCCGGCCGCTTCAGATACGACTCCACAAGCTCGGAGACCTTCCGTGTGGCGTCCTTCCTTATGGAGCGTAAGTTTGATACCTCTACCATTTACAGAAATCTTTATGCGGACGAGCTGTCTTTTATTCAGCTGAGAGCAAAGTTTGCTCTTAAAATTCAGCTTGCCACTCCCAAGGTTGCATATATCTACACCGATAAGGAGGAGGCAAAGAGCTACGGAGTGGATACCTTCACCATCTCCCGTGGAATGGTAAATTCTATGGGTGAGATCCGTGGCGTAGAGAATTGGGTAAACTTCACCGAGACCGAGGAGGGTGTGCTTTGCGAGATCCGCTCCAACACCTATAACATCAATCCCATAGCTGTAAAATACGGCGGTGGCGGACACCAGAAGGCCAGCGGCGCTACTCTTAAAAACCGTGAGGAGGCTATGATGCTCCTTGCCGATCTTATTGCACAAACGGAGGCATAAAATGAACTACGAGATCAAAAAGCAGATACTTGATAAGATCAAGGAATATAACAAAATCATCATCTTCCGTCACAAGAGACCCGACGGAGATGCTACCGGCTCCACCAAGGGACTTCAGAGAATTCTGAAGCTTACCTATCCCGAGAAGGAGATTCTTCTTCAGAATTCTGACTATGCCGAGTATATGGCGTTTCTCGGCGGTGAGGATGCACCTATTCCCGACGAGGCTTATGCAGATGCTCTCGGCATTGTAATTGATACAGGCACAATGGAGAGAATTTCCAACCAGAAGTTCAACCTCTGCCGTGAGATCATAAAGATCGACCACCATATCAACATCGCTCCCTATGGCGAGCCTATGTGGGTAGAGGAGGAGCGCTCCTCGGCGTGTGAGATGATCGCAGATTTTTATGCGACCTTTAAGGATGAGCTTAAGATCGACAGCGAGGCGGCTACCTATATCTATTGCGGTATGGTTACCGACTCGGGCAGATTCAGATTCAGAGACGTATCCGGTGAGACCATGCGCCTTGCGGGTATGCTTCTTGACGTGGGAATCGACACTGATACAATGTATGCAAACCTTTATATGAAGGACTTCCACGTTTACAAGTTCGAGGCTTACGCCTACGGACAGATGAAGATCACCGAGAACGGTGTTGCATACCTTCACGTAACCAAGGAGATGCAGGAGCAATTTGGTCTTTCCCAGGAGGATGCCAGCGCATCGGTTTCTCTTATGGATTCTATCAAAAACAGCCTTATCTGGCTTGCATTTATCGATAACGCCGACGGCAGCATCAGAGTTCGTCTTCGCTCAAGATTCGTTACTATCAACTCCATCGGTGAGAAGTACCGTGGTGGCGGACACGCCTGCGCTGCCGGTGCGACCGTATACTCGGTAGAGGAAATGGAGAGCCTTATTGCAGATGCGGATGCAAGACTTAAGGAATATAAAGAAAATAACGAGGGCTGGCTGTGAGAATACTGATAACTAACGATGACGGACTTTATGCCGAGGGCATAGCCTTGCTCGTAGAGTGGGCAAAATCAAAGGGTGACGTCACCGTTGTTGCTCCAAAGGTGGAGCAGAGCGGAAAGAGCCATGCCATCGACTTTACAAGACCCATAGAGATCAAAAAGGTCGATCTTTGGGATGGCGTCAGATCCTATTATATGGATTCCACTCCGGCTGACTGCATAAGATTTGCAGTCCTTGGTATGAAGGAAAGGTACGATCTTATCCTTTCCGGCATTAACCGTGGCTTCAATCTCGGCAAGGATATTGTTTACTCCGGTACTGCGGGAGCAATATTCGAGGGCGGCAGACTTGGTATTCCCGGTATTGCATTCTCCACCGATCCCACAACTCTTGACGGCGCAAAGGCTCACCTTGAAAGAGCATATAACTTCATTATGGAGAACAGGCTTCTTGAAGAGAGCATGCTTTACAACGTAAATCTGCCAAACTCCCACGGAGAGATCAGAATAACCAAGCAGGGCGGAGTTTACTTCCACGATGAGTTTAAATATCTCGGCGACGATATTTGGGAGCAGGGAGGATATATCATCGAGGAAAACGAGGGCGACGATCAGCTTGACACCGACAGCGTAAGAGATGGATTTGTTTCAATTACTCCCCTTGTCAGCGGCAGAACAAATTACCCTGCTTTTGAAAAAATAAAGGATTTATGTAAATAATACTTGTCAAAATGCGACAAAAAAAGACGAAAATCAAGCGATTTTCGTCTTTTTTAATTTTATTTTTTGGATTAAGCTGCGAGTTTGTTTTTTGGGATGATACAGTAAACGATTGCCGCAGAAGCTTCTTTATAAATACCGCAGCGAACGGTTCTGACGTAAGGGGTAGGACTGCAGTTTGACTTATCGGATAAAGCACCGCCACCGGTCACATTTCCAAACATTTCTCCCCAGCCGCCTTCATAGTTTAAGTATTCCTGGAAATCGTTGTAGTGATTGTAGGTGTAGAACACGTATCTTTCGTCAAGGTCGATAATACTGTTGCCGTTTTTATCCTTGCAGGAATATACAATACGTGCGGCGCCTCTGGTTATCGAGTATCCGTCGTTGTATACCTTTACGTCGAAGCTGGGATCACAGTCTGTTCCTGTGGTTCCGATATCCATTTCGTAGTATGTAAGGTCACCGCCACAACCTGAAATACGGGGAAGCTCAGGCTCATAGGGATATCTTCCTGTATCTCCGCTGAATTTCGTGTTGTTTACACGGAGATATTCACCCCACTCGCTCTGTGTGGGTTTGGTCTTTTTTGAGTCTGAATGATTTGCGGGAGGCTCGCCAAAGGCAAATACGTATGCCGCCACCTCCTCAAGAACGACGTATGCGCCGCCCTTGTATATTTCAAAGGAAATTTCGCCATAGCAGTCAAGAACGTAGTAGGTGTTTCCGTCCTCGGAGAATAAATATACGTCATTTCTGATCAGTGAGCCTTTATATGATGGCTGATATTCGGAAATTGTGGGAGCCTGATCCTGCTCATCAATGCTACCCGACATAAGACCGTGCTGTGTTCTGTAATATGCGTCCATATAGCTTACAGCAGGAGAGTAGTCGGCATAAAAATCTTCCTTACTTACACCAACGTAGGGGTCGCTTGTAACGGGGTCCTCGGTGCCGGGTACGGTTATGGTTTCTCCGTGACCGTCGTTAATATCGCTTTCAATATCCGAATCCTCGGGATCGTCGGGAACAACAGGCTTTTCGGGATCTTCTATTGCGGGCTCGTCAGAGAGAACGTTTACTACAACTCTGTCGAATTTATCTCCCAGTGCCGCCTTGATAACAGCCTTACCCTCGGAAATAGCGGTTATCAGACCGTCTACAACAGACACAGACTTACTGCTGCTCGTCCATATTACGTCACCCTCGAGCGCCGAGCCGATCACAAGGTCAAGCTGCTTACTCTCGCCGATTTCAAGGTTAATATTAGCAGGACCGTCTATGTAAAAGCTCTCGCTACCCGACTCCTGACCGCCAGTATTGTTACCGTTGCCACCAAGTCCCGGGATAATATCGCAGGACACGGTGTTGAACACTATAATTATTATCAGCACAAGAGCCGAAACAAGCCTTAATATTTTTTTCATATTACACCTCGAAAGCGCAAATTTCTACAAATATATTATAGCATTATATTGGCTCTTAATCAATAGTTTTTTTAGAAAAGAAAAAAGAAAACCGCACCCAAAAAGGATGCGGTTTTTAAATTTTAAGCTATATTATGCGGTATAAACTGTAATGCTGTCTACACGAACCTGTCCGCCGGAGAGTGTGGCAATGTTGAAGCTGGACACAGACTGTGTAAGCTCAACGGTAACAGCAGATCCGTCAACAGTAACGGTAACGCCGTCAGCGGCAGGGATAGAGCTCTGAAGAGCTGTCGCATAGGATGCACTGTCGCAGTTGAATACGATCTTAACCATGTTAGCATACTCAACGGTAAGAGAGGAGTTCTTGTAGAAACGAGCGGGGTCAGAGTAATCTGCAACGTTAGAGGAGCTGGAGCCCTTGTTGTTGGTTACCTTAATGCCGTTCTGCTCCCAAACCTGGATAGAGGTGGTAAAGTCGGTACGGTTAGCTACGTCAGCGAAGGAGATCTCTGCGCTGGTGGAGGGCTGAACGTTATCGTCGCCACCTTCCTCAGGAGTCTCGGGCTCAGAAGGGGTCTCGGGCTCGGTAGGAGTGTCGGGCTGCTCGGGAGTGTCGGGAGTCTCAGGAATTTCGGGCTGCTCGGGAGCTGTTGAGCCACCGCCGTAAACAACCTCAATAGCAGTAACTCTAACCTGACCGTTGGTTGCGGTACCGGTGTTGCCGATGCCGAAGGTCACGGAGCTGCCATTTACTGCAACTACAGTCTCGGATGCGATATTGTTGCCATCAAGAACGAGAGAGCCGCCGTTCTGAACGAGGTAGGTAACCTTAACAGAAACGATGGTCTGACCGCCCTCAGCGGAAATGGTAAGAGTAGCGTTCTCGGACTGGTAGATTCTCCAGTTCTCGCCGTTGGTGTAGTATTTACCGGTGTTAAGGCCGTAGGTACCAACAGCAGTGCCCGAAACGGTTGCCTTGATGAAATTATCAAGAGTGATATCGGAATAGAGAGTTCCGTTTGCCCAGCCGTTAGCTAAAGCGTACTCGGAGATCACAACGCTAACAGTGGTGCTGTTTTCGGGATCTACAGGAGTGTCGGGATTCTCGGGAGTATCAGGATTTTCGGGAGTATCGGGATTCTCGGGAGTATCAGGATTCTCGGGAGTATCGGGATTCTCGGGAGTGTCAGGATTCTCAGGAGTGTCAGGATTCTCAGGAGTGTCGGGCTGCTCGGGAGCTGTGGAGCCACCGCCGTAAACAACCTCAATAGCAGTAACTCTAACCTGACCGTTGGTTGCGGTACCGGTGTTGCCGATGCCGAAGGTCACGGAGCTGCCATTTACTGCAAC
>JAZSMV010000124.1:0-6890 GCA_045536065.1 Eubacteriales bacterium | reverse complement strand
TATGAGCTTTGGGGGTTCACGTATAAGGGTTTGGGCTTAGCCCACTTGCATTTGACTAGTCAAATGCGATGCTCGCACTTTGCCCAAAGTGTAAAATTCTCCGCTAAGGACATCACCCTATAATGCGTGCCTTTTTGCTTTGGCTTTCCTTTATATCAGAAGCTTTTTTCGCTTTTAATCAGAAATAATCCTTCGTAAAGTATATGTCCTTTTTCGGAATTTTAAATTCCTTGCCACTTAGGTAATCAAGGCAGGTACTCTCGCCCTCGTCAAAGGAGAAGCGAAGCCTGTATGAGTAGAGCGCCTGGTATTTATAGCCCTTTGCTCTGTCACTCCTGTTGATTCCGTACTTGCCGTCGCCGATAAGCGGATGACCGATAAATGCCATGTGAGCTCTTATCTGATGAGTTCTGCCCGTAAGCAGCTCCACCTCAATAAGCGCCGAGTCGGAGGCCTTTGCCACCACCTTATATTTCGTGATGATCTCCTTCGCTGACCGAGGGGGATTTTTGTCATACACACGAACGATGTTCTTCTTGTCGTCCTTCAGCAGCCAGCCCTTTATGGTCGCCGCCTCGGGCTTCGGTATGCCGTGGACTGCCGCAAGATAGAACTTGTCTATCTCACGCCTCTTTATCTTCTCGTTCATCACACGAAGCGCCTCGGCATTCTTCGCCGCAATAACGATACCGCCTGTGTTACGGTCGATACGGTTGCACAGGGCAGGGGCAAAGGATTGCTCCCGGCCAGGATCATACTCTCCCTTTTGATAAAGATAGGCCTGAATGTGAGTTATCAGCGTGTTTGTGGAGCCGTCCTCGTCCTCGTGAACAGAAACACCGGGGCGCTTATTAAGCAGCATAATGTTCTCGTCCTCGTAGATGATGTCAAGCCTTACGCTGATGCTTTCAAAGGAATGGCTGTCCGCCTTTTTCTCAAAAAATTCGTCGGCAAGGAAGCACTGAATTTTGTCACCCTCGCAGAGAATGGTATTATTCTCGGCTCTCTTGCGATTGACCTTTATCTTCTTTAAGCGTATGGACTTATAGAGAAGGCTCATGGGCAGATCAAGGGTCTTGGTAATAAATTTATCAAGTCGCTGTCCCGCATCATTCTTGCCGATAATCAGCTCTCGCATAGGTTTTTTGTGCCTCCTTTCCTTAAAATATGTAAATCTTAGTTTACTTTCAGCTTACTTTGTGCCGAATATTCTGTCACCTGCGTCGCCAAGACCGGGGACAATATATGCGTGCTCGTTAAGGTATTCGTCAAGAGCTGCGGCGTAAATATCCACGTCGGGATGAGCCTTCTGCACCTTCTTTACGCCCTCGGGAGCGGCAACAAGACACATCAGCATAATATGCTTTGCGCCCTTGTTCTTAACCATAGTGATAGCGTCGCTTGCAGAGCCGCCTGTTGCGAGCATAGGGTCAACGATAATAACCGTTCTCTCATCAAGCTCGGGGGGCATCTTGCAGTAATATTCAACAGGCTCGTGGGTCTCGGGATCACGGTAAAGACCGATATGACCTACACGTGCAACCGGAACAAGACGGAGCAGACCGTCCACCATACCAAGTCCTGCACGGAGAATGGGAACGATAGCCAGCTTCTTACCCGAGATCTTCTTCTGCACGGTCTTGCAGATGGGAGTTTCGATCTCCACGTCCTCGGTGGGCAGATTTCTTGTGATCTCATAGCCCATAAGCATAGAGATCTCGTCAAGCAGCTGCTTGAACTCGCTTGTGGGAGTATCCTTCTCACGCATAATAGTCAGCTTATGCTGGATAAGGGGATGCTCGATAACCTGGAATTTACTCATAAATAATCTTCCTTTCGGCTTTTTTGTTTATATTATAACTCTTTGCGGTGTTTTTTTCAAGTGCTACGGCATAAAATTATTAAAGGTAGCAAGAAATTATAGGCTCTCGGAGGGATATATGGAGAGGATGACGCTTGTAATAATGGCTGCGGGGCGTGGAAGCCGCTTCGGAGGGCCAAAGCAGATAGCCGAGATCGACGGCAGAGGCCATAGAATAATCGACTATTCGGTCTATGATGGGGTGAGAGAGGGCTTTCGCCGTGTTGTTTTTGTGACGAGCAGAGAGATTGAGCCCTATCTTCGCCCGATTGCCGAAGGGTATAGGGAACAATACGGCATTGACGTAGATTTCGCCTATCAGGACACAGACAGTCTGCCCGATTCATTCGCAGCGCCCGAGGGCAGAGCAAAGCCCTTTGGCACCGCCCATGCGGTAGCCTGTCTTGAGGGAATGATAGACAGCCCCTTTGCCCTTATCAACGCCGACGATTTCTACGGCAGGGATGCGCTTAAGGCTATTTTCAGCTTTCTCACCTCCGGTGAGGCGGTAGGGCAGAGCTACGCTATGGTCGGCTATCGGCTCGGTAATACCCTCAGTGAAAACGGCTCGGTCTCAAGGGGGGTCTGCTCGGTAGAAAAGGGCTTTCTCACGGGAATTGAGGAGAAGCGTGGGATAATAAAGGAAAAGGGCAGAATTTTCTGTGACAGCGAGGGCAAAAGAGCCCTGCTTGATCCCTCCGCCACCGTTTCGGTAAACCTCTGGGGCTTCACCCCACACATAATAGGCGAATGTGCCCGTCGCTTTTCTTCCTTTCTTAAAGAGAATATAAGCCGTGACCCTCTGGGCTGTGAGTTCTATCTGCCCGTCGTGATCTCCGAGCTTTTGTCGGAGGGCAGGGCAAGGGTGCGGGTTCTTGACTGCGATTCGGTATGGCAGGGAGTCACCTATAAAAGCGACAGAGAGGGACTGTCAGGATATCTTTCCCACCTTGTGAAAATCGGAGAATATCCCGCCTGCTTTTAAAAGAAAAAGCCTCTATAAGAGGCTTTAACTATTGAATCAGGTAGCAGAACAGCGTAAGAATGATAAGAAAAGCAAAATTAAATGCGGTGAACTTAAGCACGTATCTTACGGTGTGTCCGGGGTCCTGCTTTGAGTATTCCTTGAAGGTGATAAGGCTGGCAAGCGAGGCGATAAGCGTACCCGCACCGCCGATGTTCACACCCAGCAGAAGCTCCTTATAGTTGTCGGTAAACTGTGAGAGCAGTATAGCCGAGGGAACGTTGGAGATAAACTGACAGCTCATAGCCGAGAATACCAGGGTGTTGATGCTTAAAAGGTAGGAGAAAAAGCTGCGCACAGCCTCGATCCTTCCCATATTTCCTGCGAAAATGAAGAAGAACACGAAGGTAAAGAGCAGTCCGTAGTCCACCTGCCAAAGCGCCTGTCTGTCGAGAATAAGAATTGCAATGGGAATAATGATAAGTCCGATCTGATAGGGCATAAATCTGAATACCATAGCGATCGCCAGAAGAAACAGCACAAGATAAATAACCACTCTCCATACAGGCATGCTCGCCGCCTTCTCCTGAATCTCAAGAGGCTCGCTCTTTACAAAAATCAGACAGCAGGCAGTGATCAAAACCACCGCTACGATAAAGGGCGGCAGCATTATCATCACGAATTCGCCGTCGGGAATGTTGAATTTTGAGTAGAGATAAAGGTTCTGCGGATTACCGAAGGGTGTGAGCATACCGCCGAGATTTGCGGCAATGTTTTGCATTATAAATGCAAAGGCAAGGTATTTTTCCTTCTTGGTGGTGTGCAGAATGAAGTAGCCAAGCGGCAGAAAGGTAAGCAAAGCCATATCGTTGGCTATGAGCATGGAGCCGATAAAGGTTATGTATACCAGCACGAGAATTGCGATTTTAGTATTCCTGAATTTTCTTACTATCGCCTTGGCAAGAGTGTAGAAAAATCTGATATTACGAAGGGCGCAGACCACCGCCAGCACGCAGAAAAGACAGGCGAGGGTCTTAAAATCAAAGTATCCGAGATATTCCTTGTCGGGCGGAACGATTATGGACGTTACAGCGGCGGCAATAATTGCGATTATCAGAACGACGTTGTACTTCAATATCTGCTTTACTTTTGCCCACCCGATAGGGCTTTTGACTGATTCTTCCATTATTTTTCACATACCTCGTGGTATTTTTTCTTCATGTATTTTTTCTTCAGCACGTATCCCTCGCCGTAAAGCTCCACGTCTTCAAAGACCGCTTCCACAAAACGCATGGTCTTGGGATTTCCGCCGACCTTACAGCCGTATCTCTTCCAATGGAGCAGGGGAAGATCCTTCGAATATCCCTTGCCTGCATATACTCTTGTAGCCGCCAGCTTGTCGCATACGCACTCAACGGCGTACTTGTAGGGCATAAGGGGCTGAACCTCACATTCCTGGTCGGTCCAATATTCGATGTGATGCTTGTTTCTGCCCTTGTGATGAAGCCAGGCAAGGCTGACGCCACGCTCTCTGCGGCATACGCCAATGGGCGAGCGATTGCCCTGGTAGTACCTCACGCTTTCGAAGAACTCGGTAGGGGAGAATTTCGACAGATCGTGAGCTAAGCCTCTCCATACAAGGCCGCATTTTGAGCAGTTTATAAAAACACGCCATTTGTGTCTTGACACAAGGCCTAAATGTCTAAAAAAGTTTACAAAGCTCATTCCTTTTCCCCCTGATTTTTCACTCCATATATTGTAATACATCTTCACCCGAAAGTCAACATTTATTGAAGCAAAAAAATAAGAAAAATTAATAAAAAATCGTTGACAAATGCATAATATAATGGTAAAATATATTTGAAGTCGAACAAACCGACTAAATTAGAAAAGGAGTATTGACAATGAAAAAGGCTATTTCTTCTGTATTAGTGTGCGTTCTTCTCGTATGCACTCTCCTTACCCTTGTTTCCTGCGGTAAGATGTTCAGCGGTAAGTATGAGGCTGATCTCATGATCGCTGAGGTTACCTACGAGTTCCAGTTCGGTGGCAAGGTTATCAAGACTACCGATCCCGTTTTAGGTAACAATACTGTTGAAGAGGGCAAGTATGAGATCAACGGTGACGAGACCAAGATCACTTTTACCTTCGACGACGAGTCTACAACCGTTCCCTTCGCTAAGGGCGAGGAAAGCGGCGTTAAGTACGTTAAGATCGACGGCGTTAAGTACATCTGCATCGACTAATCGACTTACATAAAAGCTAAGGAGGCTTCGGCCTCCTTCTTTTTTTATTTATTTTTAAAAAAGTATTGATTTTATCCTGCGATAGTGGTATAATTGTATTCGTATAGAAATATTCGCGCGTAATGCGTAATATTTTGCATTATATAATATAGATGACTCGCAGGTTGCTTTATGGGTTTGTGGCCTGTGATGAAATGGAGAGAGTATGAAATCATTTATTAAGAACAGAAAGCTTGCTATGGCCGTGGTGCTGGCAATTGTACTTGTGATGTCCTTTGCCGTGACCGCCTTTGCCGAATCCGGCGGGGAAGGAGAGACTCATGATTATTGGTCTGATCCTTTATTCTTCGAGTTTATCTTCCTTGTTGTTGCCTTCCTTTCGGTAGCTATATGCTCCGTCCTTATTTATCAGGCAGTAAGGAATAAAAACAGAATAGCCGAATATGAGGAACATGAGGGCACAGTTAAGCTTTACGAGGATCTTGATGATGAGAAGTGGGATGCTCCCGACTCGGTATTTATCGAGGCTCTTGAGCCCACGGCTGCTATCCTCAGCGATCTTCAGCCTGTTAAGCCTATCCGTGGACTTGACGGCTTCGTGATCACCGAGCAGCCTATCGATCCTATAAAGGCTGTCAATATGGGTGCAGATCCTTATGCCTTCAGAATGGCGGATGATATCACTAACACCGTCTACGAGGCAACCTCCGCTACGCCTATTACTCTCGGCGATCTGGATAATCTCGAGGAATATGATCCTATTCCTGCTGACGAGCCTACCGCTACTCCCTATATCGAGAGTATCAAGCAGCCTGCTAATCCCTTTGTGTACGAGAACGTTACTCACTCTGTTCTTGAGGACGAGATCCGTGCAGTTCCTGAGGCAACACAACCCATAGAACCTGCCTCCACACCCGAAAGCTCTCCCCTTACATATATCAGTTCGTCGGCTACTCCCGGCGTATCTCCCTTTGTAACACCTGCCGCTGCGATCTTTGAGAACGGATACAAGCCTACTGTGCTTAAGGATACTCCTATTCCTATGGTAGAGTCTGCTCCCGAGCAGGTAAAGGAGCCTACAACTCCTCTTTCCACCTTCGACGTTCCGATCACTATCTTCACCTCCGCAGACGACGACGGAGTAGTGCAGATCAGCGCATCTATTTTCGAAAATACCGTTACCGCAGTCGAGCTTAAGGATGAGCCCGTCGTTGCGGCTATTGGCAAGACCGCTCCTATCGAGCCTGCCACCCAGCCTTCTCCCTCCCAGCCTCTCGTTTATATGGCTGCTATGGCAGAGGAGCCTGTTGTTATTCCTACCGCAGAAGCAAGCATCTTCGAGAAGGTGGAGACACCCGTTGTGCTTGAGGATGAGCCTGTTATTGCGGCTATCGAGCCTACTGTCATTCCCGAGGTCGCAACCCCTGCGGCAGATCCTGTTGTAGATACCTACGTTCTGCCCGAGGAGCCTGTGGTTATTCCTGTGGCAGAGGCAAGCATCTTCGAGAAGGTGGAGACACCTGTTGTGCTTGAGGATGAGCCTGTTATTGCGGCTATCGAGCCTACGATTATCCCCGAGGTTGCAACCCCTGCGGCAGATCCTGTTGTAGATACCTACGTTCTGCCCGAGGAGCCTGTTGTTATTCCTACCGCAGAGGCAAGCATCTTCGAGAAGGTGGAGACACCTGTTGTGCTTGAGGATGAGCCTTTTATTGCGGCTATTGAGCCTACGATTATCCCCGAGGTTGCAACTCCTGCGGCAGATCCTGTTGTAGATACCTACGTTCTTCCCGAGGAGCCTGTGGTTATTCCTGTGGCA
>JAZSMV010000117.1:0-21044 GCA_045536065.1 Eubacteriales bacterium | reverse complement strand
TTCTCGGGAGTATCAGGGTTCTCGGGAGTATCAGGGTTCTCGGGAGTATCAGGGTTCTCGGGAGTGTCAGGATTCTCAGGAGTATCGGGGTTCTCGGGAGTATTGCCACCCTCGCTGCCTGAGATGCTGATTCTTGCAGGGAACTGAGTTCCGGAGGGAATCTGATCCTTGTAATATGCGCCGGAGAGGGAAATGGTGTTGTAATTGCCGTATGTACCTGCGAAGAATGTATCGGACTTGCCTTCAACCTCGCCGTATACCTCAAGAATACCAAGCTCGGTGTTGTAGGTCCATACACAGCTGGGAGCAGAAACAAGCTGGAAGTGACAGCCTGCATAGCCGTTAGACTTGAGATAAGCCTCAGCGTTGATGTAAACCTTGTTGTTGCCATCTATGAAGTAGATGTGGTATCCGCCGGTTACGGGCTCGAAGTAGATATCAACTGCAGCAGCGATATTATCGGTGGTTGCAAGATATGTACCCTTTTCCTCGTCCATAGTGCCTGCAAAGTAGAGGGTCTTACCAAGGGTAGACTGAACAAGATAGAGATTGTATGCCTGATCTGCTACAGGTGCGTCATAAAGAACGTCGGGAGTCTCGGTACCGCCCTGGTCCTCACCGCCTGTGGGAGGAGTTTCAACAGCGCCGGTGAATACCTCGATCTGCTCAACTCTGATCTGAGATCCGAGTGCTGCAGACTGGAATACGTCGGTAGGTGCTGTGAAGTAGATAGTAACAATATCGTGATTACGTACAATAGTAGCGCCCTCAACGGTCATATTGTCAAAGCCTGCAAGATAGGTCTTGGTTCCATCGGGAGAGTAGTCGTCAAGAACGAACATGATCTTGGTCATGCCCTTGTACTCAATCTTGAGAGTAGAGCCTGCATAGAATCTTGCAGCATAGGAGCTGGTGTTGTTATAGCAATCGGTAGTAGAGGTGTTCTTATCGTTAGTAAGAGTGATACCGTTTGCGGAGTAGATAAGCTGGGTCTTGGAGTAGCTCTCAACGTTGGTAGAGCCCATCATATCAAGAAGGATACCGCCTGTGGTACCGCCCTGATCGCCATTCTCACCGCCAAGCTCCTCGCCGTTAAGAGCGACAAGCCATGCGTTCTTAAGCTGGGGATCACCCTTGTAGTTACCAACAACGCTGTAGAAGGTAACGGTGTCACCAACTGCAGGCTTGGTAGCCATCTTATCATATCTTACAGTACCGGTAGCGTCGTATGTACCGTAAACGAGAATCTCGTTGCCGTTCTCGTCTGCAATGTAAAGGTTACCGTAGGTCTCCTGGGTGATCTTGGTAACGGTGCCGCTTACGTAGTACTTAACAGAGGTGTACTGGCTGTCGGGCTGTGCGCCGCCAAGCTCAAGAGCCTCAAGAATTGTAAGAGTGCCCTCTGCAGAAACTGCAGGGATCTTGATATCGAAGGTCTTTACTCTTGTTTCATCGGTGATTTCGGAAGCAATAGTAGCAGTAAGAGTGAAGCTGATCTCCTCAGCGTTGTCGTCGGGAATGTCTACGGTGTAATTACCGAGCTCAACGCTTTCTCTGATCTTAATGCTGTCGTCGCTTGCAGTCCAGGTAATGGGGTATCTGCAATCAGCGATGCTAACGTATGCAACAACGTCAAAGTCATTTACGTATGTACCGGAAAGCTCCTTATACATCTGAGAGAGGTAAATGAGTGCGTTGTCAAGATTTTCGTCGACAACCTCGTTGCCGGGATCTTCGCCGGCCTCGGGATCCTTTTCGCCACATTCACATTCGCCGTCAACGAAGTTGTGCTCGTGATCGTCGACGCAGCCCACAAGAACTGTGAGGCAAAGCATCATTGCGAGTAAAAGACAGATAATTCTTTTCATGATTTTCTCCTTTTAATATAAATGTAATAAGCAATACTTATCAGTATAATCATTATATCACACAAAAAAGAGATAATCAAGTGCTTATGAAGAAATATAAAGCATATTAATTAAAAGGATGAAAAAAAGAACCGCACCCGAGGGTGCGGTTCTGAAACTTATGAGTTTAAAAACAAGGATTAGTTGTAGATAACCTCGATAGAAGTGATTCTAGCCTGACCGTTAGTTGCTTCACCGGAGTTAGCAACACCGAAGGTGATAGAACCTGCGTTTACAGTAACAACCTGCTCAGACTCAACAGCGGTGCCGTCAAGGGTGAGAACGCCGCCGTTCTGGCTAGCATAAGAGATCTTTACAGAAACGATGGTCTTGCCTTCAGCTGCGGTAACGGTAATGGTAGCGGACTCGCTCTGGTAGATTCTCCAGTTCTCGCCGCTGGTGTAGTACTTACCGGTGTTAAGGCCGTAGTCACCAACTGCAGTACCGGTGGAGGAAACGGTTACGTTAGAGTCAACAGCAATGGACTCATAGCGAATACCGTTGGACCAGCTGTTAGCTGCAGCATAGTCTGCGATAACGGTAGAAGCGGTTACGTTAGCACCTGCAACGGGCTTTGCAGCGCCGCAAGCGGTACAGGTATCACCCTCACCGTAAACGTGGTCGAGCTTAGTGCCTTCGGTAGCGCCGCAAACCTTACAGGTCTTGGGAGCATCACAGGTAGCATCGTCCCACTCGGAGCAAACGTGAGCGGTCTTGATCTCAGCGGTAGCACCTGCTGCGATCTGCTTTACGCCGTTGTAAGAGCTAACCTCGCCGTAGATAACGATAACGTCGCCAAGACCAACCTCGGTAGCAAGCTTGTATGCGTTAATAGTGGTGGTGCCGTCGGTAATGTCTACGGACATGTTCTTGCTGGAATCGCTCCACTTGTAGGTGATCTTGGAAACGGTAGCCTCGATGAATACAAGGGTGCCATCCTCAAGGCCTGCAGCCTCGGTAACTGTAACAACCTTTGCGCCACAGCCGGAGCACTCGTTGTTAGCGATGTTGTGGCCAAGAGCCTCGCCGTCGGTAGCGCCGCAATCACACTTCTTGGGCTCGGTGCAGGTAGCATCGGACCAGGTGTGCTCGTGGGGCTCGTCGGAAACGATCTCAATGGTAGCAAGACCTGCGGGGAACTGGCTAACGCCGGTGTTACCAGCGTTGATATAGGAAAGGTTGGAAACACTTACAGTGCCGAAGGTGTTGTAAGTACCAAGGTACTTATCGGTGCCATCAAGGTTAGTAACCCAAGCGTTAACCTCGGAGTTGTAGGTGTAAACGGTAGCGCCCTCAGCATCGAACTTAACGGAGTCCTTATTGTCTGCGTTCTTGTAAACGGTGATGTACTGCTTAGCGCCATCAACGTTGATGTAGAACTTGAAGCCACCCTCAACAGCCTCTGCGTAAACGTCGATAGCTCTGGAGAGCTTGTCGGTGGTTACAAGGTATCTGCCGTCAACCTCGCCGGTGAGGTAAAGGGTCTTACCAAGGTTGCCCTGGATAAGGAAGAACTTGTAAGCGGTGTCTGCTGCGGGAGTAGTGTCAGCAACAGGAGCAATCTCCTTAGTTACAAGAGTAGCAAGACCTGCGGGGAACTGGCTAACGCCGGTGTTACCAGCATTGATATAGGAAAGGTTGGAAACACTTACAGTGCCGAAGGTGTTGTAAGTACCAAGGTACTTATCGGTGCCATCAAGGTTAGTAACCCAAGCGTTAACCTCGGAGTTGTAGGTGTAAACGGTAGCGCCCTCAGCGTCGAACTTAACGGAGTCCTTATTGTCTGCGTTCTTGTAAACGGTGATGTACTGCTTAGCACCGTCAACAAGAATGTAGAACTTGAAGCCACCCTCAACAGCCTCTGCGTAAACGTCAACAGCTGCATCAGCCTTGTCAGTAGTTACAAGGTATCTGCCGTCAACCTCGCCGGTGAGGTAAAGGGTCTTACCAAGGTTGCCCTGGATAAGGAAGAACTTATAAGCGGTATCTGCCTCGGGAGCAGTTACAGGCTTGGGAATGTAGAGATCTGCGGAAGCAGCGTCAACTGCGATCTCGAAGGTCTTGGTCTCGGAAAGCTCGCCAAGAGTTGCAACAACAGTAAGAGTAACGGTGGTCTCCTCAGCGGGAAGAGTTACGTTAAGCTTGTTGTCCTTAACAACTGCGCAATCCTTATCAGAGGACCAAGCGAGAGTTACGTCTGCGTATGTGCCGCCGTTAAGAGGAAGGGTAACAGAACCGTTCTTCTCAATCTTTGCGGGGATCTCAAGAGCGTCAAGCTCAAGAGCAAGCTTCTCAGCATCGGTTCTCTCGGGAAGCTGATAGTTGTAGAAGCAATCTACGGAAGTAGGAATGAGGTAAGGAGTACCGCTGTAGGTAACAAGAATACCGGTAACATCAGCAACGTAGCCGAACTTTGCGCCGTGTGCTGCGTCGATGGTAGCCTTATCCTCTGCCTTAAGGGTGGTGGGGAAGTCGGTAACGTAGGTTCTTACGTATGCCTCAACACCGTTAATAGAGAAGTAGAGGTACTGGCTGGTAGCAGTAGCAAGCTCCTGGCCGCCGATGGTAACGCCCTTGATAACAACGGGAAGTGCTACGAACTGGTTGAAGTTAGCGCCTTCAACGAACTTGTCGGTAATATCAACAGCCTCGAAGGTCTTCTTCTCAGTGCTGATGATCTGAGCGATACCGCCCTTGATCTCCTGCATGCCGTTGTAGGGAGCAGCGGGACCGGTAACACGAACGGTCATACCAAGCTCGATGCCAAGATCTGCAACGGGGTCAGCATCCATCTGATAGGAGTAGTAACCGCCTACACCGCTCTCGTCCATAAGGAAGAGGTGGTTTCTGGTGTTGCCTGCTGCCTTGGAGTTGATACCGATAACGATACCCTCAACAACAACGTTGTCGCCTTCCTTAGCTGCCATGTAGTCCTCAAAGCTGGTAACTGCGAACTCAGGAACCTTGTGATTGAAGGCCTTGGTAGCAGTCTGACCTGCTGCATTGGAAATAGTAGCAGTAAGAACGTAAGCGATCTCTGCGTCGGACTCGTCGGGAACGTTAATGGTTACGGTGCCGTCGCCATTGTCAACAACAGTGATAAGATCAGAGTCAACAGTCCAGGTAACGCTGTAAACAACGCCGCCGATGTCAACGCTGGAAACACGGTTGAAGTCTGCGCCGGTAGCCTCGGGATCGTCCTTGTACATCTGACGGATGTAGTCAGCTGCAGCCTGGAGGCCCTCATCAACTTCGGGCTCAGGATTGTAGTCGGGATCCTTTTCGCCACATTCACACTCGCCATCAACGTAGTTGTGCTCATGTCCACCACCAATAAGATCCTTGATCATATCGCAGCTAGCAAGTACGGAGAGAGCAAGTGCAAGAACGAGAATTAAGGTCAAAATCTTTCTCATGTTTTTAGCTCCTTTTATAATATTAAATTTTTGGGTAAACTAATTTCATGAACCGTCTTTTCAGACGGCAAAGCCAATAAAAGTAAACAAAACTTGACAATTACTCGAAAGTAACGTCGTTGATATTGAATACCTTGATCTGGTATTCGCCGTTGAAGGAATCAATAATTCCCTTTACGGAGATAACGGTACCCTTGGGGAAGTCGCTCTCCACAACGTCGCTCTTGTCGCTCCAAGTAAGCTTAGCTGCGGTGCGGATCTTAATGGTAATACCGTTTTCGTCCTTACATGTAATTGTAAGGGCGCCATTGGAATCGGTGTCAGAGGTGGTCTTATAAACGCTCTGAACTGTAAGGTTCTTTACGGTTACGGTGCTGTAATGAGCGAGCTCGCCGTAATCAAAGGTCTGCTGCTCCTTAATCTCAACCATTTCACCGTTCTCACCCTCAACTTCCTTGATAACGTCGAGAATGATAGTGCCGTTCATAATGGTATCAACGTCAACCTCATTGTAGGAGGAGGGATAACCGCTACCGAGAACTCGACAGCCGCCTTCCCACTCGGAATCGAGTGCATCATACTGAAGGTTGGATACCTGATATGTTCCACCGGTCTCGTAGTAACTGAGAGTTCCTACGATAACAACTCTGTTACCGGTTTTGAAATCACCCATAGTGGGGTAGTTGTAGCCACAGAATACCTGCATACCGAAGTACATATCGGTCTCAGCGTCGTATTCCTCAACGTAAACGGTAGCACCGGAACGCTTTGCTACAACAGCTTCGAATTTAACAAGCTTACCTTCGTAAAGCTCGCAATTGGCCTTAATTTCCTTAAGGGAAAGCTCGGTAGCTCCACCGTAGTAGAAATTAGGATCCTTTTCCTTAGAAAATACGTGAAGCTTAAGAGCCTTCGCCTGGTTAAGCGCACCCATAGTATACTCGCTGTAAGCGTTATCGGATGCGTTGGAGCCGAATGCAAGACCCTGCTGAAGAATCTCAAGGTTGAGATTACGGTATTCGCCGTTTTCAGAGGTCTTGTACCAGATCCATACAAGATATCTTTCACCGGTGGAATCTATGTTCCAATTCTCGGTGTCGGATTCGATAATAATAGATACAGCCTGCATAAGCTGGCCCTTGGTATAGTTGGACGCCTTCTTGCCCCAGGGCTCGATAACGCCTGTAGACTCGGGAGTGTTAATACCAAGATATCTGGCCTTTAAATAGCCATACTCAACCTCGGGATCGTCGATGAAGAAGTGGGTTGTGTCGCCGTCGATATAAGACTTAACAGTAACCTCTGCATACTTTCTGCCGGAGTTGGGATTGAATTTAACCTGACTTGCGTAATCAACAAACTCGGGTGTGGGAGAGTAGTTGGGGTCTTCGGCACCGCACTCGCACTTGCCATTTACAAAGCTGTGCTCGTGAGGCTCCTCGATTTCCGCATCGCAGTTATCGCAGATATGATCTGCGTCTGCGTCAACGTGCTCTTCGCACTCGGGCTGCTCGCAGGCTGCAAGGCAGCCCACGAGCATAGCGATTACAACAAACAGTAACAGTAATCTTGAAAGTTTACTCATTCGTTTGTTGTCCTCAATAAAGGTTTGAATAAAAGCTTTAATTAAGACTTAGCGATACAGGTTGCAACTGCAGCCTTGAAGCCCTCGAGGATCATCTCGTCCATACCACCGTAGGTAGCGGGATCGGTTACGAGACAGAACTGAAGAAGCTTACCAACCTGGTCACGAGCCTCAGAGGAGCCGTTGAAAGCAGGAGATACGAAGTATGCGTTTTCCTGAGAAAGGCCTACCTTGATTGCAAGAGCCTGGATGTTGTCGCCGCCGTCAGCCTTTTCGAGCCACTTCTTATAGCTCTCGATCTCGTTAGCAGATCTGATAACGGGCATGTAGCCGGATACCTTAGAGAATGCTGCCTGGAACTCGGGAGTAGTAGCAAGATACTTAACGAAGAGCCAGGAAGCAACAACTTCCTGCTTGTTAGTCTGGTCGAAGATGCAAAGGGAGGGACCCTGAGAAATAGCTGCGGGATCGTTAAGATCCTTCTGAGGAATGGGAGCGATGTCTACATCGAAGAGATAGCCGTCGTCGGTAGCCTCAGGACGCTGATAAGAGGAACCGCCGGAAGAACCGATACACATGAAGAGGTTCTGCTCGGTGAAGAGACCGGAGGTGTAGGAACCGTAAAGCTCCTGGGTGGTAAGGTAGCCCTTATCGTACCACTCTCTGATTTCCTTCATGAACTCTCTGTTGGTCTTGTTGTTGAATACGTAGTGGTCGGTCTTGTCAGAGGAGGTGTAGGGAGAATTGTACTGCTCGCAAAGAGTGATGAACCAGTTAGCCTCGGAGTCGTAGCCGAGAGGAATAGCATCAGGATTGTAATCCTCGCTGGTGGGGTCGTTGATGATTGCGTGGATAGCAGCGCAGGTCTCTTCCATCTCATCCCAAGTGGTGGGAACCTTGAGGTCATACTTGTCAAAGAAGGTCTTGTTGTAGTAGAGAACCTCAGTGGACTTAGACATAGGAAGGGTATACATGGTGCCTGCTTCGTCGAATACTGCGCCCTCAGCATAGTAGCCGGGAACGAAGTCAGCGATCTGCTCCTCGGTAAGACCGAGAATGCCGCCGCCGAGAGTATCGGGAATCTGGCTTTCGATGAAGGAATCAAGAGGAACAACCTTCTTGGTTACGTTGTAAAGCGCAACGTGGTCGGGATAGCAGTAAGCGATGTTAGGCTGGTTGCCTGCAGTAAGCTCGGTCTTGATCTGGTCACGAACTTCGTCGTAGCCACCGATCTGAGAATGCTCAACAGTGATGTTGGGGTAGATCTCATTGAACTTTGCAATGTACTGATCAAGAACTGCCTGATAGCCTGCGTTCATGGTGTGAGAGAAGGTGATGGTTACTTCGCTTCCATCATAGCCACCCTCGGGAATCGCATAGGTAACCTTTTCGGGAGCCTTGTCGCCGCCACCGCCGCCGTTGCCGGAGCCGCCCTGGTCGCCGCCGGGTGTTGTACCATTGTTACATGCTACCATAGTGAAGCACATAACAGCGAGGAGAAGGAGTGCAATAATCTTCTTCATTTTGTTTTCCATCCTTTTTAAATAAATATTTTTAAAAGACTTTCGTCATTTTAAACAGAATTGAATTAACCCTTGATACCCGATCTGGATACGCCCTTCATAATGTACTTACGAAGGAAGATGAATACAAGGAACAGAGGAATAGATACTACCGTAACGGCAGCCATCTGCTGAGGAATGTTAGCCGTATCGGTGTTAGCATCCTTGAATGCGGTTCTCAGACCGTTGGTGATAAGATAGAAATCTCTGTGAGCAACAAGTCTGGGCCATACGTAGGTATTCCATGCACCCATCATCTTAAGAATGGTAATAGAAATGATGGTTGGAAGTGCAAGAGGAATCATAACCTTCCAAAGATACTTAAGGTCCCTGGTACCGTCAACCTTAGCGGCAAGGTACAGCTCGTTAGGAATCTGCATGAAGTTCTGTCTTAACAGATAGATGTAGAATACGCTTACGAGGAAGGGAACGATAAGCACGGCATAGCCTGCGAACGTATCGGTGGATTTTACCCAACCCCAAAGAGAAACGGTCTGATAGTTTGTGATGGTAAAGAGCTCACCGGGGATCATCATCGTAGCAAGGAGGAAGGCGAACATTGCGTTCTTGCCCTTAAACTCAAGTCTTGCGAATACGAATGCAGTGATAACGGTGATAACCAGCGAAAGCGCTGTGGACACGATACCAACGATCAGAGTGTTCTTAAAGAGGTTGAGAAGCTCTGCCTTCTGGAAAGCAGCAGAGTAGTTTTCAATGAAATACTTAAGAGGCTCCTCGGCATAAAGCTTGGGAACAACAGCCTCGTACTCGGGCTGGCTCTTAAGAGAGGAAATGATCATCCAATAGAAGGGGAATACGATGATCAGCGCCATTACAATAAGGAAAACGTAGAGGAGGACCTGAACAACAACGGCCATAACCTTCTCGTGAGAGGCCACCTTCTTCATATCCTTTTCCTTCATTGTTCTAATTGTAGATTCAGACATTTCAGTAACCTCCTTCCTTAATAATGGGTGTTCTTGTTACTTACCTTGAGGTTAATAAGAGTAACCACAAAGATCATAAGGAACAGAATGATAGCCGCTGCGGATGCAGTGCCTTCACCAAGGTTTACGTTACCCAGACAGTCGTAGATATAACCTACCATTGTCTGAAGTCTGGGAGTCTCGCTGGGAAGTCCACCGGGAGGGGCCATTCCGTCACCGAAGATACCTACGATACTTGTATACTCCTTGAAACCGCCGATAAAGCCGGTGATTACAACGTATGCGATCATAGGAGAGAGGAGCGGAACGGTAATTCTGGTGAATACTCTCCATCTGGGAGTGGAGTCGATCTTTGCAGCCTCATAATACTGCTTGTTAACACTCTGAAGACCGCCAAGAAGAATAAGGATCTTGAAGGGAAGAGCGTTCCAAACTATGTATATGATCATAACTGCAATATTCGCCCAATACTCGGAGCCCTGGTTAACCCAGATTATAGGATCCAAGCCAAACCAGCCCATCATCGTGTTGATAATACCAACAGATCTACTGAGAGAGGGATCGGTGGTGTTAACACCTACGATGTTAAACATTGCCGCAAATACCATGCCTATCGCAATAGAGTTTGTTACGTAAGGCAGGAAGAAGATCGTCTGTAAGAATCTTCTGAGCGGCCTGATTGCGTTAAGGCAAACTGCGATAAGCAGTGCCAGGAAGGTAGAAATCGGAACGGTAGCAACGCAAAGAATAATGGTATTCTTCATAATCGTTGCAAAGCCGTCTGTGGCTACAACCGTCTTGAAGTTATCAAGTCCGAATTCGAACTCAACTATCTCGTCAAGCTTACCCTGCTCAAGAGCGGTATTATTACCGATCTCGGTAGCAACCGAATATCCACGGTATCCACCCTGCTGCTTAACTATCTTTTTACCGGTTTCATCATCATAGATATACTCGCCGTTTTCGTCGGTTTCATAAATCACGTATTCCGGATCGTAGTATACTGTGAAGGCCATCTTAAGAGTATTGAAGATGGGCCAAACGGTGAAGATAGCAAGTAAAACGAGAGCGGGTGCAAGATAGATCCATGCCTTCCATTTATCATATTTGATTTTACGGGAAAAATCATTCATCTTCTTGGTAAAGTTATACCAAGTATAACTCTTTTTAGCAACCGATTCGTTAGTCATAATCAGTTCACCTCGAAGTAAATTCTTTCTTCCGACTCCTTATCAAAGAGGAATACCTTATGAGGCTTAAGGGAGAAGGTAACTGTCTCGCTGTCTCTGCTGATCTTGTAATCCGCATCTACAATAGCACGGATAACAGGATTGATGGAGGATTCGTTGGTAGCAACTACGCTAACGTCACGTCCCATTACCTCAATGTTGTTGAGGTTACAGCAAAGCGCACCGTTCGCATCGGGAATGAAGCCCTCGGGACGGATACCAACGTAAACCTGACGGTCATCTACGCCGGGAACGTCGAGAACTGCAACGCCGCCAAGGTGAAGCTTTCCGCCGATAACCTCGCCGTTAAATACGTTAATGGGAGGAGTACCGAGGAACTTAGCAACGAAGAGGTTTGTGGGATTGTCATAAACCTCCTGAGGCATACCTACCTGCTGAACAACGCCGAGCTTCATAACTACGATAACGTCGGAGATGGACATAGCCTCTTCCTGGTCATGTGTTACAAATACTGTGGTGATACCTGTTTCCTTCTGAATTCTTCTGATCTCCTCACGGGTCTGAAGACGAAGACGTGCATCCAGGTTAGAGAGGGGCTCGTCAAGAAGAAGAACCTTAGGCATCTTTACGAGAGCTCTTGCAATAGCAACTCTCTGCTGCTGACCACCGGAAAGCTCGCTGGGCTTACGGTCCATAAGCTCGTCGATCTGAACAAGCTTTGCGGCCTCGTATGCTCTCTCAAGCATCTGCTCCTTGGTCATTTTGTCCTCACCCTTAAGGTTCTGAAGCGGGAACAGGATGTTCTGCTTAACAGTCATGTGAGGATAGAGCGCATAGTTCTGGAATACCAGACCTATTCCTCTGCTCTCGGGGGGAAGGTCGGTAACGTCCTCCTCGCCGAAGAAGATTTTTCCGCCGGAGGGCTGCTGAAGACCACTGATCATATAGAGAGTGGTGGACTTACCGCAACCTGAAGGGCCGAGAAGACCAACGAGCTTGCCGTCGGGAATGGTAAAGGTAAAGTTATTTACCGCAATTACCTCTTCGTGAACCTTCTTGTTTCTGCCGGGGAAGATTTTTGTTAGATTTTGCAACTCAACTTTCATGGAATCTTCCTTTCATTATATAAAATTTATGTTGCTTCGCAAACAAATCAATAATCGGATCTGGCAGCCTTTTCTGCCTGGAGCTTCTGCTTGTACTCAAGCAGCGCCTCGGGGCTGTCGAATATCATCTGGCTGGACATATCAACAGCAACCGTCTGTGCCATAACGTCGTGGACCAGCGTTCTCTCTCTTGTAAAGAGGAAGAAGGCGATCTGGGCAATAAAGTAAAGAATAACGATGATAAGGGAGAATATACCGCCGCCTGTGAATGACATAACCAATACAAGAGCGGGAAGCAGGGTCTCAACTGTGCACTTACCGAGAATGGAACGAACAAACAGGAGCAGGGGAGTGATCTTTACAAGATCGTATCTGATAACGGCGATGCCGAATATCTTCTTACCCAGAGTTTGTCCGTTTTTAAAGATCAGGGGAATGATAAACTCAAGAACTACATATGCAAGCACCACGCTGGCGATCGACATAAAGATAACAAGGTTGATCTTTACCTGATAGAGCAGAATCGCCTGCTCGTCCTGCTGGAACATCTTGTTGGCAAGCTCGTATCTTGCCTTATCCTCGTCGGAGAGCTTTTCGTACTCCTCGGTGCCGTAAAGATTAAGGTCTATATCATATTTTTCAGCATAGCTTTTTTCAATATCCTCAAGAGCCTTCGAGTAGGTGTCGTAGCCGGTCACCCAGGACAGAAGGAGCGCAAAGATCATGATCACTACGCAAAGTATTGTAAAATCAAAAAGGGCGGCTGATATTCTTTTCCACATGTCCGCCTTTTGCAAATCGTAAACCATCAACTATTCCTTTCGCCCGAAGGCCAAAAAGTCACGTTCACTCATTAGATATATATTAGAATGTAACAGGTGCGCACGTGCGCACGCAGTAAGAGTAGATATTCGTGCAAATATATTTTATCATATATAAAAAACAAAATCAACTCCACATAACGAAAAAAAATAAATAAAAATATGTAACAGATTTGGATAAAATGCACAAAATTGCAGAAAAGGGTAGAAAAAGCAGCTAAGTCAGCAGATGCTTTGAAGCTGCTTTGATAACTGTTTTTTGCAGATGAATTTGCTCGTACTCTTAGATTTAAGTAATCAGAAACGACAGAACAAATAGAGCGAAAAATCTTAGCAAAAAGCTCAAAAATGACAATTATAGTTGTCAAAATTGATGATTTCTGGTTTTGAAACACTGTTTTTTAATAATTCAAAACAAAAAACTCTAAAAGAAATATTCAAATAACCCGCTTGAAATATATGCTTCTCTGTGCTATACTGTTATTGATATCACATAAAGGAGATATGTTATGAGAAAGAATTTTGGCGCAAAAACCTGGGCTTATCCTATGCCCGTATTCATTGTCGGAAGCTATGATAAGGACGGCAATGCTAATGCTATGAATGCCGCCTGGGGCGGAATTTACGACACAAATCAGATAATGGTTTGCCTTGCCGACGATCACAAAACCACCGATAATATTAAGGTGAGCGGTGCATTTACCGTCAGCTTTGCAACCGAGAGCACTATTGTTCCTGCCGATTACGTAGGAATCGTGTCTGCAAATGATAATCCCGAAAAGCTTAAGGTGGCGGGCTTCCATCCCTCAAGAAGCGAGTTTGTTAACGCACCCCTCTTTGACGAGCTTCCCATGGCTGTTGAATGTAAGCTCCTGAAGTTCAACGAGGATGGCATCTGCATCGGTGAGATCGTTAACGTATCGGCTGACGAAAGCATTCTTGACGAGAACGGACGCATCTGCTCCAAAAAGCTTGCGCCCATTTGCTATGACAGTGTAAGCCATAATTACCTTTCCCTTGGCGAGCCGGTTGGAAAGGCGTTTTCAGACGGTAAAAAGCTTGTTTGATTTGCATTTATGCACAAAAAAGTTTATAGATTTTGCTAATTGATTTTAAAAAAACAGTATGTTATCATATATTCGGCAAAAACATAAATTTACATAATTTAAGGAGAAGCAAATGAGTAACGAAGAAAAGAATTATCTCGTAAACGGCGAGTCTGCCGATATTGAGAAGGAAACAACCCCTGAAAATAATAAAAAGGAGTGTCCTTTGTGCAAGCTTCCCAAGAAACAGATGATTTTAGCTTTGGTAGCAGGTGTGCTGCTTGTAGCTATAATCCTGACGCTTGTTTTTACGCTTGGAGGATGCCTTGATCCCGCTCCCGAGATCACCTCCGACACCCTTTTTGTTAAGAAGGTTGAGAATATGCCCGAGGACTTCATTATGGGTATGGATGCATCTGCGGTTCCCTCCCTTGAGGCGAGTGGCGTTAAGTACTATGATTATGATGGCACCGAAAAGGACGTTTATGAGATCCTCAGCGAAAACGGTATCAATTACATAAGAGTTCGTATCTGGAACGATCCCTTTGATGCAAATGGCAACGGCTACGGCGGCGGTAACTGTGATATCAACAACGCTATCGAGGTCGGCAAGCGTGCTACTAAATACGGCATGAAGCTGCTTGTAAACTTCCATTACTCCGACTTCTGGGCTGACCCTGCAAAGCAGCAGGCTCCCAAGGCTTGGAAGTCTATGAACGTTGACACCAAGGCTAACGCAGTATACGAATACACCAAGGATTGCCTGCAGCAGCTTGTTGATGAGGACATTGATATCGGTATGGTACAGGTTGGTAACGAGACAACCGGTAAGATGTGCGGCGAGACTCAGTGGAAGAACATTGCAAAGCTTATGCAGTCGGGATCTGAGGCCGTTCGTGAGGTTTGTCCCGATGCTCTTGTAGCTATCCACTTCACCAACCCCGAGAAGATCACAAATTACGAGAGCTACAGCGCAAATCTTGATTATTTCGGCGTAGATTACGACGTATTTGCATCCTCTTATTATCCCGCATGGCACGGCACTCTTGAGAATCTTGCTACCGTTCTTAATAAGGTTGCCGACGGTTACGGTAAAAAGACTATGATCATCGAGACCGCCTATGCCAACACCACCGAGGATACCGACTTCTACGGTAACGGCGGTACAGACGGTGTAAAGGAATATCCCTTCTCCGAGCAGGGACAGGCTAATCACATCAGAGAGCTTACCGACACTGCGGTTAACAAGATGAATAACTGTATCGGCATCTGCTATTGGGAGGGTACCTGGATTTCCGTTGGCGGCGAGACCTGGGAGGATAACTCTGCAATCTGGGAGCAGTACGGCTCCGGTTGGGCAAGCTCCTATGCAGGTGAGTATGATCCCGACGACGCAGGCCAGTGGTACGGCGGCTGCTCGGTAGATAACCAGGCATTCTTTGATGCGACAGGTAAGGTTCGTGAGTCACTTAAGGTATTTGCTCTTGTAAGAACAGGTAACGAGATTCCCGTTGTTGCCGAGGAGATAGAGGAGACCACACTGATTCTCGACCTTAACGGCGAGATCAAGCTTCCCGAGAAGGTTAATGCTATTATGAACGACAACTCCAGAAAAGAGGTTGACGTTGAATGGCATAACGTTGACGTAGATACTATGAAGAACAGCGGCCCTGCAAAGTACGTTATCAAGGGTACCGCAGACGGCATGGAGGCTATCTGTAACGTCTCTATGGTTGAGTACAACTACATTCAGAACTGGTCCTTCGAGGACGATCTTAACGCTACCGGCTGGACTACCAGCTTCCCCAAGAAGTTAAACGAGCTTAAGGTTATGGATAAGCCTGACGATTCCCAGACAGGAACAAGACATTTCCACTTCTGGAGCAGCGAGGCTGTTGAGTTCAATCTTGAGCAGGAGATCAAGAATCTCGGTACAGGCAAATATAAGTATGCTCTTTCCACCATGGGTGGAGATATGGGTGAGTATACCGCTTACACCTACATCAAGATAAACGGCGAGATCGTTGCAACTGCAGACGCTACCTTCACCGCTTGGAGCGAGTGGCATACCACCGAGTTTATTGAGATCGACTACACCGAGGGTGACACTATCGTTGTCGGCATTTACGTTAAGGCTGCTTCGGGCGCCTGGGGTAGTATCGACGACGCTATGCTCAATTCGGTAAAGGAGTAATTGATGAGTAATGAAATAAATAAAGAGGTTATCTCTGCCGACACCTGTGCGGCAGAGAACACCCCGGAAGAGAATAAAAATCCTCACGAGCAGGAAAATTGTAAAAGAAAGCTTACAAAAAAGGCAAAAATCGCCATTATTTCAGGCGTTTCCGTAATTCTCGTGGTTGCCATAGTGTTCGGTATTCTGGCAGCCTGCGGCCTTCTTACACCCTATGAAAAAACAGTTGACCCCGTAGACGATAATTACCGTACCTTCTATCAGATATTCGTAGGATCCTTCTCGGATTCTGACGGCGACGGCATCGGTGACCTGAGAGGTATTATTAACCGTATTGACTATCTCAATGACGGTGACATCAACGGCGGCGACGATCTTGGTGTTCAGGGCCTTTGGCTCTCACCCATCTTCTCCTCTCCCACCTATCATAAGTACGACGCTAACGACTATTATACAGTGGATCCCAGATTCGGTACCGAGGAGGACCTTAAGGAGCTTATCAGACTTTGTGACGAGCGTAACGTCAAGATCATTCTTGATCTTGTTCTTAATCACACCTCCACAGGCAACTCCTGGTTCCTTAATTTCAGAACCGCAAGAAGAAACGGCGATTCCTCCAATAAGTATTACAACTACTACACCTGCGTTACAGCATCCGAAAAGGTTGGTGGCAGATCCTATCAGTCGCTTACGGGCACGAATTACTACTATGAGTGCAACTTCTCAAGCGGTATGCCCGAGCTTAACTATGATAACCCTGCTGTAAGAGATGAGATGCTTAACGTTGCCAAATATTACATTGATCTTGGTATCGACGGCTTCCGCTTTGATGCTATCAAGTACATCTATTACGGTGACACTAAGGCATCTGCTGAGTTCTGGGAGTGGTACATGGACGAGATCAGAGCTTACGACCCAGACATCTACTGTGTAGGTGAGTGCTGGTCTGCCGAGAGCGAGATAATGCAGTACTACGGCTCTATGAATTGCTTCAACTTTGCTATGTCCGGCCCCGAAAGCTATGCGGCAACTACCGCAAAGGGAAAGACTAACCTCGGCACCTATCTCAACTATGTTGAGAGATTCCAGGGGCTGGTTCTGTCTAACAATCCCGACGGCATGCCCATTCAGTTCCTTTCCAATCACGATCAGGACAGAATTGCAGGCGCATTTATCCTTCCCGATCAGATGAAGATGCTGGCTAATCTTTATCTTCTTTCTCCCGGATCGCCCTTCCTCTATTATGGAGAGGAGATCGGCATCAGAGGCTCCAGAGGTGGTGCAAACACCGATGCTAACCGTCGACTTGCAATGCTTTGGGGTGACGGCGATACCGTTGAAGATCCCGAGGGAACCACCTATCCCGAGTCTGCGCAGATCGACTCTACCGTTCAGTCCCAGCTTGCCGATGAAGGCAGTATGCTCAAGCACTACTCCAAGCTTATCGGCATCCGTAACAGATATCCTGCGATTGCACGTGGCAACTACGCCGCCTTCACAACAAGCGAGCCCGATCTTGGCGGATTTATCGTTGAATATAACGGCAAATTCCTCTATATAATTCACAATGTTTCCGATGAATCTATTACTGTTGATATCAGCAAAATTGAAGGACTTACATCCTGGCCCGACAATGCGCAGCTGCTTGATTATGTTGGCGTTGGAGGTGCAAATCTTGACGGAAATTCGCTCACGGTTGATGGACGTACAAGTGTGATCATCGCCGGTGATAACGTTGATATTTACGGCAAAAAGTAAACTAAACATAGCATTTAATGGTAAAAATAGATGGAAAACAAGTTTGTAGTTAATATTATTCACCGTCCTGAGTTATCTCCCGAGTATGCCGAAAAGGCGCTCGGAGGTGCCAAGGGCGTTCGTGACGAGTCGCTGGATATTTTTAGATTCCAGCAGGATTGTGCTCACAAATACGGTTTAAAAACCACAATTCAGATCACCTATGCATCTCTCTTCTCCGATGTTATCATTGAGCTTGCAAAGGAGGAGCGCGAGAAGTACGGTGATGAGATAGGTCTTTCACTTCTTGGCCTTCCTTGCCCTGAGTTCAGAGCAAAATACAAGACCGAGGACTTCTGTATCTGGATGTTCGACGAAGCGACGAAAAGAGAGATAATCGACGACGTTTTCGGTAAATTCTACGAGAAATTCGGCTTTTATCCCGAGTCTACCAGCAGCTATTTCCTTGATGCTTACACCATAAATTACATTAAGGAAAGATATCCTTCGGTAAAGTGTGCGGTGGCAACCTGCTGGGAGGAGGGTCCCAAGGCCTATCATACCTGTAACAACTCCTGGTATACCTTTATGGACGGCGGTCCTTGGAACCCCTGGATTCCTTCGAAGGTAAATTCCCACTGTCCCGCATCCGATGAAAGCGACGATTCGGGCATTGTTGCCATTCCTCACCTCTCCCGTGATCTTATGGCTTGCTTCGACGGTAACGGCTCCAACTTCGGCACTCATCCTCAGAACGTTCTCCGTGGTATGATCTACTACAACGAGAATGGCGAGTATGAGTATCCCTACCTTTATAATCTTATCGATCAATACCGCCATCTTGCGAAATACAACGACGGCTACAGCTATAATATGATGTTCGTAGGTCCCGGCTGGCTTAACAAAATGGGTCGATGGGAGGCTCCCTACGAGCTCCTTGCCAAGTCCTATGATGACGGTATGAAATACTATGGCAAGCTTAAGAGCGAGGGTAAGCTTATAGATATGACCATGAGCGAGTTTGCCGACTATTACCGCTCCTGTCATAAGGATTATAAGCGTGGCGAGTGCGCTCTCTGGAAGGATATTCTTTACGGCAGCCGTAAGGAGTACTTCTGGTACGCTGATCCCTCTATGAGAACCTGCTTTGACTTCAATCAGGGCGGCGCAATGATCGACCTTCGTCCCTACGTTGCCAGAATTCCTCAGCAGACGGGTATCGGCACCGAGAACGTTTACGACGCATCCTATCCTTATCTTATTCAGATCAACTACCGTGCAGGCTTCTTCACCCACTATGCAGGTGCGGGAACAGTAAAGTCCTGTAAGGTGAGCGCAAGAGGACAGAGCGCAGATCTCTGTCTTACCAGAACTATGGCTAAATGGGAGAGAGTAGATAGAGGCGTTAAGCTTACCACCGATCCAGTTACCCTTACTCTCGGCGGCCTTGACGTTGTTATTCAGTCGGTATTCACCATCCTTGACGGAGAGGGCAGGGTGATCACCGAGCGTAATATTCTCAACGATCTCGGCGGCGAGCAGGTTAAGTTCACCGAGTACTTTACCGGTGGCTTCGGTACTACCGAGTATCAGGCGGATATGACAGGCATTACCCTTGGCGTTGACGGTGAGGAGATGCAGTTCTCCTATCACGGCAAGAAGATAACTAAGGAAAATGCAACGTCCGCATACGTTACGATCCCCGATGTTCTTACCACTGTTTCTATGGGCGGTGAGGGCGTAAGCGCTACGGTAGAGGAGGGGATTGCCTTCTCGCCCGTATATCACCTTGAGGTCAGTAAGACTATCAGCGAAGGAGGAGTGAAAACATGGCTCAGTCTACAAAAGGCAAATTGAATTTCCGTTGTCCCTCCTGCTTTATGAGGGATATAGATATTGATATGTTCTTCGACGGCGAGGCAAAGGAATACTACTGCCTCCGTTGCGGATTTACAGGTAGCGAGGAGGACGTTCTCCGCCTTAATGAGATGGCCAGATACCGCTACCGTGCTATGAAAAAGCGTGTTGTCAGCTTCGGTGAGGATAACGAGCCTCCGATCTTCGAGGCTCATAAGGGAGGAGAGCAATGATTTTAGGCATTGACGTCTCCACCTATCTTGAGGAGCTTTCTCATGGAGCAAAATACTATGACGGCGGCACCGCTATAGATCCTCTTGATGCTTTTGTTCACAATGGCGTTGACTATATGCGCATCCGTATCTGGAACGATCCTAAAAGTCCTGACGGTAAGCCCTATCTTGCAGGCGATTGCGATATCGATAACTACGTAAGACTTGGCAGACTTGCTAAGGAAAAGGGCTATAAGCTGCTTATGGACCTTCATTACAGCGATTTCTGGGCGGACCCGGGAAAGCAGATGATCCCTAAGGCATGGGCAGATTACGGCATTGACGAAATGGTCGATGCGGTATACTCCTTCACCAAGGAGTGTCTTAATACAGCCGTAAGAGAGGGAGTTGCTCCCACACTTATCCAGGTTGGAAACGAGATTACAAACGGCATTCTCTGGCCGGTTGGCAAGCTTGAGATTGACGGCAAGCGTGGAAATTACGACAATTTCTGCCGTCTTATCGGTGCGGGCTGTTCTGCCTGCCGTGAGATCTGTCCCGAGGCTAGAATAATTCTTCACCTTGAGCGCAGCAACGACAAGGCGGTTTACCAGGAATTCTATACCGAGATGGCAAATCACGGTATCAGCTATGATATTATCGGCGCATCCTATTATCCTTATTGGCACGGCACTCCTGCCGAGCTTATGGAAAACCTTAATGCCTGCAAGCATTTTGGTAAGGAAATAATGGTAGTCGAGCTTGGCTACGGATTTACCGATAAGGGCTACACCTTAGGCGGCGAGGAGAGAAGGTTGGTTATTGATGCCGAGCGAGCTGTCGTTCCCGGTGTAACCGACAGGTATCCTCTCACCCCCAAGGGACAGGCTGAATATATCAAGGACTTCCTTACTCTCGTCCGTGAGAACGGCATAGCGGGTGTATTCTATTGGGAGCCTCTCTGGCTTCCGGGAGAGGGCATCTGTTGGGCAAGCGAGGCGGGACAGGCATACATTCACGAGGAGGGCAAATCCACCTCTAACGAGTGGGCTAACCAGTGTCTTTTTGACTACGAGGGCAGAAAATTACCTGCCTTTGACGAGTTCAGATGCTAAATATTTATTAGTAAAAAAAAGCACCTTGGCATTTTGATAAAAAAATGTCAAGGTGTTTTGTGCAAACTGCCGATTTTGGTTTATTTGGCGGAATGATTGTTGACAAAAATGTATAAAGATGTTATAATCATCTATGCGCAAAGATGCGTAAAAAAATATTATAATTTTAAGGAGGATTTACTCTTATGAAAATGAGTAAGATCATTTCTCTCATTCTCGTAGCTATTATGCTACTCTCTACCTTCGTATCATGTACCCCCACCAAGCCGGATGATGAAGAGACCTTGGATCTCACCGGTACATACAATATTACAATGTGGGTTACCGAGTTGGAGCGTGAGGACGGATA
>JAZSMV010000121.1:0-10667 GCA_045536065.1 Eubacteriales bacterium | reverse complement strand
CGCCATACCGTAGGTTCCGTCAGCAAACTCAAGCAGCTCGTTAGCCTTACACTTGTCAATGCCGTGCACCTCCGAGATACCGTCACCAACCGTGATAACGAAGCCCATTTCATCCTGCTCGGTCTTCTTAGAGTAGTTTCTTATCTGCTCTTTGATTATCTTGCTGATATCATCTAATTTAGACTGCATCTTGTTCTTCTTTCTCTTTGCGCCTGTGCGCAAAGTATTTTTTTCAAGATTAAAAATCTCGTTCGGTCGACCTGTGTCAACCCTTTATATTACCGTATTTTTGAGAGCTTCCTCAAATTTATCAAGTCTTGTCTTGACCGATCCGTCAAGCTGAATACCCTGGTAGCGAAGCTTCATACCGCCGAGGATCGAGGGATCCACGGTATTTCTTACGATAACCGTCTTGGAGATCATTGCGCTGAGCTTCTTTCCAAGCTTTTCGCTCTGATCCTTTGTAAGAGGAATAGCGCTTACCGCCTCCACTCTCACAATTCCACGGGATTCGTCGTAAAGAGAGCAGTAGAATTCTGCCACCTTGCCGAAAAGGTTAACAAGACGCTTCTCGGTGAGTATTTTAATAAGATTGATAAGGTTTACGTCAAGTCCCGAAAATGCCTTGTCCACAAGGCCCACTCTCTCGTCCCCGGGAATAGCAGGGGAGTTGAGCAGCTTTACGTAGTCGGGATTTGCCGAAATAACGCTCTCTGCCATTCTGACGTCGGCCAGAACCTTCTCGGTAGTAGCATCCTCCTCGGTAATCAGGAAGAGCGCTCTGCCGTATTCATTAGCCTCAGTCATTATTCGTTACCTATATTGCTTATAAAGTCGTCGATAAGCTCTTTGTGCTCATTCTCCGATACGTCACGCTCGATAACCGCAGATGCGATTCCGATAGCCATAGCGGAAACCTGATTCTTCACATCGTTTATCGCCTGCTTCTTCTCAAGAGCGATCTGCTCCTCCGCTCTCTCAAGAGTGCGTGCAGCCTGCTCGTTAGCTTCCTTGAGGATCTCCTCCTCCTTAAGCTGAGCCTTACGAACTGCCTTTTTGAGAATTTCCTCGCTCTCCTCTTCAGCCTTGCTGATCTTCTCCTCGTACTCGCTCTTAAGCTGGCCTGCACTCTGACGTGCGGACTCTGCGTCGGCGTAGGAGTCGTCGATCTCCTGCTGTCTTGAGTCGATCATGTTTTTAACACGAACGAACACAAACTTTTTGAAAAGAATGTAGAGAATAAGCAGATTGACCCAAGCAAATATCATAGTCCAGAAGTTTACGCCGACGAATTTTTCGAAGCCTAATTCGAACTGCTCCATAATCTCGACGAAGCCCTCAAGACCGCTTCCTGTTGCTTGTAAAAGTCCCATTTGGGTTCTCCTTTGTTGTTAGTTGTCGCCCCTTGAATTAAGAGAAGAGAATAAGAAGCGCAATAACGAGAGAGTAGATACCGGTGGTCTCGGTAACTGCACAACCAAGGATCATGTTAGTACGAAGCTCCTTAGCAAGCTCGGGCTGGCGAGCCATAGACTCGAGGGCCTTAGAAACCGCATTACCTTCACCAAGTGCAGGGCCAAGTGCGCCAAGTCCCATGCAAAGACCTGCTGCAAGAAATTTCATTCCAAGATCTGTCATTTTTTTAAATCCTCCTAAGATTTATTTTTATTTTTTTGTTTTAAAAAATCAAATTAAATTACTGCTTTGCTCTCTTGAGCTTTCTTGCCTCTCTCTTTTTGAGAATGGCCTGACGCTTTTCGGGAAGCTCCTCAATGGGAGGGCATGCGCCTGCTACGTAAACCATTGTAAGCAGACTGAATACCAGCGCCTGAACGAAGCCTGAGAAGACGTCAAAGTAGATAGACAGGATTGCGGGAATACCTGCCTGGAAGATGGGGATCCTTGAGAGAAGATCGCCGACAGCGCCGCTGATAGAGCCGAATACCATGGTGGAAAGACCTGCCAGAGCGTTGTAAATAAGTGTAGTAAGCACCGAGCCGCCTGCCACGTTACCGAAGTGACGGAACGCAAGCGAGAGGGGTGATGCTATCTCGGACATAACGTTCATAGGCGTCATAATGAATATAGGCTCTGTAAAGCCCTTAAGCCATGCGCCAAGACCGATATGCTTGATGTTGTTTGCCCAAACCATTACGGTAGTAACCAGAGCCCAAGCCAGAGTTACCGACAGATCGGCGGTTGCCGAGCGGAACAGACCGGTCATACCTATCAGAGAGCAAGCCATCGAGGAAACGAACAGTGTGCCGATATAGGGAGCAAACTTAAGGTTATGCTTACCCATTGTATCCTCAACCATACCGTAGATCATGCCAACGCCCTTTTCCAAAAGAACCTGAACCTTGCCGGGACGCTTTTTCAGATTTCTGGTAAGGACAACGGCGAGTATGCCAAGAACTATCGTTACGAAGAAAAGAGTAACGGTGGTCTGGGTGATCAGATTCTGCATAGTGAATATGGACACCTCAGGCATATCGAAGGGCAGCTTATAGAAGATCTTCGGGCCGTTTATGGATATCAAGCTTTCGGCTTCTTCTACTACGTTTTCTACTGATTCTTCCATTTTTCCTCCTCCTTTTCTTTTTTATCTCTATCCTCCTCCTCAAAGTCGTATTTCACGAATTTTGAGGGATCGGGAGCCTTTTGATTTTTCTTTTTGAGCATTTCGATCACAGTGAGTATGGGTCGGAATGCAAACATGGGGATCGCCGCTGCGATCGGTTCAAACCAGCCTGTAACGAATGCCAGCACAAGAACGGCAAGTATAGATACAGTTCTTATGATGAATGACTTGGTCATAGCGTTCTGAATGGCGGCGGAGTGTTTTTTGGTAAACAGCTCAACCTCCTCATCGCTCATGTCACCCTTGCCACGGATCTCCATATATTTTTTTATCTCACGGTCTACCGAAAGGGTAAGCACCGAGTGGTTAACCAGAATTACAAGTGCGCCGAGCAGGGCGCCTGTTATAATATTATAGCTGAACGTGTAAATCCCCAGAAAATGAAGCGCCACGTACACAAGACAGGTTCCCACCGCCACTATGGCTTCGCCGATAAAGAGCGGCAGAAGATCCAGCAAGGGATTGTCCTTTTTATTCTGCTTGTTCATTATTTTCGTTATTTTCCTTCCCGGCGGCACGAAGTCTTGCCTGCCGTTCTTCCTTTTCCTTTTTCTGCCGCTCGTTCTCCTTTTTCAGCTTGTCCGATCTGTCCATACCGTCGGAATAGACGATAATGAACTTTATCATTGAGTAAAAGCCGATAATGGCGCCGACAGTCATCAGTATCGCCCAGATATAGCCGGGAGCGCCTGCGTATCTTGTGAGAAGATAGGAGGCAAGAGCGCCGAGGCCGATTGGCAGTGCGAGAGTGTATAGAGCCTGACCGATGAGGTTTAGCACCGTCAGGGCGTTAAAGATTTTCTTGTGCATTTCCTCACTCCCTAAATACTGCTTTGCGATTTGTTGATTTTATCAAAAAACCCATTTGTTCACCCTAATATGTTACCACGTTTTGCCTAAAAAATCAAGCAAATTTTAAATAATTAAAAGTTTAACAAATAAATCTTTTCCATTTCTTTTCTATTACTCGCAAAGTAAACAAATATTTAAAAATAATTTTGTACAGTATGCCCAAACTCTCTTGTTGACAAACCGAGCGGAAGGATGTATAATTAATATGTATATCATTAATAGGTAAGCTTTTTATTTCAGAAAATGCTCTTAAATGGGAGCTTTTTGTTGACCCTAAGGCATCTCTGAAGAAAGGCGGAAAGGCGAATAATATGATTTGTAAGCATTGCAACAATAACATAGATGAAGGTGTGCTTATCTGTCCGTCCTGCGGTCTTGGCGGCCCACTTGCCGAGGCGAGAGAGAAGCACGAGGAGCTGAAGAGGAGGAGAGATGGACTTGTTCGATCTGCGGTGCATAGTTCTATGTTCCTTATTTTTACCATTTGCTTCAGCATTATGACCGTATTTAGTGTTGTGTCGATTTTCAGCGGCTCATACGGTGAGCTTCTTCCCACCGTCTTTATGCTGATAGCCACTGTCAATATGTGGCTCTCCTATTTCCGCAAGGACAATCTCTCGCTTGCAAAGAGCCTGAAGTCATCCTCAATTTACGACGCATATAACAGAGTTATGTATACCGTTTCTCTTGTTCTTACGGTGATCGTCACCATACTCGGCGTGGTGCTGTCTATACTTCTGTTTGGCACTAAGCCCTCGGGCGATGGCAATATGCCTATCGGTATTCTTGTATCGGTGCTTGTTTTCTGTGTCGGAATTGTGGCAGTATTTGTGATCTGCCTTTTCAGACGCATATTCGCAAGGAGAAGGAAGTTCTTTATCGCCCTTGGTGAATATGCCAAGTCGGGCAGATATGAGACTGTGGACGTTGCTCTTTTTGGCGATTGCCTTATCGGTGTGACCTACGCTCTCGGCGGCGTGGCTCTTATCCTTATGTTCCTGATGGTGCAGGGAATTCTTGGATCCGTCGACTCTCTTGTTGACTACTTTGAGGGGACGCCCCTTGCTGTCCTTATCCCTCTGCTTGCGGGTGCGCTGTCGGGACTCTGTACTGCCGGAATTGCCAAGCTTGCCTTCGGTATTTACTATATTCTCTCTGCGGTCTGGATCGTGAGAACTCATAAGTCTATGCTGGCGATTCGCTCTGAATTAGACCATTCCAACGTCACTCGTCTATCCCTTGAGCGCAGAGCAAAGGAGCAGGCATCAACTCCCATCCAGACAGCCAACAACCTGCCTGAACCCGAAGCCGCTCCCGAAATCCAGCCTGAAATTCAGCCTGAGCCTGACCCTGCTGTTGAGCCCAAAAACGAGCCTACGTTCGAGGAAATTCCCGAGCCCGCCTCTGAAGCTCCCGAGGAGACTCCCAAAACCACTTCTGAGCCCACCTCTGAAGCTCCCGAGGAGACTCCCGAAACCACATCTGAGCCCGCCTCTGAAGCTCCGGAGATCTCGGAAGAATAATTCAAATTCTAAAAAAACAAACAAAAAAAGACCGACTCGGCAAAGCCCGAATCGGTCTTTTTAATTTACTGAAGTCCTGCGGTCAGACGGATAAGCAGATCGTTGTCATCGGGCTGGTTTCCCTCCAGGGCGGCCTTGTTACGTACGGTCTTGCCACATCTGTCGCAGCGGTGAATGATTATATATCCCTTTTTAGGGTCGGGAAGAGTCTGTATAGGGCGGAGAATACCACGGCACTGGTTGGCTCTGTCACCGGGATTGATATCCACGTGGAGCGAGCAGAGGCAGAAGGGACAGTGATTTCTCGAGGTATATCCGAGGGGGAGAACCTCTTTTCCGCAATTCTGACAGATAAATCCCTCGTCGTTTTTCTTAAATCTCTTTGTATCCATAGCTTTCTCCTAAAAATACTTACGGACAAAGTCCGTATATCGATAAACGTTCGCTGTTTTCCCACAACTTTGCACTCTAAACCTTGAACTTTTCGCTTATTTTCCCACGCAGAATTTTGAGAAAATATCCGAAACTATCTCCTCGCTAACAGCCCGTCCGTCAAGCTCGGAAATTGCTCCGAGAGCACGCTCAACGTCGCTGGATGCCGCATCCTGTGAGAAGCCAAGCGAAAGGCTTTCGATAGCCGCAGATACAAAATCAAGACAACGGGTCAGAGCGGCGTGCTGTCTTGCCGAGGAGATTATGGCGTCCTGGCCTACGACGATTTTTTCGTCGGTGAACAGACGGTTTACCTGCTCGGAGAGAGCGGCGATAGCCTGACCCTTGTCATTCCTTGCCGAGATCCTTATCACAGCATCAAAATCACCGAGCTCTCCCTCGTCAAAGCAGGGGGTAAGATCGATCTTGTTGAGCAGGGCGATCTTTGGAGAATTTACACTCCTTGCAGCCTCAATTATCAGCCTGTCCTCGTCGTCAAGAGGCCTTGAAATGTCAAAAATTGCAAACAATAGTTCACTTTTCTCTATCATTTCACGGCTTTTCTGAACGCCGATGCGTTCAACTGCATCCATATCCTCGCACTCTCTTATGCCCGCTGTATCGGCAATTTTCAGCATAACTCTACCTAGGGGCAGACTGCTCGTCAGCACGTCACGAGTGGTGCCGGGAATGTCGGTTACGATAGCCGCATCCTCGCCGAGCAGAAGGTTATACAGCGTGCTTTTTCCTGCATTAGGCTTGCCACAGATAACGGTATTTATACCCTCGCTGATGGCTCTGCCTGTGCGATAGGTGTTAAGCAGCTTTTCACATTCTACCTTTATATTATAGAGAGAGGTAAGAACCTCACCGTCGGTAAAGTCGCCAAGATCCTCGTCGGGATAGTCGATCCTTGCGTAGATTGAGCTCATAAGACTAACCAGCGAGGAGCGTATCTCGGTCACCTTGCCTGTAAGTCTTGCTCTTGAGTCGCTGCCCGACAGACGAAGCATCTCACGGGATCTTGCCTCTAGCAGATCGGATATAGCCTCTGCCTCGGTCAGCGTCAGCCGTCCGTTGATAAAGGCACGGCGTGTAAACTCGCCTGCGGTGGCGGGCACAGCGCCAGCACGGAGCAGAGCCTCAAGCACCGTACGTGTCACAAGAATACCGCCGTGACAGCCTATCTCCACCGTGTCCTCACCCGTGTAGGAGTGTGGGGCAGGGAAGCGGGTCGCAAGCACGTCGTCTATTCTCTCTCCATCCTCTATTATGTTGCCGTAGATCTGTTCTCTCGGCTTACATTCGGAAAATTTTCTTCCCGAAAGAGGGAAGAATACCTTATCGGCAATCTCAAATGCGCCCTCACCCGACATACGGATAATGGCAACCCCACCCTTGCCGGGTGGGGTCGAAACTGCCGCAATTACCTGCGTCAGATTATTCATTATTCCTCTGAAGTTTCTTCCACCTCGTCAAAAAGCTCCTTGGGCTTCTTATCGGTAAGGAAGATAACGATCTTTCTGTTGTTGTCAGAGCCGATAGAGTTGGTGGAAACACCCTCAATGCCCTGAATTTCGGAGTGGATAATTCTTCTTTCGTATGCGCTCATGGGCACAAGCATAACGCTTCTTCTGTTGCGAAGAGCCTTAGCCGCCATTCTTCTTGCAAGCGCGCGGAGAGTTTCCTCTCTCTTCTTTCTGTAACCCTCAATATCGATGGTCACACGGCTCTTGTCACGCTCGCCGTTGATGTTCTTTCTTGCAGACGCAAGGTTTGCAAGATACTGAAGAGCATCAAGGGTGTCGCCGTGGTGGCCGATAAGTGCGGATGCGTCCTCACCAACGATGGTGATTCTTCTGGTGCCGTCCTCGCAGGAGTAAAGCTCAGCCTCAGCCTTGAGGCCGATATCTGCGATCACAGTCTTAACGAAGTCGAAGGACATATCCTCGCCCTCGGAAACGGTGCGGCGCTCCATCTTAAGCTCTGCCTCGGGAATAACCTCGCTCTTAGGTGCGGAAACCTTAGGCTCCTTGGGCTCCTCGGTCTTCTTCTCAACCTTCTTAGCCTTGGGCTTTCTGTCCTCACGTCTCTCGGTCTTCTTTTCGGGCTGGGGCTTGTTTTCTCTCTTGGGTCTGTCGCTTCTGCGACGCTTTTCGTTGGTGTCGGGAAGCTCGATAAAGGCTCTTACCTTAGCGGGTCTTACGCCAATGATACCGAAGATGCCCTTGCTTCCTGCATCAACTATTTCAAACTGTACGTCGTCAAGCTCACCTGCGCCAAGCGCCACTCTGGCGTTATCCTTGGCCTCAAGTATGTCCTTGCCGACAGCGGTAATTTCTTTAATCATAATGTATTAACTCTTTCGTAAAAAAACTTCTTGTGGTTTAGATCTCGGGCAGATCCATGCTGCCGGAGTCCTTCTTGTTATCCTTCTCGTCCTTCTCGAGCTCGGGGAGAGATTCGTAATCCTCGTCGTCGATATAGTGGAGCGAGCGGTACTTGGGAGCATTCTTTGCTGCGCTTCTTGCGGCCTTTTCAGCCTCCTTCTGCGCCTTCTTCATCTCCTTAAGATCCTCCTCCGAATACTTGGGCAGAGGCATAGCCTTGGAAAGAATGAAGGTCTGAAGAATACCGAGAGCAGACTGATAGATCCAGTAAATACCCATCATACCCGAGAAGGTGAATGCCATACCGAGTGTCATTGCGGGCATCATAAGGTCCATCATCTTCATAGAAGCGCCTGCCTGACCGTCCTGGGGCTGCTGAGTAGCGGGATTGTGGTTCCACTTACGGGAGAGGAACATAGAGAGCCAGGTAAGAGCTGCTGCGATAACGGGAACAAGGAAGAGAAGCGAGAACTCCTCTCCAATATTAAGGAGAGAATCCCAGGGTTTGTCCGCGAGATTTGTGCCGAAGAGGGTAAGATCGGGCATCTTCTGAAGTGCGCCCTCAAATTCGGAGAGAGCGGACCAGCCGTTCTTCTCAACGAAGGAGTTGATAGAGCCAACAAGCTGGATCTCATCAATAACGTTCTTTTCGGGCACGTAGCCAACGATCTTTATGATCTTGTCGATCGCCTCGCCATCAAGTCGGCAGATGTAGGACAGGGGTCCTCTGATAACCTTATAAAGGAAGATGATGATAGGCATCTGAAGAAGCATAGGCAGACATCCGGAGAAGGGGCTGTAGCCTTCCTTCTGCTGGAACTCCATGATCTCCTGCTGCTGCTTCTGCATGGTGACCTGGTCGGTTCTTCCCTTGTATTTTGCTTTAATAAGTTCGATTTTGGGGGCAAGCTTCGCCATCTTAATCTGATTCTTCTGCTGCTTTATAGAGAAGGGCAGGAAGAGGATCTTGAAAAGAAGGGCGTAAAGTAAAAGTCCGAAGACATAGTATCCACCAAAAAGGCTACTGAACCAATTTAACATGGTTCCGAGAAATTCGTAAAGCCAATCTAACATTTTTTAACTTTCCTTTTCTTTTTCGGTCGTGTCGGTATGACAGTCGCAGTCTGTGTGCGACTTAATTTGCTCACCGTTTTCCCTACATTTTCCATAAGCACGAAAACCCTTTTCAGGCACAGGGTCGTAACCTCCTCGTCCGAAGGGGTTGCAACGCAACAGTCGCCAGGTCATAAGGATAAATCCTGCAAAAAAGCCACGTTTCTGAAATGCCTCAATGGCATAGGCAGAGCAGGTCGGTGTAAACCTGCAGCAGGGCGGTTTAAGTGGTGAGATGTACTTTTTGTAAAGGCGTATGAGCCATATCATTACGTGCTTCATACGTTACCTTTATCTTCGGTATACATACCGAGCTTTGTAAATGCGGTATCAAGATGCTCCTTGATATCGCTGCTTTTGAGGTCAACTGCCGCAGAGCGTGCTGCGATAACGATTAAAAAGCCAACCTTGAGAGTCTTTTCTCTCTCAAGCGCTCTGAGTCCTTCACGCAAAATACGGCGGGTGCGGCTTCTTACTACCGCTCCTCCAAGCTTTGTAGACGTGGTAAGACCGATGCGGTTTACCACCTTTTTCTGTGGGTGTGCTTTCGCCAGCCGCTTAGCGGCATAATCGGGTAAAACGTACACTGCGAGAGCCGACGTCACTGCTCTCTTACCCTTTGAATACGCTTTGGAATACAGATGATTTTCTTTGATAGCTACAAACTTCATATCCGTACCCCCTTTTAAAAAACTGCCATATATTATGCAAAACCCCCGATAAAGTCTGCTGTAAAATGCGCTTTATCGGAGGTTTTATGTGTCGTCCGTGACGACGGTCGGCTCAGCCGATTCAATTAATAGGTGAGCTTAGCTCTACCCTTGGCGCGTCTTCTCTTAAGAACTTTTCTGCCGTTAGCGGTAGCCATTCTTTTTCTAAAGCCATGTTCCTTTTTTCTCTGTCTCTTCTTGGGCTGGTATGTTCTCTTCATGACTCGCACCTCCTTGTAAAATTTGATTAACGTCGGGGCAAAATCTACCCCATTTTCGCGTATCCATTGGAATACTCATACGAAAGCAGAATACATTATAACCGAAAAGAGGAAATTTGTCAAGAGATTTTTAAAAACTTTTAACATTTTAACATTATTTATATATAAATATAATAAAAACCCTGCAAAAACCCCTCTCCCACAACCTTCGCTATATCCTTTTCTCCTCGCCACCGAACCGCAAAAAAGCGAGCCTACCCGAAGGTAGGCTCGCAGGGGGTTGCTTTTAATAATTTAAGCAAGCAGTTTTGCTTATGTACTATTGTTTTTTAATAATTTCTATTAGAAATATTCATTAAATCCTGCTTTAATTCGTTTACTATTGCAAGTCTTTCTTCTGTAGGTTTGCTTTTATAGTATCTCGAATATGCAAGTTTTTTAGTTTTATCTTTTGTTACAATTACAAAATCGAAAGACATTTCATTATAATCTTTGATTTGAATAGATAGAACATCGTCAAACTTTAGCCTTTTTAGAAAATACGGATGTCTGATATATAATTCTTTTTTCTCATAATCAATTTGTATTCTCATGGAAAAGCTGAAACCTATCCAAAATAAAATGATTGAAAGATTTACGCTATTTTGATGAAACATCCATTAAGAATATTAAATTGTTTTGTCTAAGCCCAATTTTAATTAATACTTTTCTAAATCATTCCATTTTTTATTAATCAGAGTAAATGTAAATAAATTCATTAAATAGCCACCAACTATAAATGCAAT
>JAZSMV010000054.1:0-3832 GCA_045536065.1 Eubacteriales bacterium | reverse complement strand
AGCCTCGTCGTCTACGTCGTAGTAGCACTCCTCCTCAAGCTCGCCAAGATCGTAATCAAGCTCCTCGCAATACTCGTGAAGCTCCTTGTTATCTGCCTCAAGAGCTGCTATCTTATCTGCCATATCAGCAATAAGAGTAAGCATCTCACCTATGATCTTTCCCTCTTTAGTGGTCTTGTCGATCTCATAGCCGTCAAAGAGGCCCTTGAGATATGCTGCATTCTCGGTAATTCCCATTTTATTATAATCCTTTCTTTTGTTAAAATGCTCTCCGTTGTGCGGAGAGCATTAATTGTGTTTTAATTAAGCGCGCTCAAGATACTCGCCGGTTCTGGTATCGATTCTGAGAACGTCGCCCTCGTTGATGAAGATCGGAACCTTAACAACGGCGCCGGTCTCAAGAACTGCTTCCTTGGTAACGTTGGTAGCGGTATCGCCACGAACACCGGGCTCAGTCTCGGTTACTGCAAGCTCAACGAATGTTGGAGGCTCAACAGAGAATACGCTGCCCTTCCAGGAGGAAATACGGCAAACGGTGTTCTCCTTAACGAACTTGAAGTTATCACCAAGCTTGTCGGAGTTGAGGGGAACCTGATCGTAGGTTACAGGGTCCATGAAGTAGTAAAGCTCGCCATCGTTGTAAAGGTACTCAAGGTCCTTTCTCTCGATAACTGCGTTCTCAAACTTTGCAGTGGGGTTGAAGGATGCCTCACGGATTGCACCGGTAACAACATCTCTGTACTTAGTTCTTACGAAAGCCGCACCTTTACCGGGCTTAACGTGCTGGAACTCGATTACCTGATAAACCTTACCGTCCATCTCGAAGGTAACGCCATTCTTAAAATCACCTGCTGTTAACATAGTATGTTTTCCTTTTCTTGGCGAATTTTGTTATTTTTACTAGGGGCATTTAAGGTCCGCCACAACCAAATGATGCAACAAAGGCACTAATGCCCACACTATACGCAACTATTTTACACTAAAATAAGATATTTTGCAATAGTTATTTTGAATTTTTTTCATTTTTTTACAAAATTTCTATAAGTTCCTTGGGAGAATGGGTGAAATTATGGATTCCATCCTTGGTAATCGCCACCATATCCTCGATTCTGCAGCCGTATTTACCGAATAAATAAATACCCGGCTCAACGGTAACTATCTCGCCTGCATTAAGCTTTCTGCCGAAGCCACGTGAATAAAGTCTGGGACTCTCGTGGATAAAGAGACCAACCGAGTGACCGAGAGAATGTCCGAAGGCGCCCTTGTACTCAGGAACTGCGTCAATAATATCTCTCGCAACCTTGTCAGCCTCGCCGCAGTCTGCTCCCTCACGAAGATAGTTAAGAGCCTCGGTCTGTGCACGGAGAACAGTGTTATAAAGCTTCTTTATCTCCTCATCTGCCCTGCCAATGCAAATTGTTCTTGTCATATCAGAGCAATAACCGTCGTATCTTGCGCCAAAGTCCATGGTGAGAAATCCGGATTTCAGCTTAACATTTCTTGGTGTTCCGTGAGGAAGTGCAGATGCATCACCCGAAACTGCAATGGTCTCAAAGGCAAAGGAATCTGCTCCGCCCTTACGCATTGCATACTCAAGTTCGACAGCAACGTCAAGCTCTGTCATATTAGGTGTGATCATCTTAAGAAGATGCGCAAGCGCTGCGTCGGTAATATCCTGTGCTCTCTGCATCTTCTCGATCTCGTCAGCCGACTTGATCTGTCTGATGACCTCGATAGCATCGCCGATATTAACGAAATTGCAGGAGGAATACTCGTCGCAATATCTTCTGTAGGTTTCATAGGAAACACTACCACCCTCAAAGCCGATAGTCTTAATGCCCTCGTCAGAGATCACTTTCGAGATTAACTCCTTTCGATTTTCGGGCATTACAATCTCAAAGGTCTTGTTAGCCTTATTAAGCGCCATTTCATAGTATCTGAAGTCTGTGATAAGATATGCGCTCTTTTTAGTGATGAAAAGAAGTCCGTCGGTAAATGCGAACTCCGAAAGATAATGCTGGTTAAGCTCGTCGAGAACGATAACCGCATCAACCGAAAGCTCGGTCATTTTATTTCTCAGCTTTGTAACTCTCATTTTGTAAGCTCCATATAATATTTTTTCATTGCAAGTGCATCATCAGACTGTGTTCCCGCAGATTCACAAATGATTGTGGGAGAAAGTCCGTGCTTGTAGATAGTCTCCACAAGAGGCTCAAAATTCGGGCCGTAGATCTCATCCTCAAAGGTCAAGTGCTTCTTCTCGCCACTGCCTGTCCACTCAATTTTTGAGAAATGACAGTGAAGATTTGTAGCAACCTCTGCTCCAAGCGCATGATCGATTTTATCAAAAACACGTAGATAATCATCAGCAGAAACAAAAACTCCACCTAAATCTCTTGCGTTAAGATGTCCAAAATCAACTACAGGAACAAAAGCGGAATCAATTCGGCAAAGCTCAAGCACCTCATCAAGAGTGCCAAGCTGATTGATCTTGCCCATAGTTTCAAGACCGATCTTTATACCGTAAGTATCAACAGAAGCAAGGGTCTTGACAAGGGTATCTCCCGCAAGTCGCATTGCTTCGTCACGGCTGATCTTCGCCGCCGAGCCGGAGTGAACTACGATAGTTCCTGCGCCGAGAAGCCTTGCTGCATCAAGGCTCTGTCTGATGTAATTTATACTGTTAAGTCGTTTTTCCTCCACGATACCCGAAAGCGAGATAAAATAGGGTGTGTGGAAGGACATTTTTATATTATTCTTCTCCGCTTCCCTGCCTATTGCCGAAAGAATGCTTGGAGATGCAGAAAGACCGTTGCCTGCCTCGTATTCGTATGCGTCAAGACCGATAGACCTTACCCATGCAGGCGCATCAACGGTCGATTTAAGTCCTGCAAGACGAAAGGCATCACTGTTACCGCCGGGGCCAAAATATGCTGCCATTATTTTTTGTCCTTTCTATGAATTCTGTCGTATTTTCTTTGTATAGGCTTTTCAAGCACACGCTTGAATCTTGTAAGTAAATCACGTCTGTCGTTAATTGGAGGAACGAGTATAGCTCTGATCCCCGCATTATGTGCCGCCCAGACGTCGGTTAGGATCTGATCGCCGATGAAAATTGTATTTTCCTTATTTGTACCAAGGATTTCCATAGCACGATAGAGATTTTTCGGGAAGGGCTTCCCTGCCTTTGCAAATCCCGGCATTCCTATATTTTTATTAAAGATATCAAGCCTTTCCTGATTGTTATTGGAAACGATAGCTGTAGCGATTCCAGCTTCACAAAGTGAATCGATCCACTTTATAACGTGATCGCCTGGAGTTGGATGCTCATAGGGCTCAAGAGTGTTGTCAATATCAAGCAACACCCCACGAACGCCTATGGAGATAAGGAACTCAGCCGTCGCCTCATCAAAGGAATCAAATCTATATTCGGGAACAAATGTAAATTTCATTTTTTCTCCTAGCCAATATTTTTACAAATACATTATATCATAAAGTAAGATTTAAGTCAACAAATAATCTCATCAAATGTACTAGTAAAATTTATTTAAAAACTTTAATAAAAGGTATTGACAAATTAAGGTTTCTGTGGTAATATATAAAGGCTGAAATCAATGCGAGTGTAGTTCAATGGTAGAATTCCAGCCTTCCAAGCTGGTCGCGTGGGTTCGATTCCCATCACTCGCTCCAATATGCGCCCTTAGCTCAGTGGATAGAGTGCCCGGCTACGAACCGGTAGGTCGAAGGTTCGAATCCTCCAGGGCGCGCCAAACAAAAAAGCACCCACATAAGGGTGCTTTTTTGTTTTCACTATATAGCTAATAAAAGCATT
>JAZSMV010000003.1:0-3764 GCA_045536065.1 Eubacteriales bacterium | reverse complement strand
GTCCTGCACCTGCTCGGGCATATAGCCCCACTTTTTCAGCCAGGTAGCCATCTCCACCGCATCGGCGAGGGTCGTACCGGGGTGGCTGGACATAAGGTAGGGCACAAGATACTGCTCAAGCCCCGCCTCGCCGCAGAGGGCGAAATATTTCTTCTTGAATTTCTCGTAGATCTCGATAGGCGGCTTGCCCATCATAGATAGTGTGTTGTTTGCGCAATGCTCGGGGGCAACCTTAAGCTGACCCGAAACGTGCCTTGTGACAAGCTGACGGAAGAAGGAATCGTCGCTGTCGTAGATAAGGTAATCAAAGTGAATGCCCGAGCGGACAAAGACCTTTTTGATACCCGGAAGCGCCTCTATCTCACGGAGAAGATGAGCATATTCCTTATGGTCAACCTTTAAGTGCTTACAGGGGGTGGGAGCGAGGCACTTACGGTTCTTGCAGACGCCATTCTCCTTCTGTCTTTCGCAGGAGGGATAGCGGAAGTTTGCCGTAGGGCCGCCCACGTCGTGAATATAGCCCTTGAAGTCGGGGAGTGCGGTAATCTTCCTCGCCTCCTCGATAACACTGCGCTCGCTTCTGCTCCTTACCTCTCTGCCCTGATGGAATGCCAGCGCACAGAAATTGCAGGCGCCGAAGCAGCCTCGGTTATGGGTAAGCGAGAACTTTACCTCGCTTATGGCGGGAACACCGCCGAGGGCGTCATAGTCGGGATGAAAATCCCTAGCGTAAGGCAGAGCGTAGACCGAATCAAGCTCCTCCCTCTCGAGAGGTGGCATAGGTGGGTTCTGCACAAGCATCTTGTCGCCGTAATACTCCACTATCGCCTTGCCAACCACAGAGTCGGTGTTTTTATACTGAATGGAGAATGCCTTTGCATAGGCGGTCTTGTCGCTCTTTAAGGTGTCAAAATCGCCAACCTCAACGTAGTCGAAGTGTATAGGCTCGCCTGCCTTTGCAAGATAGACACAGCCACGCACGTCACGTATTTTTTTAATGGGAACGCCCTTGTCAAGCAGCCTTGCGATACGGCGGAGAATATTCTCGCCCATACCGTAGGTCAGGATGTCCGCACGTGAGTCCACAAGGATACTGCGGCGCACCCTGTCCTCCCAATAGTCGTAGTGGGCAAAGCGGCGAAGCGACGCCTCAAGGCCGCCGATAATAATGGGAATATCGCCAAAGGCCTCTCTTATGCGGTTGCAGTAGACGATAGTCGCCCTGTCGGGACGAAGGCCCATTTTTCCGCCCGGGGAGTAGTAGTCGTAGGAGCGGCGCTTTTTCGACACGGTGTAATGAGCCACCATAGAGTCGATATTTCCGCCGCTGACAAGGAAGCCAAGACGGGGTCTGCCAAAACGCTTAAAGTCCTCGGTGCTCTTGTAGTCGGGCTGGGCGAGAATCGCCACCCTGAAGCCCTCTGCCTCCAGCACTCGGGAGATTATTGCAACGCCAAAGGACGGGTGGTCCACGTAGGCGTCACCCGTCACATATACAAAATCAACCTCCGACCAGTTTCTGGCCTCCACGTCCTCCCGATTTACAGGGAGGAAATCAAGTCTGTTTTTCATATCAGATAGTAAAGCTGTCGAGATTTACCTCGGACTGCTCTCCGCTTTCCATATCACGAAGCTGTGCCACGCCGCAGTCAACCTCGCTGTCGCCAATAATAAGAGTGTATCTTGCGCCCTTCTTGTTAGCATACTTCATCTGCGCCTTAAGGCTTCTGCCAACCACGTCGCAGTCGGCAAACTTACCCTCACGGCGAAGTCGCTCGGTGATCTCAAGACCCTTGATCATCGCTCTCTCGCCAAGGGCGGCAATGTAGATAAGAGGCTTCTCGCCCTCGATGTCGGCAATACCAAGCTCACGCATAGCAAGGATAAGTCTGGTAATGCCCATACCGAAGCCGATGCCGGGAAGCTCGGGGCCGCCGAGAGAGGATACAAGACCGTCGTAACGACCGCCGCCGCAAACGGTGGACTGTGCGCCGATACCCTCGGCAATGAACTCGAATACGGTGCCTGTGTAGTAGTCAAGACCTCTTACGATAGAGGAGTCCACAACGTAATTTATCTTCATTGCGTCAAGAGAGGACTTTAACATCTCAAAGTTCTTCTCACAGCTCTCGCAGAGGTGGTCCACGGTCTTGGGAGCGCCTGCAGCAAGGGCGTGACAGTCGGGATTCTTACAGTCGAGCAGACGCAGAGGATTCTTGTCAAGTCTGGTCTTACAGGTGTCGCAGAGAGTGTCGATGTGGGAGCTGTAATACTCAACCAATGCCGCTCTGTACTTGGGACGGCACTCCTTACAGCCGATGGAGTTCAGGTGAAGCTTTACGTTAGTAAGTCCAAGTCTTGTGAGCACCGAGTTTGCAAGAGCGATAGCGGTCGCATCGGATGCGGGACTGTGAGAGCCGAACATCTCGGTTCCGAACTGGAAGAACTCACGGCTTCTGCCCGCCTGAGGCTTCTCGTGGCGGAAGCAGGACATAATGTAGTAATATTTAAGAGGCATGGGATCGGAGCATCTGCCGTTTTCGATAAGCGCTCTTACCACAGATGCGGTTCCCTCGGGACGAAGCGAAATGCTTCTGCCCTCATCTCTGTCAGCGAAGGTATACATCTCCTTCTGCACCACGTCGGTAGTGTCGCCTACACCACGGACAAAGAGCTCGGTGTTCTCGAAGGTGGGAGTTCTGATCTCGCCGTAGCCGTACTTCTCAGCCTCCTCACGCATAATCTTCTCAATGTGTCTCCAAAGAGGAGTCTCCTCGGGAAGTATATCCATCGTGCCTTTAATCTTCTGAATCATTTTTTGTTTATCTCCTGTTTTTTATAATCAATAAAAACTCATTGCCGCAAGGCAAAATACAACGCAACGAGGTTGCATATCACTTTGCCGCAAGGCAAAATATAACGCAACAAAGTTGCATATCACTTTGCCGCAAGGCAAAATATAACTCTCGCAAAAGCGAGAATATCACTCTTCTTCGTGCGCAGCGTGAAGAAGAATATCCAGCCTCTCCTCGTCGCCTATCCATTCAAGCATACCGATAACCGCCTCGAAGCCTGTGGCTGCTCGGTAGTCGGCGGCGCTGGCGTGGCGAGGTCTGTTAAGATGCCCCGAGTTCTGCGCTCGGCGGTATACGTCACGCTCGTCATCAAGGAGCATCGGCTCTATTCTGCGCATCATTTTCGCCTGCGCCTCGGCGGTCACGTATGAGAGAGCTGCCTCGTTAAGCTCGCCCGATTTACATATTCCCCTCTCCACCAGCATCCGTCTGACGAAAAGCGAGTGACGTGCGTCACCAAGATAGGAAAGCGCCGCCACCGTGGGCAGATCTGCTCCTTTTATTTCCTCGTGCATTTTGTTCTCCTTTTTTATTTGCCATCACTCTTGCTTCGCAAGTATCACTTGCGTAGCAAACTTCACTGCGAACGCAGTGAGCAACTTCACTGCAAGTAAAACGAGCAACTTCACTGTGAACGAAGTGAACAACTTCACCCGTTTGACGAGATCTCACTTCAAGAAGTGAAGTTTAACCTGCGGTTAAGTGAAGTTCGCCTTTCGGCGAGTGAAGTTTGTGCCTTGCACAAGTGAAGTTTTGCCTTACGGCAAAGTGAAAGGAACAACTTCACCCGTTTGACGAGATCTCGCTTCAAGAAGTGAAGTTTAACCTGCGGTTAAGAGAAGTTCGCCTTACGGCGAGTGAAGTTTGTGCCTTGCACAAGTGAAGTTTTGCCTTATGGCAAAGTGAGAC
>JAZSMV010000041.1:0-12397 GCA_045536065.1 Eubacteriales bacterium | reverse complement strand
AAGGCGTAGTTTCTCGCTGCGGCTCGGGCACCTTCGAGGGAAAACAACGCACTGTGTTGTTTTCTAACACTCTCAGGCCGCTTCGCTACTACGTCGAGCGGTGACAAACGGCGGCTTGCGCCAAATTAAGCGCCTTACTGAATAAGATACTGAAAGAGGAAAATTTAGGCTCAAAGCGTTGTTTGCGACCGAAGGCGTAGTTACCTACGACGAGAGTTAAGCAAACGACGGTTTCAGTCAAATTTTACCTTTCAGGAATAATAAGGCCGTAGCTTCCCGCCTTTCTCTTATATACAACACACGTCTCGCCGCTATCCGCATCGGTAAAGGCGTAGAATGCGTGGCCAATCAGATTCATCTGGAGGATCGCTTCCTCCGGGGTCATAGGCTTGAAGGGGAAGGTCTTTACACGAATCTCAAACTCGTCCTCTTCAATATACTCGTCATCATCGTAGTCGCCGATGAGAACGGGCGACTGCTTAACCATACGCTCAACACGGGTCTTGTTCTTTCTGATCTGTCTCTCAAGGCCCTCAACTGCTCTGTCAAGCGCAGTGATAAAGGTCTCGTTCTCCTCTTCGCAGCGGAAGGTGGTACCGCCGTAATTTACGGTGATCTCGATGATTTTTACTCCTTTGCGAACCTTGCAGGTGACGAATGCCTCTGTGTCAGGGCCAAAGAACTTGTCGAACTTGGAAAGCTTCTTTTCAACCGCTTCCTTAAGACTGTCACGAACGCTCATCTGCTTGCCGTAAATAGTAATCTTCATACTGTTACCGCTCTCTTTCGAGAGCACCCCACCTTGGGGTATCCTTTCGTTGGGTTTTGCGGAGCGGAGCTGATGTGCAACACCCCTCCGCATCTTTATTATAGCATATATTTTGTGAAAAATAAACAGTTTTTCTAAAATTTCTTAAATTTTTTTGATAAATATGTCCAATGTGTAAAACTTGTACTATTTTATGAAATTCTATTGACAGAAGAAAAAATTTATGATAAAATTATTATTGTGGGCGACAAAAAAAGCAACCGAAATCGGTTGCTTTTTTTATTTATGTGTCAATCTCTCTGTTTTCAAGAGCGGCAAGGCCCTCACGGAAGGCTCTTGCGCCGAGAAGGCGCTCCTCCTCGCTGTCGCTTGTCAGCATGGGAACAAGCTGGCGGTAAAGCTCGCCCTTTACCGACATATCACGCTTGAAGCTCTGGGTGTTGTAGAGAGGCATGGTTCTGTCGCACATCTCGAAGGAGTAAAGGCCGAATGCCTCGCTGCCAAGGTTCTTGGGAATAATGAAGCGGGGGTCGATCTCGCCTGTGAATTCGATATACAGAGCGGTTTCGGCGCCGTACTTTCTGTCGCTTATAAGACGGCTAACACGGCTTACGATCTCGCTGCCCGAGTCAACACCGGTAATGTCAACGGTCTCCTTCTTGAACACGATCTTACCAAAGGTAAGGTTCTTCGCATCCATCGACATATTACCGTCCTTGTACTTAACGGTGATAAGCTTCGCACCGCCGATACCGGGCTCGTCAAAGCCTGTGGACTCAAGAGCACCCGAATAGCCGTACATAGAGGAGCCGAGGTTAACGAAATCGCCGCCCTCGTGTCTTGAGCCGAAGGCGTAGTAATCTGCGCCGAATTTCTTAAGATCGCTGGTGGATACGGGACAGATCTGAGAGCCGATGGGGCCGTCAAGATCTGCATAGCCGCAAACGATATTTATCATAGAGCTGTCGCCTATTCTTCTGTCGTAAAGAGGGCTTGCAGTAAGGCTCTCGCCAAGGAACGCCCAGCCGTAGATAACTACTCTGTCATCCTCAAAGTCAAAGCGGTCGATCTTGTCCGAGGAGAAGATATAGCAGTTCTGAGGCAGTCTGCCCGAGGTGTATATGGGGTTATTTTCATAGCAGTCGTACTTACCGGGAGCAATAATAAACTTGGTATCCGGGCTGTTGCGGAACTCACGGATGAGAAGCTCGGCGGTGCTGTTAGTAGCGCAATCGGTCTCAAAGAGATCGCCGCTGATAAGCACGTAATTAATGCCTGCTCCACGCACGTACTCCATCATCTTCATAAAGCTCTGACGCAGACCTATTCTTCTCTCATCACTCTTCTCGGGAGAAAGGCCCGTAAAGGGAGTGTCAAGATGCACGTCTGCGCAATGGAGGAATTTCAAAGTGGTAGCCTGAGTCTTTTCGCTCATTATATGTACCTTCCCTTCAAGATGCGGCAAATTTGTGGTCTGCCGATCAAAAAATCATAGTAATTTATTATAGTATAACATCTTTCGACCTCATTTGCAATATTTTTTGATAAAAAACTTTAAAAATGTCTTGAAAAGCCTAAAAATATATGTTAAAATAATAATTGATAATTCAAGGCAGAATTTTTGGAGGTACATCATGCTTAGTTTAGCCGTTAGAAATACCAACAAGCTAATAAGAGAAAAATCCAAGAGTGAGAACATCCGTCTCGGCCGTCTTTTCACAAAGAAGGACACCGCAAGACTTATGGCGGACATGCTCTCGCTTGATGAGAAGAAAACAGTATATACAATTCTTGATCCCGGAGCAGGCACAGGTATTCTTGCCGCCGCAGCTATCGAGGCTGTGTGCAAGAGCTGCCCTCTCGCAAAGCAGATCTTTATCACCTGCTATGAGAATGACCCTGTGTTTATTCCCATGCTTAAAAACAATCTGGAGCGTATCAGAAAGAAGTGCCGTCACGACTACGGCGTAAAGCTGTACGTTACCGTATATGAGGAGAACTATCTCACCGAGTCCAAGAACCACTACACCGTGGCTCTCTTTGATGAGATAAACGAGGACAAGTTTGACATTATCCTCTGCAATCCTCCTCTTGATCTTATAGACAAGCACTCTCCCGAGGCTGAGGCTGTTGGCGGAGTTACCCAGCTTAAGACAGGCGCACCCTATCTCTTCTGCAAGCTTGCCGCAAAGCATCTTGAGGCAGAGGGTCAGCTGGTTATTATCCTGCCCACCAATGCGGCAACCTCGTCGGGCGTTGCTAATTTCCGTAAGGAGATGGCGTCCACTCTTGCTCTTCGCAAGATCCACCTCTTCGTTGGCAAGCAGAAGAACGCCAAGAGAGCTATCCCTCTCAAGAAGTCCTTCGTTTTAGCTTACGCTAATGCAGAAAAGGGTGACACCATTGAGATCACCACCTCTACCGACAACGGCGCAAAGATCACCGCTCTCCCCCCCGTTCCCTACTCCTTCGTAGTGGACAAGGAGGACGGCACTCTTACTCTGCCCAAGAGCGTTGAGGACACCAAGTTCGTAAAGCACATCTCGGATCTTCCCGAGACCCTTACCAGCCTTGGACTTAAGATGAGCACAGGTCTTATTCTCGACTCCAGATGCGAGGGTATGCTCTTTACCGATCCCGTTAAGGGCTCTGTTCCCCTTATCCGTCCCTCTGCTATCAAGGGCGGTCAGATCCGCTTCCCCCAGCCTATCAAGCATCAGTATATCGTTCCCCTTAACGAGAAGCTTGTTCAGCGCAACAAGAATATGATCATCATCAAGCGTGTGCCCGCAAAGAGCGACGACAGATTCGTTAACTCTGCTATCTATATGGCGGCACAGCTTCCCAACCACAGATACATCAGCACACACAACAAGATCAACTTTATCGACACCGTTGACAAGAACATTGAGATTAATCCCAGATTTGCATTCGGACTTTTCGCACTTCTCAACTCCACCATTTACGACAGATATATCTCTATCATGTCCAAGTCCAAGCAGATCAACTCCAAAGAAATGCGTGATCTTCCCCTTCCTCCCCGCAACATTATCGAAAATATCGGTATGCGACTTATGGCTACCCGACAGACCTCCGTTGCTGTCTGCGACCAGATCGTAAATCCCACGCTGCATATAATCGAAAAGAGAAGATAAACGACCGTTTTCCACCTAAAGGGCGGCGCTCTGCCGCCCTTTCGCATATAAAGAAAGGCAAAGACTTATGGAAACAATGGATAAAGTTCTTGAAATTCTTGAGATGGTGCTGCCGCTGCTTTGCGGTCTGGCGCTGTTCTTGTTCGGTATGGACCTTATGGGCGACTCGCTCAAAAAGAGCGCAGGCTCGGGTCTCAAGGCTATACTCGGTAAAATGACCTCTAATCCCTTTAAGGGATTCCTGCTTGGTCTTGGCGTAACCGCCATTATTCAGTCATCCTCGGCTACTACCGTTATGGTAGTCGGCTTCGTTAACTCCGGCACTATGACTCTGCTTCAGGCAGTTGGCGTTATTATGGGCGCCAACGTGGGTACTGCGGTAACCGCCTGGATCACAGGTCTCTCCGGCGTGGGAGGCAAGAGCGCAGAGGGTGTTGTAGGCGCTCTCTCGGTGCTGAAGCCCGATTCCTGGCTTCCTATCGTAGCAGTTATCGCTATCTGCCTCATTATGTTTGCAAAGCGTGGCAGGAAGAGAGATATTGGCTTTATTCTCATCGGCTTCGTTATCCTTATGACAGGTATGAGTATGATGAGTGATGCGGTAAGCGGCCTTAAGGACAACGATGAATTCAAGAGCATTCTCACTATGTTCAACAATCCTATCCTCGGCGTTATTGCAGGTCTTGTTCTGACCGCAATAGTTCAGTCCTCCTCCGCATCCATCGGTATTCTTCAGGTTCTGACCGCCACAGGAAGCATTACCTACGGTGCAGCGATCCCGATCGTTATGGGACAGAATATCGGTACCTGCGTTACCGCACTTATCTCCTCTGCGGGAGCTAATAAGAATGGTAAGCGTGCCGCTCTTATCCATCTTTACTTCAATATTATCGGCGTTGTAATAGTGCTGTCCGGCTTCTACCTTATTAATTGGCTGATCGGCGGCTTCAAGATGAACGGTATTCTCTTTACCGACAACACAATCGATATGTGGGGCGTTGCTATCGTACATACAGCCTTCAAAATCATCTCGGTTGCTATCATCTCGCCCTTCTATAAGCAGCTTGAAAAATTGTCACGCATCTCCATTAAGGATTCCAAAGAGGATCAGGAGACTACAAATCTCCTTGACGAGAGACTTCTTGAATCGCCTGCTATCGCAGTTCAGAGAGCTACTGAGGTTGCTATGGCAATGGCAGAGGCCTCCTGCAAGGCTCTTCATAAATCGCTGACGCTATTCGACAACTTTGACCCCAAGGTTGCAGACAAGGTTCGTGAGCTGGAGAACAAGGCTGACAACTACGAGGACGCACTTGGCTCCTATCTTGTAAAGCTCTCCGCCTCCGACGTAAGCGAGTCCGACTCCAAGCAGATCACAAAGCTTCTGCACCTTATCGGTGACTTTGAACGAATCTCCGACCACGCAGTTAATATCGTGGAATCGGCAGAGGAAATCAGAGACAAGAAGCTTGAGTTCTCGGCTGACGCACGTGCAGAGCTTACTACTCTCGGTAAGGCGATTTACAAGATCGTCGGCATAGCCGAGACCTCATTTAAGGAAAACGATATTGAGCTTGCAACCAACATTGAGCCTCTTGAGCAGGTAGTTGACGATCTCCGTGATAAGATCAAGCTTAACCACATCATAAGACTGCAGAAGAGCGAATGTACTATCGAGCACGGATTTATTCTGGCGGATATGCTCAACAACTTTGAGCGTGTTTCCGACCATTGCTCCAACGTAGGCTGCTGCCTTATTGAGATGTTTACAGAAAACTCTATGGATCTGCACAAGTACATCCACCACATCCGCTCGGACAGCGAGGTGTTCCAGGAAAAGTACGCAGAGTACCAGAAGGAATATTCTATCTGATAAAAAGCAAAAAACCGATCGCAAAAGCGGTCGGTTTTTTTTATTTACACGGTAATACAAGCAAAACAATACAAAGTATTTTCATACGTCGAGTGTTCAGCAAACATATTTTGTAAAACTTTGTTTATTTTTTGTGGATAGAGAAAAATTAGGTAGACTTTTCGTTTGCGAGCGAAGGCGTAGTTACTCGCTGCGGCTCGGGCACCTTCGAGGGAAAACAACGCACTGTGTTGTTTTCTAACACTCTCAGGCCGCTTCGCTACTACGTCGAGGTCCGGCAAACAAAAATTATATCAAATTTTATCATCCTCTATTTCGTGGATAGAGAAAATTTAGGAAGAATTTTCGTTTGCGAGCGAAGGCGTAGTTACCTACGTCGAGGTCCAGCGAACGAAGATTGTTACAAATTTTATCATCCACGACGGCAAATAGCTTTGAAATTACAGTAATCACAGGGCGACTTGTCCTTCTCCTCCTTCGGACAGGCATCCATCACACCGGCTCTGATGCCGTCGGCTACTCTGCCTACCGACTCCTCCACCGTTTCCATAATGGTCTGCCAGCCCTCCTCGGTGTAGAGGAACTTGCGCTTTTTGTCGGTGATCTTGTCTGGGGTGCGCTTCGAGTAGACAGGGGTGTACTTTAAGGTCATCGCCGACAGCACCTCGGGATCGTCAAGCACCATTCCCTCTCTGCCCTGGGCGGATTTTACCGCCTCGGATGCCGCTGAATCGTCGGGCGTATCCACCCTCACGTCACGGACAGAGGTCTTTACGTAGATAACACCTGCGGGAATAAGTCTGCCGCCCTCGCCTACGCCAAGGCTCTCACGGAATTTCTTGTTCTCGCTCTCTACAAGCGCCTTAAGGTAGAGGAACATCTGCAGATTAGAGCCCTCCGCCATATCCTCGGGAGAAAACTCCTTATGTCCGGTCTTATAGTCGATAACACGAAGGTATACGTCCTCACCCTTTTTATAAGCGTCAACACGGTCGATAATACCGTAGATGCTGACCCTACCTGTGTCGGTGGTAAGGCTTATAGGGTCGGGGGTGGAATCGTCCGAGCGGCTGAGGGAGAGCTCAAAGAATCTGGGCTCAAATGCCGAACGGCTGAACTCCTCGCAAAGCCCCTCCACAACGGGAAGCGCAGCACGGCAGAGTCGGTCAATCTTTATTCTTGTGCGCACGCTGGCGCCGATAACATCCTCGCCAAGCTCTGCAATATATTTTTCCGCAGCGGCACGGGTAAGGCTAACTCGCTCCTCGGCGGTAAGCTCGCCGGATTTTCTGCCCTGCTCGGACAGCGCACGGAAGAAGTTCTCTAAAATTGCATGGATAAAGGAGCCGATGCTACGGGCATCAAACTCGGCTGTCTCATCCTCACGAAGCTGTACCAGATAGCGACAGAAATAGCCGAAGGGACAGCTCACGTAGGAGTCTATACGTGTCTGGGTAAGCGAGAGAGGACGGTCGGGAGAGATTATCTCAGAACCAAGCCTTGCCGCAGAATTTGAAATATCTCCCTCAAGCACCGATACCTCACGCTCAAAGCCGGAGTCTATCAGCGCATCCCTCACCGCATCGTAGCTCTCACTCATATCGCCCATGCTCATCAAAGCGTTTTCAGCCGAATAAAGCTTGTCCTCGGTGGACAGGCTGTCTATCTTGACAGGTCTTACGGTGTTACCCGTAAGCTCGGCAATTCTGCCGATGACCTCGGCAGGCTCGATAGCCTTAAAGCGAGTGTCGGCGGTGGAATAGGACAGCGTTACGCTGTCGGTAGCATAAGAAAATGCACGGCTGAAGATATACAGCTCTCTTGCGCCCTTTATCTCAAGCTCGGGATCTATGGCAAGTCCGCACTCGGTAAGTCTGCGTCTGTCACGCTCGGAGAAATAGGAGCGATCACTGACGGTGGATGGGAATTTACCTGCGTTAACACCGATAAGGTATATATGCTTCTTATCATAAAGCCTGAGCATATCCGCACTACCAACGGTCACCTGGTCGGCAAAGGAGGGAATACGGCCGATATTGGTGGCAGAGAACACCACCTTAAGCTGAGCTAAGAAGCCCTCTGCATCGGCAGGAGCATCACCGAGAACGGTGACAAGGGTGTCAAGAGCGTTGCAGATAAGCTGCCAGAGTGCCGCATTTTCCTCGGCAAGAGCGCTCTCGCCCATTTTTAAAAGCGCCGACGATCTCTCCTTAAGAGCCGACTCCATATCTATCTCTGTAAGGAAGTCGAGCAGAAGCTCTGCGTGTGCCTTTACCGTATCGGCAGTGGCAATTCTGTCACGAAGTGCGCTTAAGGGTCTGATAATGCTCTGTCTGACCTCGTTTATACGAACAAGCTTTTCATCTGTTCCCTCGGCTCTGTGAAGAGTATAGCCCGCAGGGTTCATATTCCACACGCCATCCTCGGTAAAGCGGCGGCCTGTGATCTGCCAGGTGTTGACGTAGGTCTCAAACTCGTCGCATCTCTCACGGCCAATACCCGACAGAGCGCACTTTGAGTAGCTGATAACGTCCTCACGTGCAAAGCCACGGCAGGCGGCGTAGGCGGTGTAAATAAGCTTTATAGCCTCAAACTCGTTTATATCACGGCGGGTAGAGGTGAATGCGGGAATGCCTGCATCCGAGAGAGCGCAGTCAAGAATACCACGGTAGCTATCAGCCGAGCGGGCAATAATAGCGAAGTCGCTGTAACTTGCGCCCTCCATAACTCTGCGCTTAATATCCTCGCAGATAAATGCGCACTCATCATAGGGGGTGTTTGCCTCAAAAATACGCAGATTATCGCTATTTTGTAAAGTTATATTGTCATTTGGCTTAATTGTAGACCATAAAAGATCGCAAATCTCGTCAAGAGCCTCATTTCTCTGTGAGCGATAGCCCTCTTCTCTCGAGAGCTTAACGTCTGCCCCCTGCCCCTTCGCAGAGGAGATAAGCCTGCGCTGACACTTGGCGATCTCGGTGTACTCAAAGGACTCCTCAAGACCCTTGGGAAGTGTGAGAGCGATAGTCAGATCGCTCCTTGCCGCTAAGATTCCGATAAGGGCATACTGCGGCTCGGTAAATGAGGTAAAGCCCTCGATAAATATGCTTGTACCCGAGAGAAAATCGGGGTTTTCCATAAGCCTTCTGCACATTGCCTCGGCATCGTCACCCGTATCTGCATAGCGCTCGGACAAAAGCCTCTTATAGAGCGAATACACGGCGGCAAGGTCGGTCATCTTGGCAAGAAGTCTGCCGTCGTCCTTTATTTCCTCAAGCTCGGTAGCCTCCAAAAGCTCAGCAGGGTGAAGTCCCAGATTTTGCATCTGCGCAACGGCAGAAAGTGCCTGATCCACAAGGCCTGCGTTTATCTCACGTCGGCCTGCGGTCATATTGAGAGTGGGAGAGAGCTCGGTGAGGGTTCGCCACATAATAAGCGACTTTTTAGCAGAATCACAGTACTCACCCGACAGACCGCCGAGAGTACGGAAGGTGGTGTTGGCAAGACGGGTGAAGTTTGTAACCTCAAAATTCAGCACCGACGAGGGTGGAAGAGCACGTGCCAGCATTCCCTCTGCCATAACCGTCTGCTGCTCGGGTACGATAAGATAGGCCTGCCTGCCCTCTGATGTAATATGCCTTATGCTATTTATAAGAAGCTTAAACGAGGATGATCCAAGCCCGCTTCTGACGATTTTAAGCATAAAATTCGCCTCCCTTCCCTGCTTTTTTTGGAATAAAAATACTAGTGAATATATTATATTATAGAGCGCAAAAAATGTCAAGTAAAGCAGATGGCTATTCTTCAGATTTTAGGCAATTTTGAGAAAAAGACAATTTTTGCAATGCCAAAGAGCAATTTTTACAATTCTAGTCGGGACTATAATATTGTATAATTATGATGACCTAATATGCAAATAAAATTTTTACGCTAAAATAAAGGAGAAATCTAAAATGAGCGAAATGATGAAAGAACTCTATTCCATCGGCCTTATCCCCGTTATCAAGATCGAGAACGCAGACGATGCAGTTCCGCTTGCAAAGGCTCTTATTGACGGCGGTCTTCCCGCAGCCGAGATCACCTTCCGTACCTCTTGCGCAGCTGAGGCTATCAAGAGAATCACCGACGCATATCCCGAGATGCTTGTAGGCGCAGGCACCGTGCTCACCACCGAGCAGGTTGACGCCGCTATCGCTGCAGGCTCCAAGTTCCTTGTTTCTCCCGGCCTTAACCCCAAGGTTACCGGCTATGCTCTTTCCAAGGGCGTTCCCATGCTTCCCGGCTGCTCCAACCCCTCTGACATCGAGGCAGCTCTTGAGCTTGGTCTTACCACCGTTAAGTTCTTCCCCGCTGTGGCAGCAGGCGGTCTTAAGATGCTTAAGGCTATGGCGGCTCCCTACGGTCAGCTTACCTTTATGCCTACCGGCGGTATTAATGCAAACAACCTTCTCGACTACCTTAAGTTCAACAAGATCGTAGCTTGCGGCGGCTCCTTCATGGTAGCAGACGACCTTGTAAGAGAGAAGAAGTGGGATGAGATCACCGCTCTTACCAGAAATGCAGTTAAGGTTATGCTCGGCCTTGAGTTCGTTCACATGGGTATCAACAACGACTCTAAGGAAGAGGCTGAAAAGGGCGCAAAGCTCTTCTCCCTTATGTTCGGTATGCCTCTCCGTGAGACCAGCAAGTCCACCTTCGCAGGCGAGCAGCTTGAGGTTATGCACGGCAAGGGCCCCGGTACACACGGCCACATCGGCATCCGCACCAACTTCGTAGACAGAGCAATGGCTTACTTTACCAGAATGGGCTTTGAGTTCGACGAGTCCAGCATCACCTACGACGCAAAGAGCGGCAAGCCTAAGTTCGTATACTTCAAGGATGAGATCTGCGGCTTCGCAGTTCACCTTGTGCAGAAGTAATCAAATAACCCGATAAACTTCAAGCCTTTTCGGTAATCTGCGTAGCAGATCGCTCGCTTCTCCCCTATGGCGAGCGCGAAAACGCACCGAGCGGCCGCAATATGTGCGTGCTTATAAACCGCCGCTCAGGCAGAAGTAATCAAATAACCCGATAAACTTCAAGCCTTTTCGGTAATTAAAATTCAAAGAGCGTCCAAGCGGGCGCTCTTTTCTTGTATAACGAAAACCACGCAAAGCAAAGGTGGCTTTCGTTATACAAAAAGATGGCAGGGTTAACAGCCCTGCCATTTATATTGACAATTTATGTAATATGTGATAAAATGTAGATAAATATGCCGACGGGCTTACGTGAAAGTGAAAGCATTATGAAAAAGATCTTGATGTTTCTTACGTTGATCGTAGTACTTTTGACGTGCTTGGTTGCTTGTAATACTGTAAGTTGCAAGCACGATGATCCCTCTCAAATCGTTGCTGTAGATGCCGTAGATCCAACCTGCAGGGAGACAGGCCTGACCGAGGGTAAAAAGTGCACTCTTTGCGACACCATGGTCGTTCCGCAGACAATCGTTCCTGTAATAGATTGTATCGCAAGTGATTGGATTGTTGATTCGAAAGCGACACATACCGAAGATGGCTCAAAGCATACCGAATGTACCATGTGCGGAAGGATAGTTGAAGAGCAAACTTTACTTGCTGGGCAGAAAAAAATGGTATATTCGTTGTTACCTAATAACACATATGAAGTTCAAGGAATAGGCAGGTGTAATGATAAAGACATAGTAATACCGAACGAATATAATGGTCTGCCAGTTACTTCTATTGGTTATATGGCGTTCTCTAATTGCAACAGCCTTAGCTCTATTGTAATCCCCGACAGCGTTACTTCTATTGGTGATTCTGCGTTCCATTTAACCGGCCTTAGCTCTGTTGTAATCGGCGACAGCGTTACTTCTATTGGTGATTGGGCGTTCAAGGGTTGCTCCAGCCTTACCTCTGTAGTAATCGGCGACAGTGTTACTTCTATTGGTTATATGGCGTTCTCTAATTGCTCCAGCCTTACCTCTGTAGTAATCGGCGACAGTGTTACTTCTATTGGTTATATGGCGTTCTCTAATTGCGACAGCCTTAGCTCTATTGTAATCCCCGACAGCGTTACTTCTATTGGTGATTATGCGTTCTCTAGTTGCAACAGCCTTAGCTCTATTGTAATCCCCGACAGCGTTACTTCTATTGGTGATTATGCGTTCTCTAGTTGCCACAGCCTTAGCTCTATTGTAATCCCCGACAGCGTTACTTCTATTGGTGAGGATGCGTTCGCTTATTGCTCCAGCCTAAAAGACGTATATTACACCGGTAGCAAGGAAGAATGGCAGGCAATTTCAATTGATAATCTTTATGGTAGCAATGATTATCTTCTTTACCCCACAATCCATTACAACTACGTTCCTGAAAACTAAAATAAAGATTCCCCCCCCGTAAAACGGGGGGTATTTCATTTTCGGGCATAGCCCTAATCGCTACCGGCGACGCAGGGGTGCATTTTAGATTGGCCTGCCAGCCATACAATCGTTACTTACTACCCGTAGCCGTAAGGTAATCGAACCCATAAGCCCTACGGCGATAAATTTTAGCGTCTTTTTAAGGCTTTCGTCTTGTAAAGTACGCACTTGACTGCGTCAAA
>JAZSMV010000062.1:0-2595 GCA_045536065.1 Eubacteriales bacterium | reverse complement strand
GAGGAAGCTCCTGTCGAGGAAGAAGCTCTCGCAGAGGAAGTTCCCGCTGAGGAAGAAGCTCCCACCGAGGAAGCTCCCACCGAGGAAGCTCCCGCTGAGGAAGCTCCTGCTGAGGAAACTCCTGTGGAAGAAGCTCCCGCCGAGGAAGAAGCTCCCGCTGAGGAAGCTCCTGCTGAGGAAGCTCCCGCCGAGGAAGAAGCTCCCGCTGAGGAAGAAGCTCCTGCTGAGGAAGCACCTGCTGAGGAAGCACCTGCTGAAGAAGCTCCTGTTGAGGAAGAAGCTCCTGCTGAGGAAGCACCTGCTGAGGAAGCACCCGCTGAGGAAGCTCCTGTTGAGGAAACTCCTGTTGAAGAAGCTCCCACCGAGGAAGAAGCTCCCGCTGAGGAAGCTCCCACTGAGGAAGTTCCCGTAGAGGAAGCTCCCGCCGAGGAAGAAGCTCCTGCTGAGGAAACTCCTGTGGAAGAAGCTCCCGCCGAGGAAGAAGCTCCCACCGAGGAAGAAGCTCCTGCTGATGAAGAAGCTCCCGACGAGGAAGCTCCTGTTGAGGAAGCTCCCGCTGAGGAAGTTCCCGCTGAGGAAGTTCCCGCTGGGGAAGCACCCGCTGAGGAAGCACCCGCTGAGGAAGAAGCACCCACCGATGAAGAAACTCCCGACGAGGAAGCTCCCGACGAGGAGAAAGAGGACTTCGGCAGCCTTGAGATCGGCGTTGACGAGGACGGTAACATTTACCTGAGAACCTCCGACGGCGAGGAATTCAAGTCTGAGAAGAGCGAGCAGGCTGAGGAAGCTCCAGAGGGAGATCCCGAGGCCGACAGCGTGGAGATCGATCCTGAGGATCTTGTGATCTACGACGACGTTGTAGACGCTATCAAGGCAGAGGGCGCAAGGCTCGAAAATGAGGAATTAAGCATTTATGCTTATACCAAGCACGTAAGAGAGGCTTTGAGAAGCTTTGAGGCTGCATTTAAGGCGGCACAGCGTACTCTCGACTCCAACCGTGACGAGCAGGAAACACCCGCTCTTCTGGCAGGCGTGATCAAGATTTGCGGCAAGATTCTTGAGATTAAATCCAACGCTTTAGAGAACTTTGCGAGGGTACAGGCCCACGACTTTATAAAGGACGCACGAGTTTCGCTTCATGAGGAGGTTGACAGATACAACGAGCTTGTTATCAACTACGCCTCCATCACAGGTGAGCAGCTTACCAGAATTTCCACCTTCCTTCCCGAGAATATTGCTTCGGGCAAGTCGCTGGCGGTAATTCCCAGACTTACATACGTAGAAAGATACGTGCAGATCTATCCCGACGTGGAGCAGAGCCGTGATGACGAGCTGGTTACGATGCCTATCGTTCCCGCAGTTCGTACAGAGGATCTTCTCGCCGAGGTTAAGTCGCCCAAGGGCAAGCTTGGCTGCTGGTTCTACCGTGGCAAGATCAAGCGTGCTAACAAGAAGATTAACAAGGAGCGTGCGAACATCAGCAAGCACGTGACTCTGCTTAATGCTTCCCGCAAGAGATATGAAAACGAGCTTAAGAGCCTTGAGGACAGAACTCCTCTTACAGCTCGCACAAGCGAGGAATATAAGAATCAGGTATTCGAGGTAAGAATTAAACACGGCAAGCGTCTTGCAGGCATTAAGACTGTTAAGACACACAATGCCTTTGCCAGAACCAGACTTAGTCTGACCGTTGGCCGTATGGCTCTCGAGAGGGAGAAGCTGGTGCTTGCATACGAGTATATGCGCACCGTAAACCGTGCGGGCAGCTACTCGCAGAGAAAGACAGCCGAGCGATTCTTCGCCAAGGCGATAACCTCCTATAACCAGTGCGCAGAGATAACCTCCAAGGCTATCGGCACTACCATAGATCTTCTGCCTCCCGCTCTTATTGAGCAGGCTTGCAGAGGCGGTGAGATCGTATTCCCCATTCTTGCTTACAGACGTGATCTTATTGAGGACGTCGGCGGCAGTATCAGAAGGATCAGCACTGTTCCCATCGAGGACATTGTTCCCGACGAGCAGGGATATAACGAAAACTCGGGTAAGGTACTTGAGAAGAACGGCAAGATAAAGAACGTATCCGTACTCTCCGACGAGTCGGCGATAGTTGACAGAGCCTCTGCCATAGCAAAGGTTATGCTGGAGTCGCTTAAGGAGTCGGCAGATCTTGTTATCACCGCAGACGAGCTTGAGCAGTTTGAGGTCAGAAGCAAGAGGGCGATCAAGTTCTTCCGCCGTAGCCTTAAGGCTACCGAGCGCGCTATCTCCAGAGCCTTTGACGAGCACGGTGTAGTTACTGCGCTGGTTGAAAACCTGAGAGTTATTTCAAACATCATTGAGGTAAGGCGAATCTGCATTGCAGTTAACGCAAGACTTAAGAAGACCGATGCTGCCAAGCGCCACGGCAGAGCTCTTTACAAGCTTATCGAGCTTTACAACGGCAGGGCAATCGACTATATGTCTATCGTTGGCGAGCAGTTCTCCCGTATAACCTTAGCAACCGCAAAGGAGCTTGTAGACTCTGCGGATAAGCTTAAGGTTCCGGTTATTACCTATAAAGATAATTATATAGAGGTATTCCCCAAGGATCCTCTT
>JAZSMV010000097.1:0-5090 GCA_045536065.1 Eubacteriales bacterium | reverse complement strand
ACCATCTCCTGCTTCTCGAACTGGTGGATACGGTAAACGCCTCTCTCCTCAATACCGTGTGCGCCCTTCTCCTTACGGAAGCAGGGAGAGTAGGAGGTGAGAGTGTAAGGAAGCTCTGCCTCGGGAACTATCTGATCGATGAACTTACCGATCATAGAGTGCTCGGAGGTACCGATAAGGTAAAGATCCTCGCCCTCGATCTTATACATCATTGCCTCCATCTCCGCAAAGGACATAACGCCTGTTACAACGCCTGCACGGATCATATAGGGAGGAATACAGTAGGTGAAGCCACGGTCGATCATAAAGTCACGTGCGTAGGAAATAACCGCAGAGTGAAGTCTTGCAATATCGCCCATAAGGTAGTAGAAGCCGTTGCCTGCTACACGTCTTGCGCTGTCAAGATCGATACCGCAGAAGCGCTCCATAATATCTGTGTGATAAGGAACCTCAAAGTCGGGAGTGAGAGGCTCGCCAAAGCGCTCAACCTCAACGTTCTCGGAGTCGTCCTTACCGATGGGAACGGTGGGATCGATGATGTTGGGAATGATCATCATGATCTTGTTTACCTTCTCGGAAAGCTCTGCCTCCTTAGCCTCGCAAGCCGCAAGCTCGGCTGCCTGCTCTGCTACAAGCTTCTTCGCCTCCTCTGCCTCGGCAAACTTCTTCTGTCCCATAAGCATACCGATAGACTTGGAGATCTTGTTTCTGTTGGCACGAAGATCGTCCGCACGCTTTTTATTCTGACGAAGCTCCTCGTCAAGAGCTATAACCTCGTCAACGAGGGGAAGCTTTGCATCCTGGAACTTGTTTCTGATGTTCTGTTTTACGATTTCGGGGTTTTCTCTAAGAAATCTGATGTCAATCATTTTATCTCTCCTTACAGTCAAATGACCTTGTTTTACAATAAATTACTTAACTAATTTATTTTACACTAATACGGCAAAAAATTCAAGGGGTTTGTAAATAAAAAATATTTTTTTGTTTTCTTTTAATTCCAAAAAGCCGGCAACGGAAAATTTACAATTAAATTTTAAAAAATCTGAAGAATTTTCGACAAAAAATCGGTATTATATTATGTAAACTATAATCAGAAGCAAAAAAAGGAGGTATATGCCGATGTTCAATTAAGCGTAAAACTAGGATTATTAAAACGAAAGAAAAATAAAGATAGGAGAAAAATATGAGTTACGTAAAAAGTTATGATGTAGGACAGATAAAGCTCGATCTACCTCGTGCCAATCATATTCACGAGTTGTCCTTGCTTTCATTCAGTGATGTTCAGAATACAGTAAACCTCTCTCTTGTATTTAATTACGCCTTACATATAGAAGATGTCGCCGCAAATCAGAATTCATTTTTTATTGCTCCCGGATATAAATTGAATTTGCAGAAAAGAATTATCTTCGATGAAAACTATATTCCCACAAAAATACAGGAGGGCGACGGAAGATTTGTTGACTTATTTGACGTTGACAATATTGTGAATTTATATACTTTCGACGATGATTCTCAGAGATTGTTGAGAAAAGTACAGGTATCAGAGCCTACCCTTGTGCCACCCGGAAGTAATGAAATAATTCCCGACACAGGTATTCCGGTATATAATTACAACGTAGAATATCCTGATTTTAGCAAAGAGGTTTACGATGGCAGCGGAAAAATTATCAAAGTGTATGATAAATACAGCGACACGCCTATTTTAGCATACACCTACAACGAGAACGGCCAATTAATTTCCGTTAGCTACAGAGGTACAAAGGTTATTTCGTTTGGTTATGGATCTAACAGGCTTAACACTGTTACGTATGCGGGATGTGCAAGCTCATTTAATTATAACACCAATGGAACGCTGAACTATGTAACACACTACTCGGGCGTTGTGTATACTTTTGATTATTCGAATGGATATGTAATAAAGGCAGGTAATGCCGTAGACGAAGCTGTTAATTCCTCAACCTTGTGCAGAAATACCGCAAGCCAAACAGTATCTGTTAGCGATCATTACGGAAACACTGTCACATATAAGTTTGACGAAGATATGACGCCAAATATCAGTAATAACAGTGTGGAAATCACCGACAATTTAGGGGTCAAAACAAGAGTACAGTTCAACTCGGGGAAAATGACCTATTCATACGAGATCGGTGAAAATGATGCGGAATTTATAAACAATCATTATGTCGGCAGCGTCAACGTTTACAAAACCGAGGATAACGTATATAATGCTCAGACTGCGTATACTAAAAAATTCAACGACGGTGAACCTATGCAAAGCTTAGGAAATAACACGTGGAAATACGATGCCACCAACGCAGGAGTAGATAAAGGATATTATATCGTTTCGGGTTGGATCAAGCAGCTCGTACAGAACATACCCAACGAATCAAAACAGGTACGTATTGGAGCAACACGTGAGGATCTCGGTTTTACCTTTTTTGCAGGAGGTTTAAGCTATAACAAATGGATGCACTTTGCATTTAAAGTACCCCTTGAATCAAACTTTATCTTTGTTCTTTTCTTGGGCGGTAATGATATAGAGGTAAAAGACATCAGCATTGCATTCCAGCGCACTCATGAGTGGTCTAAAGAAACCTCAAGCTACGCTCCCATTTGTGAAGACGTTTTGATACACAAAACAGACGGCAACGCTATACCGCTTCACGAGGTATGCTTCTCGGCAGACGGATATGACACCGAGTTTGATTGGTGTTCCTTCGATGATATACTGAGATATTTGGTAAATCAAAAGAAGAACGTTAACACCTGCGAATTTTACTATAGTAAAAGTAAGACGGTCGTTCCGATAACTTCTTCTGTTAAATTCGGTTATAGAAGCGAAGAACAAACGGACACTTATTCTTTGTCGGATTATTACTTAGGAAGACGCTTTTATACGGATAGAGGAATTATTACAACAAGGGTAAAGGATGATTCCAGCGATTATCTTTTAATTTATGAGACCGCAGATGAAAGCGGTACTGTTATCAAACAGGAAATTTACGACGAATATCTCGACGTATCTTCCGCAACGGCTGAGGGTGTAAATGCCACATACGAAAGAGCCTCGAATGGACTTATAACAAGAGAAACCGTATCGGGTCTTTACAGGCACGACACAAGCTATACCGATACTCTGATCACCGTAACCGATGTTAATCTAAGCACGGGTGGAACTCTGTCAAAAACAAAATACTACGTAAACGCTACTTGGGGCGGAGTGTATAGGGCGGAGTTGCTTGACGGAAACGATGCAGTTAAGTCGGTTATCACAGATACATACGACTCGGATATGAGCGCATTGACGCAAAAAGGCTTTGACGCTACTCCTTCACGCAAAAACGACTTTTATTATTCAAACGGCATGCTTTCTTCTGTAACCCACGGTGCGCTTGATTACGACTTTATTTACGCATCGGGAGATCTTGTAGGTGTAAAAAAGTTTAACAATCTTATTGAAAGCTATGAATTTACTGACAACCGCAAAACTCTTACAAGCTACTATCCCGCTGAGGATGGTGCTGTTTACAGTCTTGTTCAAAAAACTGACGAGTACGGCAGATTAACCGAAATCGAGAGTTTATTGAAAAACACCTACGACGTTTCTCCGTGGTATGCTAACGGCAATTACGGTATCGAAGGTGTTGACAATTCAAGCGGAAAGCTTGCTACAAGCACCGACGTTGTAACAGGCAATGTTACAAAATACGCATACGAACAAGATCGCATATCCAGAATTGGAGAATTTAACTCAACCGGAACAAAGATCGGCGAGGAAATCATTTCTTATGACGATATAGACCGTGTAACTTGTATCGAATGCGATTTATCTTCCGGCGTAGATATTAAGGATACGGTAACATACACAAGTCAACCAAACGATCCTTCCGCTGATAACCGAATAAGTACATATAGATTTGATCGCAACGGAACTCCTATGGTGTTGTCCGAAAACACTTATGATCAGTATAAACGCTTATCAAGAAAGATTATAACCGTTGGAGCAAATGAAATAACAAAGGCTAATACGTACAATTATACAAAGCCGTCGGGAGTTGTTCATTACAAAAACGGAGTAGCAATCCACAATTATCTTTTAGATAGTGATCTACAATTAAGAACAACGACCGAACGTGATAATGTTAGCGGCGGTTATACCAATAATTACGTATATGACAGCTACGGTCAGCTTATCCGTGAAAACAACGAGCAGATTAATAAAACCATTTGTTACAGCTACGACAATATTGGTAATATAATCAAAGCACAAAATTATTCTTACACAACAGGAACAATTAGCGGAGATCCTACCTCGGAAGAGGTATATTCCTACAATTCATCTATTCCTGATCGTCTCGCATCATTCAAAGGAAAAACAATTTCCTATGATAGCAACGGCTATGTAACTCAGTATGACGGTTGGACTTACACATGGAACAAAGGAAGACTTGTTAAAATGACTTCCGGAACACGAGCTTCGGGATTATATACCTATACCTTCAGTTATAACGCTCGTGGTCAGAGAATTCAAAGAAACTATACCTTCTTCCCCGGCACGATATTCCCACCCAATTATTTAGCCAGAATGACGACAACCTATAAATATGATCCGAGCGGAAGACTTGTTGAGGAAGCTTATTCAACCACGCATATTGACAGCGGTACGGTTGATAGAAAACTGGTCTATCTGTATGAGGGATCTGAAAAAGTTGGACTTATCTATACAAAGGCTAATGAGACGGGAACCTTCTACTATGACAAAAATCCAAGAGGAGATGTTATAGGAATACTTGACAGCTTGGGTAATACTGTGGTAAAATATAAGTACGATGCATGGGGCAACTGCAACAGATTTGCTTCGTCGAATGTAGACCTTGCCTACTACAACCCAATCCGTTACAGAAGCTATTACTACGATGAGGACATAGGCCTTTATTTCCTTAATGCAAGATACTACAATCCCCAGTGGCGTAGATTTATAAGTCCGGATAGCACCGAATATCTTGATCTTGAAACTCCTAACGGACTTAACCTGTATGCTTACTGTTACAATGATCCTGTAAATTATGCAGATCCGAGTGGATATGTTG
>JAZSMV010000048.1:0-4267 GCA_045536065.1 Eubacteriales bacterium | reverse complement strand
CTTGCCGGGCTTTTTGCATTGGGCGGATCTTCCCTTTCGTTGGGTGCATTTTGGTATAACCGAAAAAGAAACAATAATATTAAAGAGGTGGGCTTTCTGCTCACCTCTTTTCTTTGTGCTGTTTCATAGGCTTTTTATGTGGTATTTCTTTTTCTATTTCCGTTTTCTTCCTCTCGGTGTATTAATATACACCTTCGGGGCGTAAACGAAAATTTCTCCGCAAAATCCCCTCGCATCAATCTTACTTGCCGGGCTTTTTGCATTGGGCGGATCTTCCCTTTCGTTGGGTGCATTTTGGTATAACCGAAAAAGAAACAATAATATTAAAGAGGTGGGCTTTCTGCTCACCTCTTTTCTTTGTGCTGTTTCATAGGCCTTTTTTGTTATCTTGATTAGAGTATATTAGGTTGTATATGTGGCTTATTTTGTAAGTTCTATTGATTTTTAGATGAAAAGATGCTACAATTACATTGTTAAAGAAACGAGGTGTTAATATGAAAATAGGAGTTATAGGCGCGGGAACCTGGGGCGTCGCTTTAGCGCGCATGCTGACAAATAGCAATCATGACGTCATCATATGGTCCGCTATCGAATCGGAAATCGATGAGCTATCAAACAACCGCGAACACAAAAATCTGCCCGGAATGGTCATTCCCGAGGCAACAAAATTCACCAAAATCCTCGAAAAAGCCGTCACGGGTATGGACATAGTACTTATGGCAGTACCCTCACCTTATGTAAGAGGAACAACAGCAAAACTTGCTCCATTCGTTACCGACGGACAGATAATAGTTGATGTGGCAAAGGGCATTGAGAAAGAAACCCTCTTTACTATGACGGATATAATAAGAGATGAGCTGGCAAAGAGCTCGTCTGCCAAAAATGTGAAACTTGTCGCACTCTCCGGCCCTACGCACGCAGAGGAGGTTGCTAAGGATCTTCCTACCACGATAGTTTCTGCCTGTGAGGATCAAAAGGCCGCTCTTGTTGTTCAGGACGTCTTTATGAACACATGTATGCGCGTATACACAAACTCTGACGTGCTCGGCGTTGAATTGTGCGGAGCGATGAAGAATATTATTGCTCTTGCAACCGGTATATCCTCAGGACTCGGATTCGGTGACAATACCAAGGCTGCCCTAATAACAAGAGGAATAGCAGAGATCAAAAGACTTGGTTTAAAGATGGGATGCGAGAATGACACCTTTGCAGGACTTGCAGGAATAGGCGACCTTATCGTAACCGCCACAAGCGAGCATAGCCGCAATAACCGATGCGGAAAGCTCATAGGCAAGGGTTTATCACCCGATGACGCAATCAAAGAGGTCGGCATGGTAGTCGAAGGTATCAACGCCCTCCCCGCCGCAATCTCTTTGGCTAAAAAATACGAGGTTGAGCTTCCTATCACCGAAACAGCATACGATATCGTCTTTAACGGTGCCGATCCAAAAACTGCAGTAATTAAGCTCATGACACGAGATAAAAAAGCAGAAATTTAAACATTTATCACAACAAGTAATAAAAGCCAAGGCTTGCATTTTCGCATTAGCCTTGGCTTTTGACTATATAAGTTTACTTTTATTCCTTATCTGAGTTAATCATTGCGGTATATCTCTTGTAAGATAAGAATGCAAAGAGTATGCCGAGAGCAAGGATTCCGCACCAGGTAACTACGGTTACAGACCAGCCCATGGCCTTGGACACAAGCGCTATACCGTAAGTGGAAATTGCCGCTCCGATATACACACAGCTATTGCAAACTCCACTGACTGTCGCTGCTCTGCCAAACTTAGCAAATCTGCCGGGAAGGCAGGAAATAAGCAAAAAGTTCGCACCGTGCATAGCGCTGCAGACAAATGCTGTCAGAAATAGAGATGCTATGCCGAAGAACGTGCCATCCATAGAAACGAAAATTGCGAGAGGTATTGCAGATACCAACGATAATTCAAAGAGTATAGCCGAGCCGGACACCTCATTACGAAAAACTTTCTTTCTGTGAAGAGCGGTAACAACGGTGATGCTCACGATGGAGAAGATAGGCAGAATAATTGACACGAGTGTGGACTCCGACACGTCTCTGCCGAATGCCTCTGAATAAAGCATAGGCAACCAAGACTCTATACCGTCGCGCAAAAAACCAACGACGATAATGCAAATGAACACAGTAAATATGCCCGATTCTTTCATAACAGAAAGGATATTACAGTCTTTTTTACTCGACACGGGAGTGGGTGACTGCTCTTTTTCAGTCTTTATTTCCTTTTCCTCTACGCACTCCGGAAGAATGATTCGCATCGCTATAGCGAACACAACCATTGAGGCAAAAGCGAGAATTGCGGCGACAATAAATACACTTCCCCAACTCATAAACGTAAGGCAAAGGGGAACGAATGCATAGAGGAGCACCGTCGCTACGTGAGCCGCAGCGGTCACCACAAGATTGGCAGTAACGTAGGTTTGATGATCGAGATAATGCGAAAGTATCTTTACTATCGGCGGCCAAAGCATCGCCTGCGCCAATCCGTTTATACCCCAGACCGCTATCATTAGACCCTCCGGTATAAACGGCATAAGGGCGTTGCAGATCGCAGTAACCGACAATCCAAGCATAATGAGATATTTAGGCTTTATCTTATCGCCAAGATATCCGCTAAGGAGCTGACCTACACCGTAAAATGCAAAAAGCATGGTGCCGACAAGTCCCGCATTCACCCTGTCTATTGCGCCTTCGGATATCATACCCGCCATTACAACGGCAAAATCCTTGCGCGAAAAGTAGCTGACAAAATAAACCATAGAGCAGAGCGCTATTATACCCGCTCTTGAATATTTTTTCTTATCAAGTGCTAACACAAGTATCACCTCTGAAGATTTTTACTAATCAATTCTACCACTTCATATTGTGAAAATCAATAGAAAAATCCATTTTTATAAACAAAAAAAACAGACCTTCTCAAGCTGAGTTGGAAGGTCTGTTTAATATTTGCTTATATGCCGATATTTTTATGCGTTAGCTGCCTTTACGATAGCAGTAAACTTATCGGTCTTAAGAGATGCGCCGCCGATAAGACCGCCGTCAACGTTAGCCTTTGCAAGAAGCTCAGCCGCGTTAGCGTCGTTCATAGAACCACCGTACTGAACGATGATCTCCTCTGCAGCTTCAGCACCGTAAAGCTCTGCGATGCACTCACGGATAACTCCGCAGGTCTCGTCAGCCTGATCTGGAGTAGCGGTAAGGCCGGTACCGATAGCCCAAACGGGCTCGTAAGCGATGATTACGTTCTTGAGATCCTCTGCGGAAACACCGGCAAGATCAAGCTTGGTCTGAAGTCTTACAACCTCATTGGTGATACCGGAAAGTCTCTCTTCCTTTACCTCACCGAGACAAAGGATAACCTTAAGACCTGCCGCAAGAGCAGCCTTGGTACGAAGGTTTACAGTCTGATCAGTCTCACCGAAGTACTGTCTGCGCTCGGAATGACCGATTACAACATACTCAGTGCCGATCTCCTTGAGCATAGCAGCGGAAATCTCACCGGTGTAAGCACCGCTCTCTGCAAAATGCACGTTCTCTGCGCCAACGTGAATGTTGGTGCCTGCAGCTGCTTCAACAGCAGTAGCAATATCTACGTAAGGAACGCAAAGCACGATGTCGCACTTGTCCTGCCCCTTAACCATGGGAGCAAGCTCGGTGATGAACGCCTTAGTCTGGCTGGGAGTCATATTCATCTTCCAGTTGCCTGCAATTACATATTTTCTCATTGTTTTTACTCTCTTTTCTTTGTTTTCTTACATTTCATACATTCAGTGACGGCACAAAAGCACCGCCACTGAGTGTATATCTGACGTTTATAATGTCGAGCTTGACAAGATAAATTGTCAGGAGAATTTTTCGTTCTTTGCCCCGAAGCAATAGTTACCTATTGCGAGCTTGGGCAAAAACGGGAAATTATACGAGAATTTATTTGTCAAGGAGGCAGGAAACACCGGGAAGGTCCTTACCCTCAAGGAACTCAAGGGACGCACCGCCACCTGTAGAGATGTGAGTAATCTTGGATGCGAAGCCGAGCTGCTCACAAGCTGCTGCGGAGTCGCCGCCGCCTACGATAGTGATAGCGGAGCTATCTGCAAGAGCCTGAGCTACCGCGATAGTACCCTTTGCAAGAGTGGGATTCTCAAATACGCCCTGTTCTCTTTGTAGACGAGTGCGAATCCATCTTCAGCCGTCGTACCGACGACACCAAGGACTATAAGGCAGCAGTCACCA
>JAZSMV010000044.1:0-15499 GCA_045536065.1 Eubacteriales bacterium | reverse complement strand
TGCAGAATGCAGAATGCAGAATTAATGTTAGAATAATTTATGAAAAAGACCGAGATCGAGAGAATTCCAATAATTTTGCCCGAGGAGATTGGCAGGCTGTGTGAGGGCGCAAGGCTCTACGACAGCTCCTGCTCTCCCGAGGCGAAGGTGTATTTTATAGACCGTGAGGACGGCTTTTACCTTAAAATTGCCGCCCAAGGCAGCCTCAGCCGTGAGGCATTGATGACCGAATATTTCTTTAAAAAGGGGCTTGGAACCCAGGTTTTAAGCTATATTTCGGGTGAGAGTGATATACTTCTCACAAGAGCTGTGGCAGGCGAGGATTGTACGGCGACTGTCTATCTTGATGAGCCGAAAAGACTCTGCGACCTGGTTGCTATGCAGCTTCGTGCCCTCCACGAGATCGATCCCTCCGACTGCCCCGTAAAGGATAGAGTAAGCGAATATCTTGCCATGGCAAAGAGAAATTACCACGCCGACTGCTATAACAAGGAGCATTTTCCCGACAGCTTTGGCTATTCCTCGGGGGAGGAGGCATACGGTGTGCTCTGCGAGAGTGGGCATCTCCTTAAAAACGAGGTGCTGATCCACGGCGACTACTGTCTGCCCAATCTGATGCTTGAGGGCTGGAAATTCTCCGGCTTTATCGACGTTGACCACGCAGGAATGGGAGATAGGCATATCGATCTGTTCTGGGGCGAGTGGTCAATGGGATTTAACCTTATGATGCACGGAAACATGGCCGAGAGTGAGGCCAAAAAATACGGTCAGCGTTTTCTTGACGCATACGGCCGAGACAAAATAGAAAAGGAGAAGCTTCGTGTAGTTGCGGCTGCCGAAGTACTTGGATAAAATGAAAGCTTTAAAAATTATAGCGTTTATTCTTTTTTTGGTTGCAATCTTCCTCACCGTTATTAATATCATTCCGCCAAAAAAGAACGTAGAAAATAACCCCTTCATTGTTGGAGAGGGTGAGCTGCCTATGATCGCTGCCCACCGTGGCGGCGGCGACAACAATCCCGAAAATACTATGCTCGCCTTTCGTGAGGCGGTGAACACATACCGTGTTGATATTATTGAAAGCGATCTGTGGCTGACAAAGGACGGCTATCTTGTCTACAACCACGATTCCTATATCGACAGGACCTCGAACGTTAACGGCGATATTACCGCAGAGGAGGTTGATCTGCTCTGCGACGATAAGGCAAACCGTCATTATATCAGCGATATGACCCTTGAGGAGCTTCGCAAATATAACTTCGGCTACTATTTCGAGGATGAAGACGGCGAGAGGATCTACAAAAACGAAAAGGACCTTGAGGGCAAGGGCATTCAGATAGCTACCGTAGAGGAGCTGTTTGAGGAGTTCTACGAAAGCAATCCCGATCTGCTCTTTATTATTGAGATCAAAAACAGCGGGGATAGCGGCTACGAGGCCTGCAGAATTCTTGACGAGGTGCTTGACTCCTATCCCGAATACCGTGACAATATAGTTGTGGGCACCTTCCACCCCGAGATCGAGGAGCATCTTGAAAATGAATACCCCGAGATCATGCGTGGAGCCTCCACAAAGGGTGCGGCGATCTTTGTGCTTACCCACTTTGCAGGAGTGAATATCTTCGACACAAGCAGCTTTGCCTGTCTTCAGGTGCCTATGGAATACGATCTTGGCATTACGGTAAAGCTTGATCTTGCCAGCATTATCGGAAGAGCACACAAGAGAGGTGTGGCGGTACAGTACTGGACTATCAATGATGAAGACGAGATGAGGCATCTTATTGACCTCGGATGCGACTGCATTATGACCGATGATCCCGCACTTATGCGTCAGGTTATCGACGAATATGAGGCTGAAAGTAAATAAAATGTTAAGTTTTGCTAACCTTTATTTACAAAACAGAGAAATTATATTATAATTTAAGAAAAAATACAAAGGAGCTACGGTAATTATGAAAAGCTGTACCGAGGTAATGATGACAAGGCGAAGTGTAAAAAAATACACAAGTCAGATGCCCCCCGAGGCCGATATTGAGAAAATAATAGAGGCAGGCCTTGCGGCGGCCAGCGGAAGAAATATGCAGGCATCGGTTATCGTGGCTGTGACTAATAAGGAGATCCGTGACAAACTCTCTGCCGACAATGCGGCAGTTATGGGAGCCTCGGGCGATCCCTTCTACGGTGCGCCCTGCGTGCTTGTGGTTCTTGCGGAAAAGACCGCACACACCTACGTTTACGACGGCTCGCTGACCCTGGGCAATATGATGCTGTCGGCTCACGAGCTGGGACTTGGCTCCTGCTGGATACACAGAGCCAAGGAGGTTATGGCAAAGCCCCAGTGGCAGGAGTGGATAAGATCCCTAGGCCTTGAGGGTGACTACGAGGGTATCGGAAATCTTGTAGTAGGCTACCCCGATGGCGAATATCCCAAAGAGAAGGAAAGAAGAAAGGGACGTGTTGTATACGTTAAGTGATAATAATGGAAGCAAAAACGATTAAAATCCCCAAATTAAAGCAGAAAACCAAGCTGATAATCATTCTTGCGGCTGAGTTTGTGGCAATTACCCTTCTTATCGTTCTCGTATTCTTCGCAGGTAAAAAGACACATACAGTTACCTTTGACCTGAACGGCGGTATTCTCATCAGCGGCGACACCGAGCAGAGAGTTACTCAGGGTCAGAGCGCAACTCCCCCTAACGTTGCAAAGTACGGACACTATCTCCGTGGCTGGTCGGGCTCCTATAAGTCGGTGACCCGTGACGTTACCGTAAGGGCTATCTGGGAGTACGAAACCTCAGCCGGTATTGAATATTCCCTGCCCGAGAACACCAACTACTGTCAGATCTCCGGCTCATTCAGAGAAATTCAAGGCGAGGTCTATATCGGCTCATATCACGAGAGCGGCAGACAGGTGCTTGGCATTACCGAGGGCGCATTCAAGGACAGAACAGGCATTACTGCGGTCTATCTCCTTGACGGAATTTTAGCCATCGGCGACGAGGCATTCTCCGGCTGCAAAAATCTCGAGGTCATCGAGATCCCCTCTACCGTTGTAAGAATCGGCAAGGGCGCCTTCAAGGACTGCACAAGCCTTAAGGAAGTAATTCTCCCCGACTCGCTGATCGAGATCGAGGAGGGCGCATTCGCAGGCTGTACCGCTCTTGAGAGCGTTACCTCAAAGGAAAAGCTTAAGACCATCGGCAATATGGCATTTATGGGCTGCACGTCGCTTAAAACCGTAAATCTTGCCGAGGGTCTTGAAAATATCGACGCATTCGCCTTCTATGGCTGTGATGCTATTGAGGAGGTTACTCTGCCGGAGTCTCTTGTGAAAATCGAGTCAGGAGCCTTTAATAACCCTGAAATGACAATTAATCTTTACATTTCCGAAGATAAATTACCTACCGGCTTCCTTGAAGGCTGGTGTCACAAGGACGCAAAGCTGGTGTTTGATTACATCCCGCCCGAAGAGATAGAGGACGAGGAGGTCGACGGAGATGAGGACGGCTTCTGGGGAGATATTTTATGAATATGATGCAGATGGTTGCCATAATGGTAGCCTGCTACTTTGTCACCCTTACCCTGCTTGCACTTAACCGAGAGCATATCAACGTTAAGATAGGTAATGCGGTGTTTATTATCGTTGATCTTGTCTTTTTCTTCTTCTGGAATCTTGCAGAATATCAAAGAGGCTCGCTTGACGAGGGATTTATGACGCTTGAAAACATAAGTCCGTTTATTATGACCCTGATTCCGCTGACGGTATTTTTAAGCGGCAGGGTAAAGGAGTACTGTAACAGCGCAATCGCCTTTCTGTGGATAGGAATGTTCGTGGCTCTGCTTATCAGCCCACAGCACGCATATATCTTCAGCTACAGAATAGAAGCTTCGCCCTTATATATTTCCGAGGCCGCCTGCCATCTTATTGCCTCACTCTACGGCGCATATCTTATTATCACAAGGCAGGTGAAGTGCGACTTTAAGCACTGGAAGAAGTCGATTATCTGTATATACTCGGTAATAGGCTTCGGTCTGTTTCTCAACTACGTTTTCCATCTGTCCAACTTCGGAATGAACCCCTACGGCGGATATAAAATCTATATGATAGACATTTTCGGCAGCTTCCCTGCAACGCTGTTCGCCTATCTTCTTGGCGTGCTTCTGGTGCTGACTATCGGTATGCAGTCGGGCTACGGCTTCTTCAAGCTGGTGGATGCGGCTCATAACGAGAAGCTGAGCGAGGAGCTTAAGATCGACGAGCTTCAGATAGCCGAAAAGAAGGAGAGCGAGAGGAAATCCGGCAAGGAGGAGAAGGTGTGATGGAAAATCCTATACTTAAAAGACGAAGTGTAAGAAAATTCAAGAACAAAGAGGTGGAAAGCGAGCTTATCGATCGCCTGCTTGAAGCGGCGATGGCGGCGCCCAGCGCCTGTAACAGACGTCCTGTTGATTTCTACGTGATAAGAGGCGAGGAAAAGCTTGAGGCTGTGTCTGCCTGCGGAAGATTTACCAGAATGAAGGCTCCGCTGATTATCGTGGTGGTAGGAAATCTGTCGAGAGCCCTGCCCCTCGGTCTTGCAGACTATTGGATCCACGACGCCGCTGCGGCAAGCGAGAATATTTTAATTCAGGCGACCGCCCTGGGTCTTGGCTCCTGCTGGTGCGGTATTCACCCACAGAAGCGTATGATGAAGAAGGTGGGCGATCTGCTGGGCCTTTCGGAAAAGCAGATACCCTTCTCTTTGATAAAGCTGGGCTACCCCGACGAGTTCCCCGAGCCACATTCGGGATATGACGAAAAGCGAGTGCATTTTGTTGAATAATCAATTTGCCGACAAGGAGTTTTAATATGGCAAGCTTCAGTGTTCAAACAAGGGGAAATTCAACTCCCCACGGCAAGCCCAGGGTTTATTTCACCTGTCACGAGGGGGATTTTGACAGCTGTTTTGAGCGTATATGTAATGATATTTTCAAGACCCAGGACTGCGCCATCTATTACACCCCTGATATGACCGCACCCCTTGACGAAACGAATATAAAAGTGGATCTCGGGCAAATGAACCTTTTTATAGTTCCGATCACCTTTAAGCTGATGAATGAGCCGAACCGAGCAATGAAGGTGGATATTGCCTATGCAAAGGAAAGGAATATACCTATCCTGCCCTTTATGATGGAGTCGGATATGGATGCGGTTTACTCTCTGCAAAAAAACTTCGGTCAAAGGCAGTATCTTAATCCTCTGAGCAATGACCTGACCGAAATCAGCTACGAAGAAAAGCTGAAAAAGATTCTCGAATCAATACTTATCAGCGACGAAACGGCAAAAAGAGTCAGAGCGGCTTTTGACGCATACGTATTCTTAAGCTACCGCAAAAAGGACCGTCGCTATGCAAATGAGCTAATGAGAATTATTCATAACATTCCCGGATGCCGTGATATTGCTATATGGTATGACGAGTTTCTGACCCCGGGCGAGAGCTTTATGGAAAATATTGAGCGCGCGATGAAGCGGAGCAAGCTTTTTACCCTCCTTGTCACACCAAATCTGTTAGAGGATGACAACTTTGTTATCCGAGAGGAGTATCCTGCGGCAAAAAAGGCGGGTATGGAAATACTTCCCGCTGAAATGGAAAGAACTGACACTGATATTCTGAGAGGCATATTTAAGGATATTCCGCTGCCTATTTCTCCGGAGGACGAGCTTTTTTCGGAAAGGCTCCTATCAGCTATCGAAGGAATTGCAAAGGCCGAAAACGACAGCGATCCCGAGCATAATTTCCTGATCGGCCTTGCCTACCTTGATGGTATTGACGTTGAGGTTGATCTGCAGCGCGGATATGATCTAATAGTAAAGGCGGCCGAAGCGGGACTGCCCGAGGCAATGGAGAGGCTGTACTTTATGTTTGACAACGGTGTTACCGTTGGTGTTGACTATCAAAGGGCGCTTTATTGGGCAGAAAGACTGGCAAGCTGTTTTATTAACACATATGGTTTAGAAAGCCCCGACACGCTGAAGCATATACACAATCTTGCTTGCGCATACAATCAGATCGGTCAGTATAAGCTTGCCCTTGAAATGCAGGAGAGAGTTTGTATTCTCAGACGGGATATGCTGGGTGACACTCACCCGGACACGCTTTCATCAATTAACAACCTTGCCTCTTATTACGTTAACGTTGGTGATTATAAAAAAGCCTCCGATCTGAGGTTTGAATGCTACATCAACCACACTATGTCCCTGGGCGCAGACCATCCCGAGACCATAAAGGCAATGAATAATCTTGCCTACATATATATTCTGGAAGGACACTATAGCGAAGCTCTTAAGCTGCAGGAAAACGCCTATAATCTGCAATGCCTTATCTCGGGAGAGAAAAATCCCGATGCGATAAACTATCTTAACAACGTCGCTTACACCTACGGTATGCTCGGAGATCAAAGAAAAGCTCTCGAGCTTAAGGAAAAGGCATATGGCCTTAGCTGTGAGATTATGGGAGAGGAGCATCCTGCCACACTTAAGATCCTAAGCAATCTTTCGGTCACACATATGTATCTTGGCGATATCAGAAGGGCAGCGGAGATTCAAGAAAAGGTGCATAAATTACAGTGTGATATTCTGGGTGAGGAGCATCCTGATACTCTAAGAACTCTTGTTAACCTTGCAGAAAGCTATGCTAATCTCGGTGAGAATTTAAGATCTGCCGAAATGCTGGAAAGGTGCTATCGGCTATACTGCGAGCTGCTTGGAGAGGGGCACCCCGTCACCCTGCACGTTTTAAACAATCTTGCCGTAAAGTACTTCTATCTCGGAAAGCTTACTGAAGCGTTAGAATTCTTTACCGAGGTATATAATAATTACTTAATGCTCTTAGGCGAGGAGCATCCTGATACATTAGCCACCCTTACCAGCCTTGCAACCACCCGTAATATGCTGGGAGAAGGAGAGGCGGCTCTTGAATTGCTTAACAAGGTTTATTTCCTGAAATGTAAAGCTTTAGGAGCAGAGCATCCCGATACCCTGACGGTAATGAATAATATTGCAACCATCTACGGCAGTATGGGACGGCACACAGAGGCAATTGAGCAGCTGAACCGTGTGTACGAAATACAGTGCAGAGTTATGGGAGAGGAGCATCCGTATACTATAAAGACTCTTGTCAACCTTGGAATCTCCTATTCCAATATCGGCGATCACAATAATGCCATACAGGTAAAAAGCAAGGCGTACAGCCTTAATATTAAGCTGCTTGGCAATGAGCATCCCGATTCAATAGAGATGTTTAACAGCCTTGGCATCAGTTATTTTGAAAACGGAAACTTTATGATCGGAATTGGAATATTAGAGAAAGCACAGCAGAGCCGTATCAATGCTCTTGGCAACCGTCATCCCTCGGTGCTTGACTCTCAGCAGGTTCTGGCACAGGTTTATTGTGCCGTTGGCGATTACACAAAGTCACTCGAAGCTTACGAGACGCTTTATACAGCGCAGGCCGAGCTTTACGGTGAACTTAGTCCATATGCCCTCAGAACCCGCGAGAGCATTGAGTACGTTAAAAAAATGCTGTCTAACCAATAATCCTTCATATCGCACCGACACCTGAAATTTTATATCAGACAAAAAAGAGCAGATTTCTCTGCTCTTTTTTCATTTTTTGTGTTGTCTGGTTTTCCACGGAAACGAGGGTGTGGTTATTTTAAGCTTTCTCTATCGACCTGTGTCAGCGGAATGACAAAGCCGCCCTGATCTGCGCAGGTGAGATCGCAGGCAACTATTCTGCCACGGTAAACGAAAAGATTGGCATAGACCTCGCCCTCGCAAGCGTAGTTTGTCACCTTGTAGGTGTAGCGGGTGACCTTTTTGTTCTGATATTTCATCAGATCAAGGCCCTGCTTCTTCTGAAGCTCGTTGTAGCCGAGAATTACTCTGTCAAAGCTGTCGGGCATACGGAATGCCACCGTCTGCTCCGAGGAGCCGTCTATCTTGATGCCGAAGTTCTTTATAAAGTCTTCACGATCCTCCTTTGTCTTGATGCCGCTGTAATCGATCTCGGTTGCCGAGCTGACCGCCAAAATGCTTCCTCCCTGCCCGCTTAAAGCCACCACGCCTATCAGCGTGGCAAGCAGCAGCACAAGTCCCATAAGCTTTACCGTAGATGCCCGAACTGAATATATGAACATAAGCTTTCCCTCCGCAAAAAATACTGTACTAAACTATATGCACCGCAAGAGAAAATAGAACAAAAAGAAAAACGGCTCGGTTAAGAGCCGTTTTTTCACAGGACGAGCAGTGCTCGCTCCTACGGTGTCAAATTTTTGAAATAGAATTAAGTTTTTCCACAAAAACCCTGTGCTATGCTAATTGCTAAGAGATTTTGAGGGAGAATGTTTGAACACGACCCGAAGCCGTAGAAACCTACTGCGAGCGGAAGTGGTCGGACATTCTCACCAAAATATCTAAGCAATTAGTGGTTGCAGCAGCAACAGAATACAATCACTATCGCAAGAATTATGATCCAGGTACAGTTGTCATCAAAGATGTGGCATAAGCAGTTGTTGTTCATTATGTTCCTCCAAAGTCTTGTTTTCTTGAGCGTGTGCTCAATATTATGTTATGCTTTTGGAGTTTTTTTGTTATTGCTTTGTGAAATCAAACACCGCATTGCCGTCCTTTATCACCAGGCGGGCGTCGAAATATCTGCCGTTTTTGGAAATAAAGCCGTTTATGGTGTTGGTTGCGCCCTCGGTCAGAAGTCGGCGAACCTCGTCTATGGGTACGTCACGGCGGCAGATGTTTATGCCAACACGGAACTTACAGCCATCCTCAAAGCCCATACATCCATAGCTGAATTTACCACGGACTACGTTCTTTTTACAGATGGGACAGGTGCCGACTATCTCGCCGTATTTACCTGTGTCAACACCCTTTATCTCGGTTACACCGCCTGCGCCCTTGTTAAAGACAGCGGCAATCTCGCTCTCGGCAAGGTGCACCGATTCCTCAACCGTCATCTCGCCACGGTAAACCTTCTTCAGCGCCTTACCAAGCTCGCTTGTCTTGTACTTATCCATACTGATAGACAGTCTGCCAAGCGATTCTATAAAATGCTCACCGCCCGGGAGAATGGTGTAAACGTCCTTTTTGAGCGCAATATATCCGCTCTTCTTGGCGTTGTCGATAATTCCCGATCGGGTCGCCTCGGTGCCAAGCTCAAGTCCCTCAAAGATAGCACGGTAATCCTCTGCGTCGTCAACCTCGCCCGATTCCTCAAGCTCCTTTGCCTTCGCCTTATCGTCCTTGAAGGGATTCTTCAGATAGTTATTTAAGGTAGTAATGGTATAATGACGAGGGGGTGTGGTCTGCTTCTCAGCAGGCCCAAAGTCGATGTTGACCGAGTCGCCAACCGAGAGATTGGGAAGGATCTTATCCTTCTTGGTATAATCGTCGTATTTCGTCCAGCCCTTCTCGAGAATGACGGTGCCCTTGAGAGAAAACTCCTCAAGCTCGCCAACCTTTATCTTTATCTCGGACTTTCTCGCAACGCACTCCTCGGCGCAGAAAACTGCCACGAAGCGACGGAATACGGTGGAGTAAACCTTGTTTTCGGCATCGGAGAGCTTTTCCTTCTGGGGAATCTTGTAGGTGGGGGTGAGAGCCGAGTGAGCCTCGATCTTGGAGTCGTCAAAGATGCTCTTTGAATCCTTGAACTTTACAGGATAGCCAAGCTTTGATATATTGCCGATGATCTGACGCATCTTGTCCTTCTCGGCGGTGGCAAGGTACTCGGAGTTGGTTCTCGGGTAGGTGAGATAGCCCTCCTCGTACAGCTTCTGTATAATGGCAAGGCTGTCGGTCATGCTCATCTTGTATTTTTCGCCAAGAACGTTCTGCAGAGTGGACAGCGAATAGAGCTTGCCGGGGAAGATATTCTCCTTTTTCGAGCTGACGTCTGTTACAACTGCGCCTGCGTCATTATACTGCTTTGAGGCGTCCTCAGCCTTGGAAAGCTCATCTTTTGTAAACTTTAATTTACTTGTAAGCTCGATTTTCTCGCCGTTTGTCTCCTCGGCGCTGGTGATTACAAAATATTTTTCGGGCTTAAAATTGCGGATCTCCATATCCCTGTCGTAAATGGCACGGACAATGGGAGCAATTACTCTGCCCACACGGAGAAGCTTACCCGTCTTGATGGTGGCGTATCTCGTAAGGTTAACGCCGTAGAGCCAGTCGATATAGGTTCTCGCAAGGCCCTCGCCTGCCAGATTGTCGTACTCCGACTCATCCTTCATCTCGGTAAGAGCCTTGGCAACCGTCTCGGGAGTCTGGTCGGGAAGCCAAAGACGCTTCTGCGCCTTTTCGCTCTTCAGTGCGTTCATAACGCAAAGGCGGACGATTATCTCTCCCTCTCGGTCGGCGTCGCCTGCGTTTACTATCGTGTCAACGTCGGAGCGGTTGCAGAGGGTGGCAATGGTGTTAAACTGCTTTCGTACACCCGAGTCAACACGCTTTTTATCGTCCGACTTACGAAGCTCGAACCTGAACTGCTCGGGGAAGCAGGGCAGGTTATCAAGTGTCCAGCGACCGCCCTCGCCACCGGTGTAGCTCTCAATATCTGCAAGAGAGAACAGATGACCGAACGCCCAGGACACGATATAGTTCTGGCCTATATAATAGCCGTCTTTTTTATCCATTTTCTCGCCTATGCCCGCAATTATATTTCTTGCAAGGCTGGGCTTTTCGGCTATGATAAGTACCATAGGTTCTCTCCTTTCATTCACATTTCGCCGTGCGAAATATATCGAGCTTCGACAAGAAGTATATCGATTGGCAAAGCCAAATATCGATCGCCTCCGGCGAATATCGACCGTTACGCACGCACTGTAAATATTGTAGCATACTTTTCCCGAAATTTCCATAGGTTTGGGAAATTTTGCATTTTAAAATTTCAAAGGCAAAAATCGACTGCGGCGTATCTTATATTTTAAAATCTTCTTTACTTTTGTGTTTTGGTATGTTATAATGTTTATGATAGCGTGAGAAGTGTCGGCTCCGGCACTCTGCTATCGAAAATTTCCGGAGGTTTTTCTACAATGGCCAAATTGTATTTTAAATACGGCGCTATGGGATCGTCCAAGACGGCAAGCGCTCTTATCACCAAGTTTAATTACGAGGAGAGAGGTATGAAGGTGTGGCTTATCAAGCCTGCCACCGATACCCGTGACGGCGACGACGTTATCAAGTCCAGAATAGGCCTTGCAAATAACTGCCGTGCTATCGGCAGAGAGGAAAATATCTACGAGGTCTTTCACCGTGAGGCAAGCGACGTGGATGCTATCATCTGCGACGAGTGTCAGTTCTTCACCAAGGAGCAGATAGACGGCTGTCGACGTATCGTTGACGAGCACGATCTCCCCGTTCTCTGCTTTGGTCTGCGTACCGACTTCCTTACCCACTCCTTCGAGGGCTCGGCAAGGCTCTTTGAGATTGCCGACTCTATCGCAGAGATAAAGACCATCTGCGAGTGCGGTCGAAAGGCCACCGTTAATGCACGTATCAGCGACGACGGTAAGGTGGTTACCGAGGGCGATCAGCTCTGCCTCGGCGGTAACGACAGATACGTGGCTATGTGTCACCGCTGCTGGAAGAAGAGAATCTTCAGAGAGCAGTAAAATTTCAGGGTTAATAACACGAAAGGAATAAATACAATGAAAATCGAACACATTCTTGCAAAGTGCGACCACACTCTTCTGCTTCAGGGCTCTACCTGGGAGGAGATCCGTGGTATCTGTGACGACGGCATTAAATTCGGCTGTGCGTCGGTGTGTATTCCCGCATCCTTCGTTAAGCGTGCAAAGGAGTACGTTGGCGAAAAGCTTGCTATCTGCACCGTAATCGGCTTCCCCAACGGCTATTCCACCACCAAGACCAAGGTGTTTGAGACTGCCGATGCTATCGGAAACGGCGCAGACGAGATCGATATGGTAATCAATATCGGCGACCTTAAGGACAAGAGATATGACGTGATCCTCGAGGAGATCAACGCTATCAAGGCTGCCTGCGACGGCAAGATCCTCAAGGTAATTATCGAGACCTGTCTGCTTACCGACGAGGAGAAGATCAAGATGTGCGAGATCGTTTCCGCATCTGACGCCGACTTTATCAAGACAAGCACAGGCTTCTCTACCGCAGGCGCTACCAAGGCTGACGTTGAGCTGTTCGCAAAGAATATGAAGAACGGCAAAAGGATCAAGGCGGCAGGCGGTATTGCATCTATCAAGGATGCAGAGGACTTTATCGAGCTTGGCGCCGACAGACTTGGCACCAGCCGTATCGTTAAGATCGCTAAGGCGGAGAGCAATATTTCCGGATACTGATAAATCAGTTCCGGAAGTGATATGACGGCAAAACCGTCGTGATATGTTTCGCTTTGCGAAACGTTAAGTAACTTTAAGGAGAAAAAACAAAAATGGATAACACTAGATTTCACACACCTCATATAAAGGCAACACCCGATGATTTTGCAAAGACCGTGCTTATGCCCGGCGATCCCTTAAGAGCAAAGTTTATCGCTGAGACCTTCCTCACCGATGCAAAGCTGGTTAACAACGTTCGTGGTATTCACGGCTACACAGGTCTCTGGAAGGGCGAGAGAGTTTCGGTTATGGCAAGCGGTATGGGTATGCCCTCTATCGGCATCTATTCCTACGAGCTCTTTAACAACTTCGGCGTTGAGAACATTATGCGTATCGGCTCTGCCGGCGCTATGAGCGAGAAGGTTAAGGTTCGTGACATTATCTTCGGTATGGGTGCCTGCACCAACTCCAATTATGCAGTTCAGTACAACCTTCAGGGCGCTTTCGCTCCTATCGCAAGCTATGATATGATGAAGGTTGCTATCGAGGAGGCTGAAAAGCTGGGTGCAAGATATTGCGTAGGTAATCTTCTCTCCTCCGACACCTTCTACAACGCAGATGCAGAGGCTACTATGAAGTGGGCAAAGCTGGGCGTTCTCGGTGTTGAGATGGAGGCTGCCGCTCTCTATATGAACGCCGCATATCTCGGCAAGCGTGCTCTCGCTATCTGCACCGTTTCCGACCACATCATCACAGGCGAGGCTCTTGATGCTGATGCAAGACAGAACTCCTTTACCGAGATGATGGAGATCGCTCTTAATACTGCTATTCGTCTGTAAGACGAACTACTTGCGCATAGCGCAAACTTCACTCACCGAAGGTGAACTTCACTATCCGAAGGATTACTTCACTTGCCATAAGGCAAACTTCACTTCTAAAGGCTAATGCAGATTTATTAAAGTGAAGTTGCTCACTTTGTTCGCAGTGAAGTTCGTTTGTAAAACGAGTGAAGTTCCGGCTATGCCAAAGTGAAGTTTTTGCTTCGCAAAAGTGAAAAGGAGGAAAAACATGAAAACAAAAAGAGTATTTATCATAGTTCTTGACTCCGTTGGCATTGGATATGCCCCCGATGCCGCCAATTTCGGTGACGTGGGAGCAAATACTATGAAAAGAATTTCCGGCTCGGAAAAGTTTAATATTCCGAACCTTATAAAAATGGGACTTGGCAACATTGACGGTATAGATTATCTGCCGAAAACCGACTCTCCTGCCGCTGCGGTATGCAGACTGAGAGAGCTTAGCCGTGGTAAAGACACCACTACGGGTCACTGGGAGATGATGGGTATCGTATCCGAAAAGCCTATGCCCACCTACCCCGACGGCTTCCCGAAGGAAGTGCTTGACGAGTTCAGCCGTCAGACAGGCAGAGGCGTGCTGTGTAACAAGCCCTACTCCGGTACTGACGTTATCAGAGATTACGGAAAGGCTCACGAGGAAACAGGCGACCTTATCGTCTACACCTCTGCTGACAGCGTGTTCCAGATCGCAGCTCACGAGAGCCACGTGCCCGTAGCCAAGCTTTATGAGTACTGCTCTATCGCACGTAATATTCTTCAGGGCGAGCACGCAGTAGGTCGAGTTATCGCAAGACCCTTTACCACCGTAAACGGCGAGTATAAGCGCACCGAAAATCGCCACGACTATTCGCTCACTCCCCCCAAGGCGACCGCTATGGACGCTATTGGAGAGGCTGGACTAGACGTAATTTCAATCGGTAAGATATTCGACATCTTCTCCGGTGCGGGCATCAAAAAGAGCCTGCCCACCCACAACAACGGCGAGGGTATGCAGACACTTCTCGAGATACAGAAGACCGATTTCCGGGGTCTTTGCTTTGCAAACCTTGTAGATTTCGATATGCTTTACGGTCACAGACAGGATATTGACGGTTATGCGGCTGCGCTCTCCGCCTTTGATGCCTGGCTGCCCGAATTCATCTCGGGTATGAGAGAGGGCGATCTGCTTATGATCACTGCCGACCACGGCTGCGATCCCGGTGACAACAGCACCGACCATACAAGAGAAGAGGTTCCGCTTATCATCTGCGGTCCCGACGTGAAGCCTGTAAATCTCGGCACACGTCTTGGCTTTGCCACCATCGGTAACACTGCGGCAGATCTGCTGGGTGTTAACTTTACCGACGGAGATGCAAGAAGTGTCAAGGGAGAGATAGTATGAAAAACGTAAATGCAAAGGCTCTCTTAAGGCTTGCCGAGGAGGCGAGAGGCGCATCCTATTCGCCCTATTCAAAGATCACCGTTGGTGCGGCTCTGCTCACCAATTCGGGCAAGGTCTACCGTGGCGCAAATATTGAGAACGCAAGCTATACCCCCACCGTCTGTGCGGAGCGTGTTGCCTTCTTCAAGGCTATATCCGAGGGCGAGAGGGATTTTGTGGCTATTGCCATTGCAGGCGGCGAGGCGGATAAGCCCTCCAAGGCCGATTTTCCTCCCTGCGGCGTATGCAGACAGGTTATGGCGGAGTTCTGTAAGAGCGATTTCGTTGTGATCTGGGGTAACGGCGAGAAGCTGACCGCAAAGACACTTAAGGAAATGCTTCCCTTCGGCTTTGACAAGAATAATTTGTAATATTAAAAAGGACTAAAATATGCAGGATATAGGAACACAGTTTCACATTCGTTGCAATAAGGGTGACGTAGGTCGCTACGTTTTCCTTCCCGGTGACCCCGGTCGCTGTGAGGAGATTGCAAAGCATTTTGACAATCCCGTTCATGTTGGAATGAACAGAGAATATAACATTTACACAGGCACGCTCCTTGGAGAAAAGGTTTCGGTATGCTCTACCGGTATAGGCGGTCCCTCTGCCTCTATCGCTATGGAGGAGCTTGCCGCTATCGGTGCGGACACCTTTATCCGTATCGGCACCTGCGGAGGCATTGACCTTGACGTTCAGCCCGGCGACGTTATTGTTGCTACCGGCGCTGTTCGCTTCGAGCATACATCTATGGAATATGCGCCCATCGAGTTCCCTGCAGTACCCGACTTTGACGTTACCTCTGCTCTTAAGACCGCAGGTGAGGAGCTTGGCTACCGCACCCATACAGGCGTTGTGCAGTGCAAGGACTCCTTCT
>JAZSMV010000035.1:0-3423 GCA_045536065.1 Eubacteriales bacterium | reverse complement strand
CCGTTTCTTTTGATAACAACGGCGGCACAGGCGCTAAGGAAAGCGTTAAGGTTTTTGACGGCGATGGTTACACCTTACCGTTGAACCCTTTTACCGCACCAAGCGGATATCAGTTTAAGGGTTGGGCAAAATCGGCAAACGGTAACGTTATCTCCGCCGAGGCGATAACCGTAACCGCTGATACCACCCTTTACGCCATTTGGGAAAAGATTCCGGCAGAGGTACCCAGCGTACAGATCAGCGAAAATTTGACCCTTACCTATGGTGAATTTACAAATCAAAAGATCACCGCTACCGTTGACAAAAAGGACGGCTATACCTATTCGTACCAGTGGGTAAATATCAACAATGTGGTGGTCGAAACAACCGATACGCTTAGCATTCCCGATGATTTAAGCGCGGGCACGTATGACTATGCTTGCGTCGTTTTCGCAAAGCGCGAAGACAACGGCGAGTCCAATTCAATCGTCATTCGGGATATCTGGGTCAAAGTCAATGTAAAAGCGATTGATAATAATAGTGCCGAAGCTACTTTGAGTAAAACAACTTTTACCTATAACGGAGAAGAACAAAAACCTGATGTTACCGTAACCTATGAGGGCAAATCCTTGACCGAGGGCACCGATTACACGCTTGATTGGTCGGCGGATTGCAAAAACGCAGGTCTTAAAACCGTAACGGTAAACTTCAAAGGTAATTATAGCGGAAGTGCACAGGAGACCTTTGTAATCGCAAAGGCACCGCTTACCGTTACCGCTAACAATAAAACCATTACCTACGGTGATGCACCTGCTCATAACGGCGTTACCTACTCGGGCTTTACATCGAACGAAAATGCAGATGTGCTTGGCGGCACACTGGTCTACAGCAATGCCTACAACCAATACGGCAACGTAGGTGATTACGACATTACCGTCAGCGGCCTGACCTCTGATAATTACGAGATCACCTTTGTCAAGGGTACGCTGACTGTTGAGCAGCGCCAGATCAGTATCCATTGGGGCGCTACGGAGTTTATTCCTTATAACGGAAGTAAACAAGTGCCCGAAGTAACAGCAGGTAACCTTGTGAATAACGACTCGTGTGACCTTACGGTGGAGGTTGTTGAGACCGCCGAAGGAGCAGGTGTTATCCCCGGAAGATGGAATGCAAGAATCACGGCGCTTTCTAACGGAAACTATTGCTTGCCGAAAGACGGAAGATTAGTCCAGGTCGATTACAGTATTTCAAAAGGTTATCAAAATGCTCCGATTGTTTCGGGCGTTGCCGAAACTATTAAAGGGAAAGCAGACGGTAAAATTACAGGGCTTACTACTGAAATGGAATATGCCACGGAATTTACTGCTGATGACGACAAATATACCAAGGTAACCAATGCAAATATGAACTTTGCACCGGGAACCTACTATGTTCGTTACCAGGCAAAGGGGTATTATAATCCTTCTATCTTCACGGAGGTTACGATCGGAGAAGGCAGAAAGTTGACGGTAACATTACCGCAGAATCAGATCGGTTATACCTTGACAGTGGATAAGTCTACGCTTGATTGGCAAGAGGAGTTTACTCTGACCTATACGTTAAAGGAAGGTTATACTGAACTTTCTAATTTTGCGGTAGAAGTGAACGGCAGTCCCGTAACACTCGCAGGCGGCAAGTACACCGCAACCAATCTGGAGGCGGATATTGTAATCACTGTTACAGGTGTTGCAGATATTACCGCACCTACCGCCCAAATCTCTGTCAAAGACAACAAGTGGTCTTCCTTCTGGAACAGTCTTACCTTTGGCCTGTTCTTCAATGAGAGCCAAGATGTTACCATCACCGCAACCGATGCAGGCAGTGGAGTGAACACGATTCAGTATTATTTAGCAACTGACGAATTGGAACTTGACGAGGTTCGGGCAATTACAATTTGGCAAGATTACAACGGCACGTTCAAGATTGAGCCCAACAGCCGCTACATTGTTTACGCCAAGGTTACCGATCATGCAGGTAACACCCTGTATATAAACTCTGACGGGATGATCCTGGACAGCATTGCACCTACCCTTGAAGGTATTGAGGATGGACAAACCTATTATGGTGACCTTACCGTTATCAAACCTGTTGAGCAGTTCTATGACATCAAGACCGTCACACTGGATGGCGTGCCTATGAGCTTTGCTGAAGGCACTTACGGTCTTATTCCTGCCGACAATGCAGAGCATACCGTCGTAGTCGAAGATCACGCAGGCAACAAGACGATCTATACTGTGACCGTATACAAAAACTATACTGTTACCTTTAAGATAGACGGTAACACCATCAATACCCAGACTGTGGGATACGGCAAGGATGCAACCGTTCCTGCGATCCCCGAAAAGGAAGGCTATACGCAGACTGCTCCTGCTTGGGATAAGGACGGAAAGAACATCACAGCCGACACCGAGATCAATGCTGTTTACACCATTAACGAGTACACCATCACCTTCACGGACGAAAACGGTGTATACAAGACCTTGACCGTAAAGCACGGTGAGGCTGTTACAATGCCCGAGATTCCCACAAAGGATGGTTACACAGTTACTTGGGAAACCACCATTGATAAGGCAACAGGCGATGCAACCGTTAAGGCGGTATATACCGAAAAGGTTGTATCCGATAGTCCTCAAACCGGCGATAACAGCTATATGATGCTGTGGATCGAACTCCTCCTCATCAGCGGCGGCGCAGTAATCACTCTGACCGTCTATGACAGAAAGAGAAGAACGACAACTAACAAGTAATTTAATCCCAAATAGGGCGGCGAGGTTTATCCCCGCCGCCCTTTTGATAATTAGAACTTGTTTTCGGTAAGAATATCAAAAAACCTGCTTATTCCAATTTATCGGTTGGTTTCAAGTGTGATATCTTTTTCGATGCTACGAGCCAAAAAAGACAGTCAGCCATTCGGCTGGCTGTTTTTTTTATCTGCTGCGGCAGAATTGCTGCTACACACCTTGGGTTATGAGGCCGACGAGCGCAGCTCGTTGGGGGAGCGAGCTGACCGCCGCCGGGGGCGGGGGGAGGGAGGCGAGCGAGTGGCAGCGGTCGGCAAGAAGCAAGCCCGCTTTGCCGGGCGTAGCTTCTGCCGGGCACCGCAACAGGGGAGATATGCAGAACTATTTTTCGCAAATGTCCGTCACAAAGTAATAGAATAAGAAGCGATCGCTGCCGGGGAGTGTGAGCAAGAAGCAAGCCCGCTTCGCCGGGCGTAGCTTCTGCCGGGCACCGCAACAGGGGAGATACGCAGAACCGATCTGCGAAAATGTCCGTCAAAAAGCCAGAAACAATTTTGCGCTTTTCAAAGCCTGACAATTATCGCCGAAATAATACTATTTATGCAAAAACACTTGTTATTTTAAATGTATCTGTTATAATAATACATTATATGTTTTTATGGTT